>NZ_JAMYQW010000003.1:0-349959 GCF_040321085.1 Mesorhizobium sp. M0522
GTAAGGACGAAGCCGTCATCGTCACCAAGGTCGGCTATTTCGGCGATCCCGAAACGCGTAAGATCGCACCCGAGGATGCCTCTGCCGCGGCAATGGCACTTGGGCGGCGGGTGGCCCCGCGCGTTGGCGTGACACGGCGACGATCTGTGGCGAGGTCGACGATATCAGGTCGCAAGCCGCGCTGGCGATGGCTTATGAGATCGGCGCGCGGGTGTTCGACACGGCTGCCGCCTACGGCGCCGGCAATGCCGAACTGATCCTCGGGCGGGCGTTGAGGGGTAAGGACGAAGCCGTCATCGTCACCAAGGTCGGCTATTTCGGCGATCCCGAAACGCGTAAGATCGCACCCGAGGATGCCTCTGCTGCGGCAATCCGGACATCGATCGACAATTCGCGGCAGCGCCTGCAGCGGGATTGTATCGACGTCGTGCTGCTACATATCAACGAGTATCCGATCGAGCGCGCCGGCGAGGTGTTCGATACGCTCGGCCTGTTGCGCCAGGAGGGCAAGATCGGCGGCTTCGGCTGGAGCACCGATCACCGCGGACGGCTTGCCGCCTACGCGCCGCGCGAAGGGTTCGTCGCCGTAGAGAACGACTTCAATGTGTTTACCCCGGCGAACGAGCTGATGGCCGTTGCGGCGCGCGAGAACCTCGTCTCGTTCAGCCGGCTGCCGCTGGCAATGGGGCTGCTCACCGGCAAATACACGCCGGCCATGCGGCTGCCCACCAACGATGTGCGCGGCGGGAATGCCGAATGGATGGTGTTTTTCAGGGATGGCGCCGCCAACCCGCACTATCTGTCAAGGCTCTCGGCAATCCGCGACCTGCTCACCTCGGGCGGACGCACGCTTGCGCAAGGCGCGCTCGGCTGGATACTCGCCAAGTCGGCAATCGCCCTGCCGGTTCCCGGCTTCACGCGGCCCGAGCAGGTCGAGGACAATCTCGGTGCGCTGGAGAAAGGGCCGCTGCCGGCAACGGTGATGGCCGAGATCGACGCAGTGCTGAAAATTGCCGAGACTGCGTAGGGTGTGGTGAATCCGGAATTCGCATTGGCGATAATGCGACCAACTTCGATCTCTGATGTCTGCCGATATCGCATTTTTCTTAGTCAAGCTTCCGTGGCGCAATTGAACACGGACGGAGCGGCGGACACGCTCGAGTTGAAGGTCCGCCGCTCCGGTTTTCAGATCAAAGAGTGATGCTGCAACGGGAGATGGGTAGCGAGCTGCGCTTGAGCTGCGCCGCCGACCGCGTCGCTGTCGAGAGAGAGCGACCCGGTTGAGCTGTCAAAGATGATGTGGTGGGAACCATCATCCGTGGCCGTACCAGCAGGGGAAGTATGCAATGAAAGCCCGCCCGACTTAAGCTCGGTAAGAGCGGCTTGATCGAGGTGGAGCTTGTCCTGAAGCTTGCTGAAGTCGAAGGCATCGTTGCCTCCGTGGCCAGACATGATCTCGGCGGCGGCGCCGTTTTTTGCCTGGGCGCCGACACTTTCATCGGGCTGGACGGTTTGCGCGAACCCGTGGCGGATCAGGCTGGTTGCCGTCTTGTCGGATGGATCGTTGGTCGGGAGAAGTTCCGAGCCGGCCGAAAGAGAATGGCTCAACGAGGCCAATATGCGGTCAACGTTGCTGCCCTCGCTTACCTTGTCGCCGGCATTATCGTGGGTGGTGTCAGTCGAACTGCCATCGCTGGCGAGGAGGTGAGAAAGCGCGGTCTTGTCATGACTGCCATCGCTGGTGGTGGCACCGGAGGCGGCGGTAGCAGTCGAACTGCCGTCGCTAGCGAGGAGGTGAGAAAGCGCGGTCTTGCCATGACTGCCATCGCTGGTGATAGCGCCGGAGGCGGCGGTATCAGTCGAACTGCCGTCGCTGGCGAGGAGGGGCGACAGCGCGGTCTTGCCATGACTGCCATCGCTGGCGGTAGCGCCGGAGGCGGCGGTAGTAATCGAACCGCCGTTGCCGGCGAGGAGATGCGAAAGCGTGGTCTTGCCATGATTGCTATCGCCGGTGGTGGCTTCGGAAGGGGCGGTGGCAGTCGAGGTGCTGCCGCCGGTGATGGTCTCGGCCGGGGCTGTGGCGGTCGAGGTGCCGCCGCTGGAGGTGGCTTCGGAAGGGGCGGTGGCGGTTGAGGTGCTGCCGCTGGAGGTGGCTTCGGAAGGGGCGGTGGCGATCGAGGTGCCGCCGCTGGAGGTGGCTTCGGAAGGGGCGGTGGCGGTCGAGGTGCTGCCGCCGGTGGTGGCTTCGGAAGGAGCGGTGACAGTCGAGGTGCTATCGCCGGTGGTGGCCTCGGAAGGGACCGTCGCCGTAGAAATGGGATCGGTGGCCGCAGCTTCGGAAGGAGCAGTCCCGGCGGTGCTGAGATTGTGTTGCCGGAAAACGGCCTGCAGTTCCGGGGAGCTCTCAAGCGCGGTGTCGCCTCGCTGTGAACCCCAGGCGTACGCGTACTCGAAGGCGGGTGACGGAACCAGCTTGGCCCAGTGGTCCATCATGGTTTCCATCTGGGCGGCGGTGGGCACGACATATTTGCCACCCATGTCGGTGTTATAGTCGCCACCGCCAAACGTCTGGTAGCCTGGAATGATCTTGCTCGTCGGGATGCCCGATGCCTGAGCGGCAGCGACGAATTTGTCGATCATGTTATAGTCGACCGCGCCATCCGTGCGGACAGGATAGACATCCACGCCGTAGTAATCGATACCGGTATTGGCGGGATTGTACGTGTTCGAAAAATCCGGATTCGCGGACGTCCCCAAGCTCATCATCGTGATGTAGGTCTTGGCGTCCGGCACATTGGCGTGAATCCAGTCGGATTCTGCCTTCAGATTCGCGGCGGAGGCGTAGGTGCCCCATTGGCCGGTGGGATCCGGCTCGTCGACCAGGAAGAATCCGAACAGCTTCGGATTGCCGATGAAAGGCGTGATCTTGTCGATAAAGGACGACGTCGCTCCGTCGGTTTCGTTGAGGTAGACCAAGCCCTTCATACCGTCCGGCAGCGCGTTGAGTTGGTCAACAGATGAAACGTCGGCCAGATTGAATCCGGCTTGCGCAATTTCCGTGCCCGATCCACCTGACGTGTAATGCAGAGTTGTCATCCAATATTCCTTTTTCTGTTTCGACCGCGCCTACTTACAGACGACGTATATTAGCGCCAAATCACATACCGACACCCTTTGACAGAAAGATTGAGGGTTTGAAGTAGGATTGAGCCTTGGAGGAGCGCTCCCTTCGAACTCGTTTCCGCAACGGTATCGACGACCAGGCAAGGATCGTTCTATTCGGGATAAGACTCGGCTGACTTGATCCGACCGTGTGGAGCTTGGCTCGAATGTCGCGACCGAGAAGCCGTCCGACGCGGGATGGCCGGGAAATCTGAAAACCAGACCAAAAACAAAACCCGCCTAGCGGCGGGTCGTCAGTGCGAATCTGCACCATAGCCAAATTACTAGCATAGCTGCCGGCACAAAGCAAGAACAAAATGTGACGCAATCGACGAAGCTGCCGATCTAGACGGCGCTTCTCCGAAATGCGAATGCGCCTCGCAGCCGGCATTGCCGCAACAGCGGTGCCGTGCAACATCGGCGGCTTGGAAGGAACCCCGGTGCTGTCTCGCCTGATCGCCGGCCTGCTGCTCGCCTGCGGATTGACCCACAGATCATGTATTCGCTTGCGCAGGCGTCGTGGGGCTACCCAGTTGCCTTTTCCGCGAGGCGACGGTTGGACTCAAACATCTTCTGCGGCATCCGCCGAAAGCTCCTGATCAAGATGTTCGCGCGGAAGAGGTTGGCCGGATTGGCCGCGAGGCTGGTGCAAGGCGATATATCCCGGACACCAGGGCGCGGACGAGCGGCTTGCGTACCGGCGTCTCGATGAAGCGCCAGACGATAAAAGAGGCAAGGAGGACCCCGGCCAACACGACGAAGAATGCGGCGTTCTTGCCGACATGCGGCGCCAGCGCGTTAAGCGAAATGTAGCCGATATACTGGTGCAAAAGATACAGCGGATAAGTCAACCCTCCGAGCATCATGATAGCCTTGGATGGAGCAATCACGGAGCGGAGCAATATCGCGCCAGCGAAGACTCCGTAGACCACCATGTTGGCGGTGAAGAGAGCAGGATACGAAATGGCTGCGCCAAAGTGCTCCTGCATCCAGTTATGAGAGAACATTGCGGTCTGGCAAGACACCAGGAACGCGACGGCAAGAAACAGGAACGCAGCCGGTGAACGGCCCCTTGCAACGATGTCTTCCGCGAGGATGCCTGCGGCAAACAAAGGCGCATAGTTTGTAATGAAGAGAATGCGTATCACCGGGTTCCCAAAGAAGAACTCGTTGGTTGCCGAAATTGCGAGCCAGATGGCCGCGATGGGTATTTTCCAGCGCTGAAAGGCGCCGGCAAAGATCAGCACTGCAACCCAGCCGTAGAACAGGATCTCGAGCACGATCGACCAGTAGACGCCATCCATGGACGGCCTGCCGAAGAGGCGGGCGAACATGGAAAGATTGGCTACATAGGTTGGAACATCGGTCGGAAAACGCTGCTCTTTGGCGACGACGAGAACAACAAACGTCGCGGTCATGCAGACGAGGAATCCGGGATAAAGCCGGGCGAAGCGGGCGACCGCGAATTCCTGCCAGGTTCGACCTTCGGCCGACCACGCGATGACGAAACCGCTGATCAGGAAAAACAGATTGACGCCGAGATAGCCATAGATGGCGTAAGGTGCTGCGGCAGGATATTCCACGTCGAGATTGCCCGCGATCGCGCCGCCAAAAAGATAGTGAAAGAGCACGACCGCGAGGGCTGCAGCCAGGCGCAGCAGGTCGAGTGATGCCATGCGCGCCGGAATGGCCTTGCCTGCCGGTTCCACAGCTACCTCCCGCAGCCGTTTCAGCTTTTGACAACCATCAGCGGCCTGATCCGCAATACCAGTGCTAACGCGAAGACTGCAAACCGGCGGCAGGCCAAGCCTTTACCTTCTCAAGTACGAACAGCTGCTCGCAGGACAGGAACCGCAGGACGCTAAAAGAGCGTACCAGCTTGAGCCCCGCCGCCGCGAAATCCTGTCGTGCAACGGTGAGATTGACGGGATGAGGCGCCGACATCCTTCCGGTGATCATCTTCCGCAGCCTTAGCCGTATTCTCTGGAGGCGGGTGCCAAGGCCGTAGGATACGATCAGGCGACGGCTGGCAACGCGCGCGAGCTCAATGATAATGTCGCGCCTGAGATGTGGCGGGATAAGGTGAATGAGGCGAAGGCAGACCACCGTATCAAAGCTTTCGTCGGCGAACGGCAGCTGCGTCACGTCACATCGGATGAATCCCCGAAATCCTGATTGACCTTCATATGCTGATTTAGCCAAGGCCATCATTTCCATTGAAATGTCTGCAGCCAGCACCCGACAATTATGCTGGCCCAGCACGCCGGCCAGCTTCCCGGTTCCGCATGGGATATCGAGCACCTGAGATGGAGGCGGGCTGCACCTCTCCAGCGCCTTGGCGATGCAGCGTTGCTCCCGTCGCGCAATGACGTATGACGCAACGGTGGACAGCTTCAACCGGCCTGCATAGCCGTTCAGGTACCAGCTCGCAAAACTCGGATCTTGATATCTCTGTTTTGTCGGGAGCTCATAGGCCGCGACTGCCGCGACCTTGGCGTTGTAATTGGCAGGTATAGCCGTATTTGCCGCTGCCGTCTGATGTGGCTCGAGGTTCTCGCTCATATGCCTGCTTTCATACGATTTCTCCTGCAGATGAGATCGAAGATTTTTGTCCGACACGTTCATTGGATAGCCGACCAAGCTGCCCTATTGGCGATAGAGGGGATAAACGGCCAGTTGGCTGCGTCCATCACAGAGAAGGTTTCCAGAAGGCTGGGTGTCTCGCATCCCTCGAACGGATGAGACATGCCGAACTCATGACTGCCGCGCCCTCGCGGAAGTGTGCTGGGGAATAGGGCTACTGCACACCCCTTTCGGAGACGGAACGGTAAACGGACGGTAGGCAATCCGGAAGGATAGTCACCGAAACGCACTCCTTCCGTTCACGATTTTGGCGTCCGTCGATATCCTAACGTGACCACACCGTCATTCATACGGATGGCGCGGATTCCTGGCTCGTCGGCTAGACATCCCAGGAAGAGATGGGCGTTCGCTTCAGCAAATGGACATGACGTCACTGCCAGTAGGCTTCCCTCAGTCTGGATTGAAAGATGATCTTGGAGCTATTTGGGCCGTCCGGTGCTGGTAAGACGACGTTAGCGTCCGAGCTGGTGCACGTTTTGCGAGCTCAGGGCTACTGTGTTGTTTTGCAGACCGGTGACCGCCGACATCCGGTTAGAAGGGCCGCCTTCAAACTGGTCTCCGGCTTGCATTCAAAGTGGATCGGACAGCGTTCTCTCGGTGCAGAAGTGCTTAAGATTCTTCCACCCAAGAATGAGCTGTGGGCGGCTCGCCTGAACTGGCATCTTGAAGCTCTTCTTCAAGCTTGGCGCGCGGCAATAGCGTCCAATGACACGATCTCAATTTTTGACCAGGGTATGGTGCAATTCGTATGTTCACTGGTTTTGTTCAGCGGCGTAACGGATCGTGAAAGGGTGTCGCGCGCGCTCGAGCTTCTACCCAAACCGGATCTGCTTGTCCGATTGCAGGCGCCAAGGGAAATTCTAGAGGTCCGTCTGAAGGAACGCCGGCGTAACCTCGGTATCATTCAGAAGTTCCTCGAAGTCGATCTGCAGAGCAGTCTTGATCATATTGACCACGTTAATCTCATTGGGGAACAACTTGGATCGTTTCCCGTGCCAACAACTTGCGTCGAAAGTTTAGATTCGAACGGGCTCACAGCTGCCACAGAAATGATAGCGCGTGGAGTAATCGACAAGTTCGGCGCGGCGCGGGCGAAATTTAAAAGAGTTGAAGCTTAGAGAGATGCGGTTTTGAAGCGTCGACAAGAAGATATCCAATAATATGGAAAATCGAATTATTGAAAAGAAACCGCGCGAGTTGACATGACATGCGCTTTTCTCGCTACCAGACTGCCTTGGCGTTGACGTTAGCTGCTGTCAGCGCGATATCCATAGTTATCCACGGGGCGGTGAGTGGAGAGGACGTCGCATCGACAAAGTTCGTCGCGCCGGTAGCCATGGACCTGCCGGATTACCTGCACGCCGCGAAGGATGCGGCATTTGGCACAACTTTCACCCGAATAACCAAACCCGGAATCCTCGGCGCCGGCATCGCATGCGGGAGCAAATATTGCAGCCACCGCTATTCGAGCGCCCAGGCCTGGAATTCGGATCAGAGCCTTCTTGTCATCAGCAACGGCTGCGGCGGCTTATGCTTCCTGGATGGGCGCACCTACGCCCCGCTTTTTCGCCGTGATCGATCGACCGAATGCGAATGGCATCCTCACGATCCCGACCTGATGATCTGCGTCGGTGGTCGGAAAATCTCGACCTGGGCGCCACGCACCAATCATGAGGAGGTCCTGTTTGTTTCGGCTGACAGTAGCAATCTCCAGTTCGGGCCATACAAAGGTAATCCAAGCCGTGATGGCAGCCGTATTGCCGTACGCGCGGTTCGCCGGGACGGCAAAGCGGTCGTCTTTGCCTACGATCTCAGACAGCGGCGGAAATTTCCGGAAATCGATCTCGCACAGCTTGTCGGAGCCAACGGCGCCTGCTCAATCTCGCCGCTGGGCGTCAACATCTTATGCATTCAGAACCTGAAAGACGACACTGAACAGACGCTCATCTTTTCTGTTGACGGCGTTCTGCGCCAGAAATGGACTGAGCATCATCGGCCTGGCCATGGCGACATGACCGTCGATGCCGACGGCAGCGAAATCTATGTGGGGATCAGTAAGTCCGATCCAGACATATACCAGGTGATCAAGCGAAGGCTGTCAGATGGGAAAGTCACCTCGCTCATGAGATATGGTGAAGCACAGCATGCCTCGCTCAGGTCGCTGGACAGGCCCGGTTGGGTGTTCCTTACCTATTCGGGCAATCCGGACGAAGTATCGAAATATCCGGCTTGGGCGCCGTATGCGCGGGAAGTCATCGCGTTGCGCATCGACGGCAGCGGAGAGGTCCGGCGCATTGTGCAGACGAAGAACGTTCCATTCGACTACTGGAGTGAGACCCACGCCTCGCCGTCCCCGGACGGTTCACAGGTGATCTGGTCAAGCAATTGGGGAGTACCCGGCGGCCCGGTTTACGATTTCGTCGCCCGTATTGACTGGCCGGAAGGATCAGACACTGGCTCGAGAGCATTAGCCGCGAGCGGTCTTCAATAACAAAACCTTCCGGTCGCCTATGGCGATATGGCCGATCGTGCTTGCTCCATTCACGCTTTTAACGCCTCACGTTCAACTTCGCCGCCATACGGCTCCGTTCGATGTCGATTCATTCAAACGGACGACGACAGTGGCCAAGCCTGCACCTAGCGTGATTGTGCAGTTTGCAAGGCTTATGACACTTGCCGGAATCCTACGAATTACAGCGATGACGTCGGGTGACGGCTTGTATCGCCAAGGGCGCTCGCGCCGGAGCTCACTGTTGATGTCACGGCCGAGAAAGGAATAGCAGATGGATACGGATAAGCGAGCCGAAGAGAATGCCTCTTTCAACCCTGAGTTGTTAGAATGGTTGGTATGCCCAATGACCAAGGGCTCACTTGCCTGGGATTCGGATCGCGATGAACTCGTTTCGAAGAGCGCGGGACTTGCCTATCCGGTTCGCGACGGCATTCCAATCCTGCTAGCCTCGGAGGCACGGACGATCACCTCCCGCGTGGTCAAACTTCGCGCATCCAGACGATGATGGGAGCCGCGCTAAAGTAGGCGGCTTTCCGACGACAGCCAGCAATGACAGGAAAGTGTGCCGCGGAGCGCGAGCCGTTTGTCTGCGGACCACTCTGCGCTCGGCACCCGGGCAGTGCCGACCTCTTTGATGCAACGCGCGGCGACCTGAACCGGCTGGGTACGGCGGCCCGCTGCCGGGACAGGGTTTGCGTCATTTAAACAGACGAGGACAGTGGCAAGACCTGCCCCTACCGTGACCTGGGCGAGATGGGTAGCGAAACCAACACCATGAAAGCAAATTCAAGGGCCGGCCACTTCGCGCGATCGGGCTACAGCGAACGGTCAGGAGACGCAGGATGAATCCGCATCTGGTGTGTGTCGGAGGCGAGGATCATGCCCTGCGAATTCCGTTCTTGATGTCGCTGCGAGAGAAGGGATTCCGTGTTACTGCGGTGTCGAGCGGCGGTGAAGCCGCATTCCTGCGGCATGGCATTCCGCATCGCAGCTACGGTTTCGACCGATTTTCCAGCAGCAGCGGAGAATGGGCCGCCATCAGAACCATTCGAAAGCTGATGGCGGAACTCCGGCCGGACATTATCCAAAGCTTCGACACCAAGCCCAACCTGGTGACGCCACTTGCGGTGCGCGGAAGCGTTCCAGTCGTGCGCACTATTAACGGTCTGGGCTGGACGTTCTCGTCCCTGGAACCGCGCGCCCTTGCCCTGCGCCCAATCTTTTGCGGACTGCAATGGCTTTCGTCGTTATGGACGGCGGCTACGGTGTTCCAGAATCGGGACGATCAGGCATTCTTTGAACGCTACCGACTGATCGGACGCGGCAGCGGACGAGTGATCCGCAGTTCTGGAATCGACGTCGATGCGTTCGCCATGGCAAGGCATCTTGCCCCGTCGGCGATGAAAATGCGCGAAGAGCTTGGGCTCCAATCCGCCGAGATCGTAATTTTTGTCGGCCGGCTAACGCGCCAGAAAGGCATCCCGACACTCCTCAAGGCAGTCCCTCGCATCCTGTCGGAAAGGCCCAATGCCCGTTTCGTGCTTGTCGGCCCATTGGAATCCGAGGGCCCATTTGCAGTGGACAAGGCTGAGATCGATCGACATGTGCCGCATGTCATCGCCTTGGGTCCACGACGCGACGTTCCTGCCCTTCTTGGCATGGCCGATCTGTTCGCCTTTCCAACACAATACCGAGAAGGGATTCCGCGCGTCCTGCTGGAGGCAGGGCTCGCGGGATTGCCTATCGTCGCCTCGATGATGCCTGGTTGCAATGAGGTGGTCGAGGACGGATGGAACGGCCATCTCGTCCCCCCGCACGATGCGAACGGCCTTGCCTCTCGAATTATAGAGGTCCTGTCCGACCGCCGGAAAGGACGGACCATGGGCGCTCGCTCTGTCGAGCTCGTCCGGACGCAGTTCTCGCTGCCCTGGGTGGTCGAGCAATATTGCGATCTCTACGACAATGTCCTTAGTGCCAAATCCCAGGGCGGCTTCGCTCGACCGGCATCGCCGGTGTTGCTTGAAGAGCCTGCTGCAAACCGCGGATCGGGTGGAGCGCGCCGATGATCCGGGACGCGATCCTGGCCTGCGGCGTGGCCATGTCGTATGCGGCGCAGCTCTCAGTTCCGGGCTTGCCCTACGGCTATGGCGAATTGTTTCTCGCGCTTTGGATCATGCTGTCGATCGGGCGGGTGCTCGCCGGCGGTCACTTGGTAGTCAGGCCCGCCCTGATCCGTGTTGCGGGCTTCTGGCTGATCATCACGCTCGCTCTGGGTATTGGCACCATCGTTGGCTACCTGACCACGGTACTGTATCTGTCGGTGGTGATGCACGATGGGGTAGCCTACCTGCTGCTGATCTGCGTCACCTGCCTGGCCGCCGCGGAGCCCGACGCGGATCGCCGTCTGCGCAGTGCTGCCTGGTGGGTGGTCGCGATTGCGAATGCATGCTTTATTGTTCAGCTGGCACTTGGATGGGGTTGGATTCACCAATCCGGCGTCGATCCCTGGTACTGGGATCGCTTCCGAGGCTGGTCCGAGAACCCCAACCAGCTCGCGCTCTATTGCGCACTCCTTGGTCCGCTCGCCTTGCATCTTGCGACGACTACAAGCAAGCCGTGGGCGAGGTTGGCCGGGCTCAGCAGCCTTATCCTGATCATCTATGTCGGAAGGCTGACGAAGAGTGATACCTATCTTTACACGACGGTCCTGGTCGGCCTGATATTTCTTGGGCTGCGGGTTCGGACATGGCTCGCAGCCGGTGACGGCAAGGTCAGCCTGTCCCGGCAAGTTACCCTCCTGCTGATGATTGGCTTCCTTCCGTTGGCCATGTCGATGACGCCTTACATCGTCACGGAGGTGGGCAGCGTCGAACAGTTCGCCTTGAGTCTTACCAAGGACAAGGGCGGCGAAGCGACCGCCGAAACCGCTGCACTTCGAATCCATCTCTGGGGAGATGCATTGGGCAAGGGCCTAACGTCAGGATCCCTGGGCCTTGGTCCTGGCCCGCATCTGGAGCGCCCGCCCATTTCCTACAGCCAATTTCTGCCCCGGCCTTTCGAGGCTCACAACACGATTCTCGATCTGTACACTCAAGGTGGTTTGGTTGCGGTCCTGGCCCTGGCCTGGATTGTCGGCGCGGCGGCTTTATGCGCATGGCGTGCGAAGCTCGATGCCCTGTTCGTGCTGGTGGTGTCGATCGTCATCTTCGGAATGCCACATCTGATCATCCGCCATCCAATCGTGTGGTTTGCGCTTACCATTTGCCTTGTTGCCGGAACGCCGCGAACGATTTCGGCAACCTCTAGCGACCTGAGGTGATGGCATGTGTGGGATTACCGGAATTCTCCTTGCACCCGATGCCGCCAACATCAAACCGCTCAGGGCAATTGGCCAGATGACGACGGCCCTTCGTCATCGTGGGCCTGATGGCGAAGGCTTCTGGATCAATCGCGAAGCCGGCATTGCCTTCGGCCACCGACGTTTGGCTATAGTCGACCTATCGGAAGCAGGACGCCAGCCGATGCATTCGGCAAGTGGCCGATATGCCATTACCTTCAACGGCGAGATCTACAATTTCCGCGATCTGCGCCGCGAGCTTGAAGACGCTGGCCATCGGTTCCGTGGCGCCAGCGATACCGAAGTGATGCTGTGCGCAATCGAGAGCTGGGGTCTCGACACCGCACTCACGCGCTTCGCTGGCATGTTCGCATTTGGATTGTGGGATCTAAAGACCAGGACCCTCCATCTCGCCCGCGACCGAATGGGCAAGAAGCCGCTCTATGTTGCTGCAACGCGCGATGCGCTCGTTTTTGCCTCCGAGTTGAAGGCAATCCATCGTTTTCCAGGTTTCTGTCAGGAGCTCGATCTCGACGCGGCCGCGACAATGCTTTCGAAAGGATGGGTACCGGGAAACTGTTGCATCTGGCGAGGCGTGTTCAAGCTACCTCCGGGCTCGGTCCTGTCTGTGACGGCGGCGGATTTTGCCGAGGCGCGCAGCGCCGCATCCCTTTCGCAACGCGCCCGACACTGGTGGTCGCTGTCTGAAATCGCCGCGAACGGTCGACAGAATCCAATCGCCGGTACCGACGAAGAACTGACCGATGGACTCGACGATCTGCTTCGACTTGCCGTCCGGGAACGCATGATAGCCGATGTGCCGCTGGGTGCCTTTCTGTCTGGTGGCCTCGACAGCTCCACGGTTGTGGCGCTGATGCAGGCCCAATCGCCAAAACCGGTGCGCACATTCACGATCGCTTTCGGAGAAGGCGGGTTTGATGAGGCTCCCCACGCGGCGGAGGTCGCGCGGCACCTGGGCACCGATCATACTGAACTCCACCTTTCAGCAGCCGCTGCGCGTGAAGTCATTCCGGAACTGCCGCGGATCTGGGATGAGCCGTTCGCCGATGAATCGCAGATACCGACTTTGCTCGTGGCGCGGCTCGCTCGCCAGCACGTTACGGTGGCGCTATCAGGCGACGGTGGCGATGAATGCTTCGCCGGTTACGCTCGTCATTTCATGGCTGCGCGGTTGAAACGACAGCATGCGCTGCCGTCGCCGCTGCGTCACGCGCTTGCTGCAGGGGTCGGATTGCTGGCCCGTGCAGCGCGTCACGATTTCGTCGGCAAGCTGCCGCTTTCGGCGAGTGGACGGCACGCGCTGCGGAGCGACCGGCTGCATCGCCTCGCTCGGCTGCTCGCTGCGCCAGATGAGGACGAATTGCATCGACGGCTGACCGGAGCATCGACCGGGAGCCTCGCACTCCACACGCCGCCCACATCAATTCAAGGGTCCCCCCGGCTTGATGGCCTGCTGTCCCGTCTCTTGTACGACGACATGGCCGGTTACCTGCCCGACGATATATTGGTGAAGTTGGACCGCGCCAGCATGGCCAATAGCCTCGAAGGCCGGTGCCCGCTTCTCGACCATCGGGTTGTCGAATTCGCCTGGCGGCTGCCGGCACATGCGAAGGTCCGCAATGGCAAAGGCAAGTGGCTTCTTCGTCAGCTGCTTAGCCGCTATGTTCCGCAACGGCTGATCGACCGGCCGAAGCAGGGTTTCGATGTTCCCATAGCAGTCTGGCTGAGCGGCCCGTTGCGCATCTGGGCCAGCGATCTAGTCGCCGATATACGCCTCTCCGGAGATGGGATCTTCGACTTTGCGAAGGTCGAAACCTGCTGGCGCGACCATCTTGACGGAAGACAGGATCATTCTCGCGATTTGTGGCCCGCGTTGATGTTCCAGGCCTGGCGCAACGAGGCCGGGCGGTCCGCCGGGCCGGCAACGGGCATGTCCACAGCGCTCGAACTGACAGGAGTATGAGATGGAAGGTTCCATAGTCAGCCGAATTCACCTTCCGCGCGCCACTGAAATGCACGTGCCGACGCGCGAGATCAATCCGCGCATGAGGCCATTCCTGCGCGAACAGGTCGACGCGCAGACCCCCTTCCATCAACTCCTCATTACCATCGCGAGGAGAAAATGGTTCCTGCTTGCAATGGTGATTTTGGGCGGAGTGTTGGCTGGGCTTGCGGGTTTTGTGCGTCCTGTCCTGTTCGAGGCGACCGCACAGGTGATTGTCGATGCTCCTGGCAGGAACGCGGCTCCCGGAGGTGCGGATTCTGCTCAGGAGATGCTGGATGCGAGCATTGATGACCACTTAACCATGCTCTCTTCGCAGGGGCATCTGCGTCGCCTGGTGGCAGCCCTACGCGAGACAAAGATCGGCAACATTGCTGAGCAAGGTGATGTCGGAAATTCCCGCGCCGCCCCGGTAGGCGGCAACCTGCAGAACATACGCACCTTCGCAGCTGGTCTGCTAGAAAGGATTTGGCCGCAGGGCAGGCCGGAGGCGGCCGATGCAGCCGAACTCAAGGCATTGCGGAAGGGCATGAGGGTTGGACAGGAACTGAGATCAAGGGTGATCACCGTCGGCTTCACCGACGACGATCCGGCGCGAGCCGCCCTGGTGGCCAATACGTTCGTCCAAGTATACATCGACGATCTCGCACAGAAGCGCAGGGCGTCAGACAGGCTGGAACTCGCCTCGATCGTCGCCAGCCTGCCGGTCGTACAAAGCGACCTGGCGAAAGCGACCGACCGCCTGGAAAAGTATCGACTGAGCCATGGCGCGGTCGATCAAGGTGCGGCGGATAACGCTGCCAAGGAGACAGCCGAACTTAGTCAGCAGATATCCTTGTCGAAAGCGGATCTCTCAGCGACGGAATCTCACCTTCAGCACATCGAGGCTTTGCGAGAGGAAGGAGCATCGGTCGCGGCGCTCGCCGAAGCGATCGGGTCTCCGGTATTGGCCGACATGGCGGCCCGCCAAGCCAACGACAATGCGGATGCGGGCCTTAGCACTGCGATCAACGGCGAGATCGAACAAGGCACTGCTCGCATTGCGGCGGAGGGGAACATCTACCGTGCCCAGATCGCTGCTCTGGAGGGCCGTAAGAATGTGCTCGATGCGGTGGTGGCCGACACAGCCGGCCGGCTTTCCGGCTTGCGTGCGCTCGAGCCGCAGGTCAGCATCCTGACGCAGCGCTACAACCAGCTTCTCACCCAACAACAGGATCTGGTGCAGCGCATCGCAACTCCCTTGCCCGGGGTCTCGATCCTTTCAGCGGCATGGCCGCCAACGAATCCAAAAACCCTGCCGCCCATCTTTCTTATTCCGCCCGGCATGATCGTGTTTGGCCTCATTGGCGGGGTCTTCGTCTTGGTCCGCAGCCGTCTCAATCAGACCTTGCGCGGCGGGGCCGAAGCTGAAGCCGCGCTCAGGGTTCCGTGCCTGGGGCTGATACCGGAAGCGCCCACAATACACGCGAAACGACTACAGCAGCTGGTTCTCGGCCAGCAAAACTGCAGCTACAGCCGAGCCGTCACTTCTCTCCTTGTCACCGTGGCTCTCAACAAAGCGAGAGGCCGTGCGTCGCACGTCATCCTCGTCACGTCCAGCGTCCGGCATGATGGCAAGACCGAGCTCGCATGGAGCCTCGCCTTGGCAGCTACCCGACTTGGGGGACGAGTGCTTTTTCTCGATCTTGATGGCACGGGCGCCCGCCTCACGAACGAGTTTCTGAACGAATTCGGTGCGTTCAAGCCGCATAAATCCTTTGGAGACTATATGAGCGACCGTTGTCCGCTGCACGACGCGGTCACGGGAATGCCTGAAATTGGAATCGACTTCATGGCACTCGCACCATCAGAGGATCTGCTGCCGCAACTGTCCATGATCGACGGGTCCCTGGTCACAGATGAGCTGCGCTCGATGTACAGCATCGTCATCATAAATGGACCGCTGGGACTTGGAGGACCTGAGGCCAGGCTACTGACGGGCTGGGCTGACGCAGTTCTTTTCGCTGTTCGCTGGGCCAGGACGCGTCGCAGCATCGCGCGTGGTGTTCTGCAGTTGCTGACGGAGGACGAGACGGCTCAGGTCCCCGTAGGCAGCGTTCTCACGCAGGTCAATCTTAGGAAACACGCCGGCTACCGGTTTGGGGACAGCGCGGATCTCTTGCTCGAGAGAACATCATGAATGTCACATGCGGGATTCCGCGTAACGACCGCCACGGCATTCGACCTGTCGAGCGGAAGATAATATCGACGATCTCGCAGTCCGGAGCAGGGTCCGCGGCCAAAGGCGATCAAGGCGAAGAAATGCGCGACGCCGGCGCAAAAGACATCGACGATTTCAGCGATCCGAAGCTCGCCCGCTTCCCTGCGGCCTCCGTTGCTCCAACGAATATGGTTTTGCCGCACAAGGAGGACACGGGCCGGGGTCTCGGCTATGCCAGCATCTTCGCTCTTTTGGTCTATATCGGGGGTGCGGGCTTGACCAGCTTGGCGCAGTTATTGATTGCGCGCATCGTTGGCTCCACCAGCTATGGCATTTACTCCTATGTTCTGGCCTGGACCTCGGTGCTTGCCTATCTTGCAACGCTTGGTTTCCATGTATCCTTGTTGCGTTTCGTCTCCGCCTACAGTGCCAAAGGGCGGCTTGACCTGGTACACGGCGTAATCAGGTTTGCTCTGCAGAGGTCGCTGGCGGCGGCGACACTATTCGGCATCGTTGGCGCCGCCTTGATCTTTTTCTTTTCAGATCCTTCTCACAAGGAGCTTCAAATCAGCCAGCTGCTAGGCATGGCAGCAGTGCCTTTGGTCACCGCCTACGCTTTGGGCGCAACACTTGTTCGTGCTTTCGGCGGCGGTGTCTCGGCCCTCCTGCCGGAACGCATAGTGCGCGACGGCCTCTTGTTGACGTTGCTGGGAATGGCGGGCTTATCCGGATCATGGACCCCCAACGCACCCTTGGTGATGCAGGCGGTGCTGGCAAGTTCAGCCATCACGGTCGGCCTGGTGTTCGTCATGGCGACAAAATTTCAGCCGCCTGGCTTGCGGCAGGTTCAGCCAGGCGACGAGTCGCGGGAATGGTGGTCCGCGGTTCCGCCAATGATGCTCATGGCTGGGCTCGATGTTTTCATCAGCCGGGCCGGAGTCATGGTGCTGGGCTGGACGCATCACATTCGCGAAGCAGGCATTTTCGCATTGGGATTGAACGTCGCCTTGCTTGTGAGCCTTTCCCTGGTTGCCGTCTCTACGATGTTTGCGCCGACAGCGGCTGCCCTTCATGCCCGAGGCGATCGGATGGCTCTGCAGCAGCTGTTTTCACGGGCCGCCCTACTTTCCTCTGGTGGGGCTCTAACGATGGCCATCCCGATGCTTGCGATTATTGAACCTCTGTTGAGCTGGTTCGGCGGGGATTTCAGTACCGCGGCACCCGTCGCGCGGATACTCATTCTCGGATATGTCTTTGTCGCGCTGTGCGGACCCCAGATGCTCCTCTTGATGATGACCGGAAACGAATGGGCGGCAGCCGCAACCATGATCGTCGGCGCTGCGGCCAGTATCATAGGCTGTGCCACAGGAATTGCGCTCTACGGCGCGCCGGGCGCCGCAGTGGGCCTCGCGCTTGCGTTGGCGATTTGGAATGTGGCGATGTCGATCTACATCAGCAAACGGCTGAAAATTATCCCTGGGCTGATCTTTGCGCTAACATCGTTCAGAACGCACGCAGTCGAAGGCCAGCGGCGACATTGGTTCCTGCGCTGATTTGAGACCGTCGCGCCCCGATACGCGACGGCATCAGCGTTCAGGAATTTCGAGTCCAGGGTTGTGTCGGATAGAGGCTGGCGAGTGCGGCTTTGTGGCCGACGCGTTACACGCCGAGTGGCAGATCATCGCCCGACAGGGCCCGCGGCCTACACGGTGGCCTCATTCACCAACGTCTGTTGCCGTACGCTGGCCGCGGCATCCGTTCCATGAAAGTCCCGGTACCATTCGACAAAGCGTCGCACTCCGTCCTCTAGCGGTGTTGCCGGGGCGAAGCCGACGGCCTGGCGAAGATCGCTGACGTCGGCGCGCGTCTCCAGAACGTCGCCAGGCGGCAACGGCACATCCACGCGAACTGCCCGGCTGCCAAGAGCGGTCTCGATGATCGAAATCAGCCGGTTGATCTCCTCGGGCCGGTCGTTGCCGATATTGTAGACGCGATACGGCGCGGAACTTGTGGCAGGGTCGGCGGTGCAAGGGTCCCAATTCGGATCCGGCTGCGGCGGTGTAGCAAGTGCTCGAACCACGCCCTCAGCGATATCGTCGATATAGGTGAAATCTCGCCACACGCGGCCGGCATTGGCTACTTCAATTGGTTTGCTCTCGACGATCGCGCGCGTGAACAAGTAGACGGCCATGTCGGGCCTGCCCCAAGGGCCATAAACGGTGAAGAAGCGCAGTCCGGTCACGGGCAGGCCGAACAAATGGCTGTATGAATGCGCCATGAATTCATTCGAACGCTTGGTGGCGGCGTAGAAGCTGACGGGATGATCGGCGCCGTGATTTTCGGAAAACGGTATGGTTCGATTCAAGCCGTAGACGGAGCTCGAAGAGGCGTAGACGAGATGACCGACGCCATGATGCCGGCAGCCCTCAAGGACGTTGAGAAACGCCACTATATTCGATTGCACATAGGCGTGCGGGTCAACAAGTGAATGACGCACGCCGGCCTGAGCCGCGAGATGGACGAGGTGTGAGGGGCGAACGTTTGAAAACAGCAACTGAACGCGCGCGGCATCCGCCAGATCCATTCGTACCGGCGTGAACTTCGCCTCGCTACAGAGGCGTGCAAACCGCGCTTCCTTGAGCCGCAGATCGTAATAGGGCGTGAAATTGTCGACGCCCACGACTTTGACACCAAGACGCAAAAGCCGTGAGGCCACGTGAAAACCAATGAAGCCTGCGGCGCCGGTGACGACGATCGGTCCTGTCCGTGCAAGTTTCTTCACCGCGCGGTCCGAACGGGATCGAGCGATTTCCATCTTCTCCGCTGCGGCAAGGACAGAATCGCTGCATAGATCGTTGTCCACTTGTCGCCTTTCGAAATCCGTTCGACAGTACCGAATAGCCGGTCCGGGATTGCGGCTTCCGATATTTACGCTGGCGCATCGAACCTAGTGGAGTGCGCAATGCGGTGCACGACCTGCCAAGTCATGACACGCCAACTTGCGTAGTTTGAATCCCGGGCGGATGCCGACGTCCGGCGATTGGATCTAAGTGGCCGGCCTTACGGCAGGACCGAAATACGCCCAAGAAGGGCCACCAGTTCCGCCTGGCGTTTTGTTTCGGTCTTGGCGAACAGCGAGGCAAGCTGGGAACGGATCGTGGTGCGGCTGAGACGCCAGCTGCGAGCGATCTCCAAAGGTGCGTCGCCCTGGGCCAAGCGCAAGGCGAGGTGCGTTTCTGCGCTCGTCAAGCCAAACATTCTTTGCAGCGTCCGAGGATTTGGCCCCGACCTGTTGTCGCGATCCAGCAGCGCCACAATGCTCGTTCCGTCGGGAGCGATAACGCCGTTCTCGTTCAGTATCACCGGTCGGTCGCCCCTGCTGCGGATCACCACCCAAGACAACGAGCCCGGCAGGAATTGGCCCGGAACATTCGCGATCAGCCGCCTTAGGGCGGCCGTAAGTCCGCTCGCCGTGTCGGCCGCTTCGCCCTGGCGCTCAAGCGTGGTTTGGGCGGCTGCGTTCCACTCGACTACTTTTCTTTCGCGATTCAGCACGAGATAGCCACAGCCAATGCGATCAAGCACGCCGGTTATGGATTCCAGACTGCGGCCTTTTGGTTCGGCGAACCTTGCGTCCAATGGATCCGATGCGCGATCGGGAAGGTGACCAGAAGAGGGCCGCGTATTCCGCGCTTCAAAATCATACTTGGTCCTCGTAACAATGTACCGATTGCTCGAAGAAGCATCGACCTGTCTATCGATCAGATTCATTTTCTACCCCTAACCCAAAGTTTCACACGCCCGAAATAAGTATTCGGGATTCATGTAGTCTTCTATGTGTAGCTGGATTCTAGTCTTCTATGCGCTGACGGATAATACGTTCATCACCACCTTGAAAACTTAATATGATCCGACAGTTCTAAGGCAGCTCTTAGGCCCCGCTGCGTCCGATAAAATGCGCGCTATGATAGCGGTATGGCAATCCGGCAGTGGTACTAAGCTGTACGTTTTTTGCTCTAGTCTCGACGGGCTAGTCAGAAGGTTGTAGTCTGTGTCCATGAGCTCGCAGTCGCGCAGGTCGAATTCGAACCCGTCGGGCAGATTGCTAACTCATATTGCCTCTGCATCGGTGTTAGCTGCCACACTGATATTTGAAATAAAATCGTCAGCCTATATTGGGCAAGGCGCCAGTTTTCTGGAATTTATTCCGGCTATTATTATTATCGCCTATCTCGAAGACCGCGTACCGGCGCTCGCTGCGACCATTCTGATGGTGGCTGTCGGGCTGTGGGCACGAGGACACGATCAGATTTCAAGTGGAGATTGGGCACGCGCAATCCTGCTTCTGGTTTCGGGTGGCGTGATTGCCATGACCTTCCATCGTCTGCGGCAGGACTTGCGTGAGTTGCTGGAAGTCGCGGAGGCCAGGCTCGCTGCCGTCGAGGCGACCGAAAGCCGCTATCGTTGGGCCTTCGAACGTGCTGCCATGGGATTCGCGAACACCAACAAGAAAGGTGAGTTGCTGCAGTCCAACAGACGCCTTTGTGAGATGACCGGGTACAAGGAGGAGGAGCTTGCCCAACTGCAGCTCGATACGCTCGCCCATCCGAACGACCGGGATACCTTGGCGCAATTGCTGGCGAGGCTGGGCAATGACATTTCTTCGTTCGTTTCGGAGGTGCGTCTGTCACGAAAGGACGGTACGGCATTCTGGGCCAGGCTAACGCTTTCTTCGTCCGTGCCCGAGGGTGGCCTCTCGGAGAGCATCTTCGTGGTGGTCGACGATATTTCGGAACGACGCGCTGTTCACGAAGCGCTTCGGGCCCAGAAGGAATGGCTGGACCTCGCTCTGTCTGCTGGACGCTTGGCCACGTGGCGCATAGACCTTAAAGGCGGGATAGTCACGGGCTCGGACACGTTCTGGGACATTCTCGGCCTGGCCCAGGCCAATAGCCGCAGTTTGGAGGAGCTGTCAGCTGTCGTTCATCCGGCGGACTGGCCAAAGCTGGCGGCATCGAGAAAGGCCGCACCATCGGTCACGAATTACGATGTTGAGATACGCGTCCGCCGACCGGACGGACATATCCGCTGGGTTGCGCTGCGCGGAAGGGAGGAAAGACATGATGATGGTGGACAGCGGCTTGGAGTGGCTGCCGACCTGAGCGAGAGACGACAAACCACGCTGCTGCGCGCCGCGGCAAAGAAGCGGGAGCGCATCATGCTCGAACAGCGTCACAGATTCGGCAACGTTTTCGCGGTGATCACGGCGCTCGTGAAAATGGTCGATGTTCCCGGAAACAACGTCGCCAAATACAAGGAAATGCTGATCGACCGGATACGCGCGCTCGAGGCAACCCATCTGCTTCTTTCACGCAACGGCAGCGTATCGGGGGCGATAAACGATCTCGTTGCGCAAGAATTGCACCCATATATTGGAACACGTGCGATATCGGTCAGCGGTCCTTCCGTGGCGATGTCGGGAGGCGCCGCCGAGAGTTTTGCAATGATCGTTCACGAGCTTGCCACCAATTCCATGAAATATGGAGCGCTTGCCGATCCAAAAGGCCGGATCGACGTAAGCTGGACGTTCGCACCTGAAGAAACAGGCAGCGATATCGTGTTCGAGTGGGTGGAATCGGGGCGGCGTAGGACCTCAAGCGTAGTCCGTCATGGCTTCGGTTCCATGATAATCGGAGTGGATGGAGCGCCGCTTGTCGGTCACTCTCCCAGGCTGGAAATATCGGACCAAGGGTTGCGGTATTCGCTGCGGCTGTCACGCAAGGAAATCGGATTGTAGTGCAGTGCTCCAATCGGAAAGCAGATATCTAAAGGCGGGTCGCGCTGAGCGGCCTTTGAGATGCGCAGGGTTCCTTCCAAGAATGTCGTCGGCCCAAAGCTGCGCCGCGGCTTTGGGATATGCAGTAAAATGCATGAGGAGTCTTGGGACGCCGTTTGCACGTCCAAAAGGACGCGCGGCGCTCTAGCTGGCATGTCTCGAAAGCCAAGTCTTCAGCATAACGGCAGCCTCGGTCCGATTGCGTACCCCCAATTCACGCAGAACGGCAGCAGCGTGGATTTTCGTGGTCGCCTCTGCGATTTCCAGATCGCGCGCAATTTCCTTGTTTGAATAGCCTTCCGCCATCAGCTTGAGGACTTCCTTTTGCCTCGAAGTCAGCCTGCCAAGGTTGACGCCAGCGGTACGCCTCTGTGGGCCTTTGTCGTCGGAATGGGTATGCGCGTGGGTTGTTTGCGTCGCTCCCGGGCGTGACAGAAGTGCAGGAACATAGATGCGGCCGGAGAGGATTTCATTGACGGCCAAAACAACCTCTTCGTCCGTCTGCGATTTTACGATGTAGCCGTGAAGCCCGATCGACAGAGCCGTGAGTATTTCCGAGCGTGAATCGTTTCCGGAAACGATCGCAAATCGCGTGTCCGGATAGGCAGACAGGATCCCGCCGAGCACTTCTTGATTGAACAGGCCCGGCATATTCAGATCCAGGATCGCAAGATCCACGAACGACTGCTCTGCCAGCAAACTGAGCACCGCGTCGAAACAGGACGCTTCAAAGATCTCCACACCTGGAATGCCTGCGGTCAGTGCCAATCGCAAGCCGCGACGATACAAGCCGTGATCGTCGGCGATGACGATTCGATACATTGAACTACCCCAACGCCTATCTGAATGGATTGAACGGTAATGGCCTGAAAGTCGTGGCCATCATCTCGTCGATTCATCCAGCCGACGCTGCGGCACCCCCAACACCGCAAACGCCAGATTTCTAATATAATCTTAAATGACGGGAAACGCTCCTCTTTTTTTGCCCCTTGTGAGCGAAACCCGCCGAACGTCGTCGAACATACGTTCTGACCTTTTGGACAGCTGACAGACCGGCCGGTCGTTCAGCAGTGCTATAGGTCTAAAGATATAGAACAGCAAAACGGCTGAATTGTTACCATTCGAATGCACGACGACATCCACCCTGACGGCCACATACCATCCAGATGCAATGTCCGGATCAGGGGACAGTGGAGAAATCTCACCGGTCTTCTACGGGAAATCTCACCGGTTCTTCTGAGGGGACAAGAACGCGTTTCCCGGGTGCTGACCAGGGCAGGATAGCCGGCCCGTGACGATAGCGTTCAGGCCGAATGAACAAGGGAGGACCAGGATGAAAGCGGTTATTCAATGTGGAGGAATGGGAACACGCCTCCGCCCCTTCACTTCGGTCTTGCCGAAGCCGCTCATGCCGATCGGGGCACGGCCGGTTCTCGAGATGCTTCTGAAATGGTTGCGACGCAACGGCATTCAGGAAGTTTATATTACAACCGGGTATCTCGGCCACTTGATCCGCACCGTGTGTGGAGATGGCTCGCAGTGGAACCTGAAAATTCGATATACGCAGGAGATGGAGCCGCTTGGCACCATCGGGCCACTGTCTTTGATCAGGGATGAACTGACGGAGCCATTCATCGTTCTCAATGGCGATGTCCTCACGGATCTAAGCCTCAGTCGATTTGTAGCAGCGCACCGTAAGCACACCGATCCAGTGACGATCGCAACAGCCTGTCGCCTGATCAAGATGGATTTCGGCGTCATCGACGAAGTCGACAATACCGTGCAGGTCTTTCGCGAGAAGCCGACGCTTTCGCATCTGGTCAGCATGGGAATTTACTGCATGAACCCGGATGTTCTGCAGTTTATCCCATCCGGCATACCCTTTGGGTTCGACGACCTGATGCTGCAGATGATGCAGAACGGCACAACCGTGCACGTGTACAAACATGAGGGTCTCTGGCTCGATATCGGGCGCGTCGACGATTTTCAGAACGCACAGACCATTTCCTGGGAAGACCAGTCGGCCTCGATCGAGGTCACTGCGACGGCTGCATGATGAAGTCACGAGCCCGGTTCCCACAGTTATCAGTCTAGGAGGTTGTGATGCTCTTGGTCAGTGCCCCGATCTTGGGTGTGCCGGAGAAGACTGCTTTGACCAAGGTCATCGACAGCGGCTGGCTGACCATGGGGGAGCAGGTACGAGCCTTCGAACAAGCTTTTGCCGACGTTCATGATGCGGAGGATTGCGTCGCGGTCAGTTCTTGCACCGCAGCGCTTCATCTCATTTTGCACGCACTTGGCATCGGACCGGGCGACGAGGTGCTGGTGCCATCCTTGACGTTCGTGGCGACCGCAAATGCGGTCCTCTATGTCGGTGCGACGCCGGTTTTCGTCGACATCGAGTCAGCCGACGTGCCGCTGATGTCGATCGTAGAAGCCGAAGCGAAATGCACGGCCCGCACCAAGGCAATCATTCTCGTTCATTTCGCCGGCTACCTCGCCGATCGGGAACAATGGCAGAGGCTCGCCCGTGCCCGGGGGCTGCACATCGTCGAGGACGCGGCGCATGCGCCGGGCTTGAAGGAGGTGGGGACATTTGGTGCCGCAGCCGCCTTCAGCTTCTACGGCAACAAGAACATGACCACGGCGGAAGGCGGGGCTGTGATCGCCAGGGATGCCGGTCTGCTCGAGACAATCCGCCAGGCGCGTGGACATGGGATGACCACCGGGACGCGTCAAAGGCTGAACAGCCGCACCCCTCAGTATGATGTCACCATGCTCGGATTCAACTATCGCATGGATGAATTGCGGGCTGCGATCGGACTGGTCCAGCTGCAAAATCTGCAGGAGTGGAATGAGATCAGGCGTATCCTGGTCATGCTGTATCGCCGTCTCATAGCGAAGCATTGCCCGGCCGTGACCATCCCGTTCCACGAGCCGCGGACGTCGGCCTACCACATCATGCCTATCCTTTTGCCACGTTACGCCGACAGGCAAGACGTCATCGACGCACTGCGCGGGCAAGGGATACAAACCACTATCCACTACCCGCCGGTGCACCAGATGACGCTCTATCGTGAGCTCATTCCCGGTACTCACTTACCGCGCACTGAAGATTTCGCGCAGCGCGAACTGACTGTACCGCTGCATCCGCAGATCACCGCGCCATTGGTCGAATCGGTAGTCGTCGCTCTTGCCGCGGCGGTCAATAATTGCGCTCAGACAGGAACAGCCGCATGAATGCCCTGGACCTAGCCATTCACCGGTCTAACGTCTCGAGCGCCGCCCATGGGTCTGCGAGACGAGCAATCGATCTCGTCATTGCGGCAGCCGCGGCGATCGTCTTCGCCCCGCTGATGCTGCTGATTGCCGTGGCGCTGCTGCTGGAAGGCGGTCGGCCCATCTTCTTCACACAGACCCGCGTCGGGGCCGGTGCTCGCCCATTCCGCATGTACAAGTTCCGCAAGTTCAGCGTGCAATGCGACCCCGGTGGCTTGGCTCTGACCATGGCCGATGACAGCCGCATGACGCCGATAGGACGGTTCCTCGCCGTCACCAAGTTCGACGAACTGCCACAGCTTTGGAACGTCTTCAGAGGCGAGATGGCAATCATCGGGCCACGCCCGGAGAGCCTTGCCTTCGCCGATTGTTTTCGCGGGGGCTTCGAAGACGTTTTACAATACAAGCCAGGCTTGCTGGGTCCAGCCCAGGTTCTCTTCCGGCATGAAGCCCGTTTCTATCCGCGATCGGTGGACCCGCTACTGTTCTATCGCCAGGTTCTGTTTCCTGCCAAAGCCAGGCTCGACCTTTCCTATTATCCGCAGCGCACGATCGGCTCCGATGTTGTGTGGATGGTGCGCGGCTTGCTGGCGGTGCTTGGCGTGGTTTCGCCGCCGCCGATTGGACCTTGAGAGCAGGTGGGACATCCGCGCTCTCGTGGATTTGCAACGTCAGTGCCTCACGTCATAGGGGGAACGCTTGGGTCATGGCATACAAGGGCAGGAAAGTTCTGGTTACGGGTGCCGACGGGTTCATCGGTTCTCATCTCACCGAAGCACTCGTCCGCAGCGGCGCCGACGTCACCGCGCTGGCACTCTACAATTCCTTCGACAGCCACGGCTGGCTGGACGATTTGCCCGACACCATACGACGCCAGTTGAATCTCGTCCGCGGCGATGTTCGCGACAGCGCGTTCCTTAACCGGATCGTGCGTGGCCAGGCGGTCGTGTTTCATCTCGCCGCACTGATAGCTATCCCGTATTCGTATGCCGCTGCCCAGTCCTATGTGGAGACCAACATCCTGGGCACGGTCAACGTTCTCGAAGCGGCGCGCCAATGGGAGACGGAGCGTGTAGTGCACACTTCGACAAGCGAGGTCTACGGCACCGCGCTGACAATGCCTATCAGCGAATCCCACCCGTTGCAGGGACAGTCACCATATTCGGCATCCAAGATCGGCGCGGACATGATGGCGGAGTCCTACGCCAGATCGTTCGACATCCCCGTGGTCATCATGCGGCCCTTCAATACGTACGGCCCGCGCCAGAGTGAGCGGGCCATCGTACCGACCATTATACGCCAGGCTCTCGACAAAAAATGCCCGGCGATCATGGTGGGAGACACAAGCCCGATCCGCGATCTTACTTTCGTGGAAGACACCGCGGCGGCGTTTTTGACCGCAGGTTCCGCCGAGCTCGAATTTGGCCATGCCTACAATGCCGGAAGCCAGCGCGCTGTGACGATCTCGGACATATTGGATCTGGTGATCGAGTTGAGTGGCTGCAAGAAACCAATCCACCGGGACGAGCGCCGCCTGCGGCCGCAGAATTCCGAGGTGCGTGCCTTGCTGGCCGATTCTTCGCTCCTCGAAAGCAAGACTGGATGGCGTGCCCAGACCAGCCTGCGCGAAGGCTTGGAGCGGACCATCGGATGGTGGCAAGGGCGCCTCAGCGAAGGCCGGGTGCGACACGAAATGGGTTACATGACATGAGCTTTCGCCCGGGAGGATTGGCTCCGCTGTTGATTGCGGCCGCGGTATCGCCGGATTCGAGCCAGAAGGAGATTGTCGCCCATGGTCCTCGCTGATCGAATCCTTATTGTCGTGCTCGGCATGCTGGCTGCCATGGATACGGCTGCTGCAGCGGAACCGCGGGTCGCCTATCGACTTTCTGCCGGCGACACCGTCGAGATTGGAATTGCCTCCATCCCGGAGCGAACGCAACGTGCGGTGGTCCAGATGGACGGCACGATCGCGCTTCCCGAAGTCGGTATGGTTTCGGTGGGCGGCTTAACTCCGGCTGAACTGCAAACGCGCATGCAGACGATCTTGCCGACCAAGATATTCCACCAGCGTCTGCCTGATGGGCGGGAGCAAATGATCGTCATCAAGCCGACAGACGTGACCGCCGTGGTTGCGGAGTACAGGCCGATCTATGTGACCGGCGACGTGCTCACTCCCGGACAGCAGGCCTACCGCCCGCTGATGACCGTGCGGCAGGCGATTGCCGTGTCAGGCGGTTTCAGCCTTTTGCGGTCCCGGGCAAACCAGGTTGGCCCAGATCCGGTGGATCTGCGGCGCGATTACGAGTCGCTTTGGGGGGAATATACCAGAGATTATTTTCATAGCGCCCGCATCCGCGCCGAACTTCAGGACAAACCGACTTTCGACATGCA
Source organism: Mesorhizobium sp. M0522 (assembly GCF_040321085.1). Taxonomy (NCBI): domain Bacteria; kingdom Pseudomonadati; phylum Pseudomonadota; class Alphaproteobacteria; order Hyphomicrobiales; family Phyllobacteriaceae; genus Mesorhizobium; species Mesorhizobium sp. M0522. The sequence goes on from NZ_JAMYQW010000003.1 coordinate 27,387, forward strand.
GCCACCACAAGGATCTCCCTTGCCGGCAAGTTTTGCGTCGGCGATCGCGCAGGCTGAAGCGGAAGGGCTGAAGCTCTCGTTGGACAACTTCCAGCAAGAGCAGGGCTTTCTGGATAAAAGCGGCAAGGATGCCGCCGCACAAACCGAGACCTTGCTCAAACGCGAGCAGGCCGAAGCGGATGGGGTGAAGGCGGACGAAGACGATCTGGCGCGCGTAAGGAAAGCGTTTGAGTCCGGAAATCTCACCAACAACCGGCTCGCCGACGTCCGGCGCGCTTTGGTTCTCTCTTCCAGCCGGGCACTCGAAACGTCGGTTGAGCTTATGAGAGCACGACGTCAGCAGGACGATTTTGCCAGACAGCACGAACGCAATGACAACCAAAGAAGGATGGGTCTGCTGATCGAGTTGAAGGATACCAACGTGCGCCTTGCCGACGTCAGCGCAAGGCTTCGCGCCGCCAGCCAAAAGTTGCAGCCCACGGGAGCTGCCGCACTGCCGTTGCCGGTTGCCGGCGAGAAGGTTCAGGCCGAGGTCACGATCATTCGCAAGGTCGGCGAAGAATGGCGAAAACAGCTTGCCCAAGAAGACACCGAGGTCATGCCGGGAGACACGATCGAGGTCAGATTCAGCAGCGCTCTCGAAAATGCGGCGACCCGATAGATCGGGCCGCGTTTCGCAACCGCTTTACTGCCTGAAGGCCCTGGAAAACTGGTCGGTAAGGGGCTTCATCAAGTAGGACCAGACACTGCGCTCGTCGGTTCTTATGTGGACTTCGGCGGGCATGCCCGGTTTGAGTATTTTCTCTCCTGTCAGGCACGTCGCTTCATTCTCGACGTCGATGCGCGCCGAAAAAAAGGAAAGCTGGCGTTGCTGATCCTTGATCAGATCCGCTGAGACGCGCTTGACCGAGCCTTCGCAAGCAGGTGTGGTGCCGGCGTCGAACGCTGGAAAGCGGATCGACACCTGCTGTCCGGGATGAATCTCATCGATACGCGACGGAGGAATGGAAGCGTCGACGACAAGGTTGTCGGAATCGGGCACAATCATCATGAGCACCTCTCCTGCGCCAATCACGCCTCCTACGGTATGGACCGAGGATTCTTGTACTGTGCCCGATTGCGGGGCACGAATGTCTGTCCTGCTGAGTTCGTCTTCGGCCACCACCTTGCGCTCACTGAGTTCGGTCTGCTTGGCTTCCGTTTCGCGAAGTTCGTTGGTCACGTCGCTCCGCATTTGTTCGTCGAGCTGAAGCACCTGCAGGTCCGTTTCACTGATGTGAGCTTGTACCTCTGCTATCGCTGCGACAAGGCGCCCCGATTCGCCGCGAGCCCGGGTCTTGTCCAGGCTGACATTGCTCAACCTCTCCTTGGACACCAACTTCTTTGCGTAGAGAGATGCGACATCGGCAAGGTTCTTGGTCAGCAGATCCAGAGACTCGTCCGTTGCAGACTGCTGCGATTTGAGGCCATCGATCTGACGTTCCAGCTGCTTCGCGCGGCTTTGTAATTGTGCCTTCTGGCCAGCCAGCGCCGCAGCACGGCTTTCAAACAAGGCACGCTCGCCACTGACAAGTGCCACCACTTGCGGGTCGCCCATTTGAGCGCGAAGGTCGGGCGGGATCTGCATTTCCGGCAGACCCTGGCGCTCGGCCTCCAGTCGGGCCAGACGAATGGTGGCGCGATTGAGGTCCTCGGTGATTATCTGCAGGTTTGCTCGGGTCAATGTGTTGTCCAGCCTGACCAACACATCGCCGGCCTTCACATGATCGCCGTCCTGCGCGAAGATTCCGCCGATGGTGCCGCCGGTTTGATGCTGGACTTTTTTAATGTTACTTTCGACCACCACGGTTGCGGGCGCAATCACCGCGCCGGCAATCTTGGTCAATCCCAACCAGAGCCCTCCGCCAAAGATCAACAGCAAGCTGGTTGCCAGGCCCAAGAGCAGATTGGCCCGGATGCCATCCGGCTCTGGCTTCGTCTCCAACGAACGGCTTTCGCCACCGGCTGCGACGTATGACGACACGGCAACAGCAGAGCGATACCTCGCATATGCCCGGCTGCACCTTTGTGCGGCGGAACGACAATGTGCTGCTAGGCTCCGGACCAGAGTACCCCAGGGTAGATTGGCTCGAATCCCATCCGGCTCCGGCTTCTCCCCGGTCGGCTGGCCTTCGCCGCCAACCGCAGCATATGACGACATGGTCACGTTAGACACTAAGCAATACCTCACGCATGCCCGCTTGCACCGTGCTGCAGCGGAACGACAATGTTTGGCTTGTCCGGGCGCGGGAAGGGCCGGATCACATTTGCCAGAACGTCTTCGCGCGAGCCGAACGAATGGAGCATCCCGTTCGACAGGACGAGTACCTGATCGATGTTGACGAGAGCGGAGGGGCGATGCGCAACGACGATCACGATACCGCCGCGCTGACGCACTGCCAGGATTGCGCCGGCCAAAGCAGCATCACCGTCTGCATCCAGATTGGAATTTGGTTCGTCAAGAACGACGAGGAATGGATCGCCGTAAAGTGCCCTGGCAAGCCCGACGAGCTGCCTCTGCCCAGCCGAAAGGGCCGCGCCGCCTTCTCCGATGCGTGTTTGAAAACCCTGCGGAAGACGCATGATCATCTTGTCCACGCCCGCAGCCTTGGCAGCTGCCAGCACGCCTTTTGCGTCGCGCTTGCCGCCGAACCTCGAAATGTTGTCGGCGATCGTCCCGTCGAACAGCTCAACGTCCTGCGGAAGGTAGCCAATATGAATGCCGAGCAGTTCTGAATTCCACTGATCGAGCGAGGCGCCGTCCAATCTTACCGTGCCACGAAGCGGCTTCCATGCCCCGACCAAAGCGCGCACGAGCGTGGTCTTGCCGGAGCCGCTCGGGCCGACGACCGCCAACCCTGCGCCTCTCGCCAAGCGGAAGCTTACATTGAAGATGGTGGGCTTCTGCAGGCTTGGTGGCGCGACGGTCAATTCCTCGACCGCAAGCTCAGCCTTCGGGCCGGGCAGTTCCATTGGCTCTTGCTGGCTATCAAAAGCATCCAGGGCTGCCGACAGCTCGGTATAGCTTTTGCGGGTTGCCAGAAACCCTCTCCAGTTTGCGATCGCCACATCGACCGGCGCCAGCGAGCGGCCCAGCAATATTGACGATGCAATGATCACGCCAGGCGAGGCCTCGCCGCCGATCACAAGGTAGGCACCAAGCCCTAGCACACATGATTGCAGGGCCATTCGGAGCGTCTTCGACAGTGAGCTTGCTGCGCCGACGACGTCGGAGAGCCGTTCCTGGTTCTTCAGATAAAGATGACTGACCTCGTTCCAGCGCCGGCTAAGCGGGGCGGAAAGGCCCATCGCCTGAACAACCTCTGCGTTGCGGCGGCCGGAGTCGGCCAGAAGCCGCTGCGCTACGAGTGTCTCAGATGCACGAGCCGCAGGTTTGCGGCCGATGATCTCGGCAACCACCGTCAAAAACACAACGGCACATGCGCCGAGCGTTGCCAGCACGCCAAGCGCGGGATGCAGCAGATAGATGACCACCATATAAAATGGTATCCAGGGAGCGTCGAATAAGACTGTCGGCCCGAGCCCGGAAAGAAAGCCACGTAGCTGGTCCAGATCACGAAGCGGGTGTACCCGGTTCGCATCCGGCCCGGCGACGAGGGGCAGGGAAAGCGAGGCTGCGAACGCTTTTTGCTGCAGATTTCTATGCAAGCGGCTGCCGATGCGGACCAACAGGCGAAGCCTCACGAAATCGAGTAGCCCATAGGCCGCGTAAAGTCCCAGCATCCCGACTGTAAATCCGACAAGAGTCGGCACGCTCTGCGAAGGCAGCACGCGGTCATAGACCTGGAGCATGTAGACGGAGCCGGTCAAGGCGAGGATATTTATCAATGCCGAGAAAATGCCTACGCCGACGAGGCCGTGCACACAGCCGAACATTGCGGAGCGGAGATCGAGCGAGCGCCCTTTGGTCGACTTCATGATGTGCGCTCGTTGACGCGAAATTGCCGCGCAATCTCGTCGATTCTTTCGATGAGGGACAAACTTTAACCTTCCGGGAAGCAGCAGCCCCGCCCCGCTGCTGAACATTACGAATTGCTTACATACGTGCCTTCTTTGATTAAAATGTAGCAAAATCGTGACGCCAGGCTGAGAATTCGGCAACTGGCTCGCCAGGCTGGGGATAACCGGGTCGAGTAAGGAGATATTCCTAATCATGACACGGCGCAGAAGCTTATGGTCATCTTTGTAGCATCAAGGCTTCAAAGCGTCTGGGGAGGGATCGGTTTTGATTTTGTCGATCGAGAGTTAAACGGTTTTGAGATACACTTCATCGGTACGCAATTGTCGGCCACCAACGCCGGCTAAATCGGGAGGTGAGTGTCGTGAGCGAAGAGATCAACGTTGCCGATGCCTACGGCAGGGGGCGCAGCACCTTCATGGGATTGCAGTTGCTGGTCTCGCCCGGTGCGCTTGTTCCTCGGCCGGAAACGGAACTGCTCGGCAAGGCCGCTCTCGATGTCCTGAGCCAACTGAACCTGCCGGTGCCTCGCGTTGTCGACATGTGCTGTGGGGCGGGCAATCTGGCGTGCGCCATCGCGCACCACGCTCCCACCGCGCGCGTGTGGGCAAGCGATCTTACCGACGGATGCGTGGAGGTCGCGCGCCGCAACGTCACTCATCTTGAAATCGAGGACCGGGTAACGGTGCTTCAGGGCGACTTGTTCAGCGCCTTCTCAGGCTTGGAGCTCGATGGCACGATCGACGTGATCGTTTGCAACCCGCCCTACATTTCGGAAAAACGGCTCGAGGGCGACCGTTCGCATCTGGTCGAGCTCGAGCCGCGTGAAGCATTCGCAGCCGGCCCCTACGGCCTGAGCATCCACATGCGGGTGCTCAAGGAGGCGCCGCGCTATTTGCGGCGCGGAGGCATCCTGCTTTTCGAGGTGGGGCTTGGCCAGGACCGGCAGGTCATGAGTTTGCTCGAGCGTTCCAAGGCCTATTCGAGTATCCGGGCAGTCACCAACCAGGCCGGTGAGGGCAGGGTGGTTGTGGGACATACGAGGGCGCAGGCGTAAGCATCGCAGCCGCGGCAGGTAGACGCGCTGTCGCGGCTAGAAACGGCCGGGAAGTTGAAACAGAGTTGCGCGAGATTTCGGCGATCAGTTTCTCTTGCGTCAGTTTCTCTTGCGCATGACGTATTGCGCAATTCCCTCGATGGAATCGAGATTCTCCGGCAGCAGCTCGCTGTCTTCGACCGTGATGCCGAAGGTCTCCTCGATGAAGCCGATAACCTCGAGCACACCCGTCGAGTCCACGATGCCCTGGTCGAGTAGCGAGGTGTCGCTCTCCAGGCTCTCGGGATCGGCTATATAGAAATTCGAAGCCAGGAAAGCGCGAATTTGTTCGCTGCAGGTATCGGTTCTATCCTTGGTAGATAACATTGATTTCGCCTCCGGTACAAAAGATGAATGCTGATCAACTTCGCCCTGGTACCGACTCATGACAGGGCCGTTTTTTTGAGCTTACCCGTGTCGGTCATCGGCAGACTGGGTACGATGACGATGGACTTCGGAACCATGAAGTTTTCCAGCCGTCTCTGGCACTCTTTCTGCAACTGCTTTTCACCGATCATGCTTCCCTGCTCCATCACGACAAATGCCTTCACTGCTTGCCCGAGCAGCTCGTCCGGAACGCCGATGACCGCGGCTTCCCGTACGCCCGCAATGTTCATCAACACGTTTTCCACCTCCTTCGGCGCTATCTTCTCTCCGCGCGATTTTATGATCTCGTCGCCGCGACCGACGAAGTAGAGATAGCCCTCGGCGTCCATCCGGCAGTAGTCGCCGGTGTATAGGACCTGCTCACCCGGCAGCGGGCCAGGCTTGAGCTTCCTGGCTGTCGCCTCCGGCTTGCCCCAATAGCCCTTCATCACCGTCGCTCCGCGGATGACGAGCTGACCAACGATGCCGGGGCCGACCCGCCTGTCATGCTCGTCGACAATCCACATTTCCGTATTGGGGATGGCGATCCCGACGCTCGACGGCTTTCGCTCCAGATCCTCCGGCGGCAGGTAGGTGCAGCGCTTGCATTCGGTAAGGCCGTACATCGAATAGATGCGGGCGCCAGAAAACAGCTCCTGCAGCAGGAGAATGTGCTTGAGCGGCAGGGCGGCCGCAGTGTTCGTGACGTAGCGAATACTCGAAAAATCCTGATCCCTGAGAGACCTGAGCTCCCCGAGTGCGGCGAAGATGGTCGGTACGCCGGGAAAACCCGTCACCCTTTCTTGCTTGATCAGCCCAAGGATCTGCGCCGGGAAGGCGAACGAGCGCTCAAGCACCAGCCGGGCGCCCGCGCCGAATGCCATGATCATCTGGTAAAGACCGTAGTCGAAGGCGAGCGGCAGGACATTGAGGATCACCTCGTCTTCGGCAAGCGCCAGGTATGAGGAAATCGAGGCGCACGCGGCGATCATGTTTCGATGCGTCAGCATCACCCCCTTGGGCTCGCCCGTCGAGCCGGATGTATAAATGATCGCAGCGAGATCGATGTCGATGCAGCGGCGCGAGGGCGGCGTGCTGCGGGCTGCCGCGACCGCGGCGTCCCAGCGCACAGCATGCGGCAATTCTTGCAGGTCGCTGTGTTCGATCGGCCCGGAGACGATCATGCGGCGCAACGATGGGCAATTCCGCGCCGGCTCCCTGAAAATCGAGTGCAGGTGTTTGTCGGTGATCAGTGCCGTCGGGCGGCAATCGTTGAGCAGATAATCAAGCTTGTCGCTTTTGGTGAGCGGATTGACGATGCACACCACGGCGTTGGCCTTGAGCACCGCCCAGAACGCAATGACGGCCTCGACAGTGTTGTCGGCGAAGACCACCACGCGATCGCCACGCGCAATTCCGGCATCGGTCAAATGGTGCGCTATGGCGTTCGAACGCATATCGAGATCGCCATAAGTGACACGTTGATTGCCGCACACCAGGGCCACCTTCTCGCCGAGCCGGCTGGCAGAGTGGGTGAGATAGTCATGCAGGAGCGGTACGGCGCCATGCATCATGCGAGCACCTCTTCGCGGTGTTCGCGGTCGATATCGATGCTGAGCTTGAGCGTGCGAGCCCCACTTGGAAGGCTCGCGATAAATTGCCGATGAAGAAGCTGCGTCGACAGCACCCCGACAAGCGCCATATTGTCGGAGTTGGACAGGTCGCCGTCGCCGGCGCTGGCCTGGCACTTGTTCAGGAGCCGGGTAACCGACTTGGGATCGAAGACGTTCGCTTCGCGCAGCGCCGCCTCCGAAAGTGCTTCGCGAATGTAGGCCGGAGCGCCATCTGCGACAAAGCAGAGCGCGTTGGGGGCCCGGTAAGGCTGCTTCTTGCGGGTGACGATTTCCGACGGCACGATCGGTTGCGCTACGCGCTTCAGCACATGCTTTTCATCGAGCACGCGCAGCTTGTAGGCGGCAGGAAGCGAATTCGCGAGTCTCACGAGTTCATGATCGAGGAACGGGAAGCGCCCCTCGACGGAATGAGCCATCAGCATTCTGTCCCCTTGTGAGGAAAGCAGGTATCCCGACATCAGCGTCTGAATCTCTATGTACTGGTCCTGCGCAAGAGAGCCCCATCGCGAAAACTCCGGCGGCAGGCGGGCAAGCAGCTCGGACACGGCGTTGCGGCGCTCCGTTTGGGCGCGCATGTCTGCCGAAAACAGCCGCTTGATGGCGCTTGTGGTACGCCAGCGCGTGCCATGCGCAAAACCAGGCGCGTCACAGGCGTGGATGTCGCGCCCGAAGAACTGGCGTGCCATCGCCTGCTGCTGCACCGGCGAGCGGCTGAGATAGGGATAGAGGCGCTCCAGCAGCCGCGAGCGTCGCGTCGAGGCGGGCTGGCGTCCCCAGAAGCGGCGGACCTTGCCCTCGCGGAACAAATCGTAGCCGGCGAACATTTCGTCGGCCCCTTCGCCGGTCAGCACGACCTTGATGCCGTGCTGGCGCACCAGTCTCGAGAGCAGGAACAGCGGCGCCGGCGCGGTCCTGAGGATTGGCCGCTCGGTGTGGTAGATCACCTCAGGGAAGATGCCAGCGATATCGCTGCGCGAAACAACCACCTCATGATGGTCACTGCCGGCCACGCCGGCAACCAGGCGCTGGAAATGTGTCTCATCATACTCGGCGTCGGCAAAACGCAGCGAGAAAGTCTGGAAGCGCTCGCCCGCGAAGCGTCTCCCCAGCGTGGCGACCAGCGAGCTGTCGAGCCCGCCGGACAAATAGCAGCCGACCGGCACGTCGGCGCGTACTATCCTGAGCGCCGTCGCGGCTTCCAGGGCGCTGCGCACTTCCTCCACCGCGTCATCAAGCGAGCCGGTGAATTCATCATCGCCGGGTCCGTCAACCTCTGGATAGTCAGGCTTCCAAAAAGCCCGCTCCCGGACGACGCCGCTGTCATAAATGCGGACATGCCCCGGCGTGAGTTCGCTTACTCCTCCAAACACGCCTTGTGGCGGCGCGACAGTCCAGAGTGTGAAAGTCTGATCGATGCCGGCTGGATCGAAGGCGCGGGGTATATCCGCATCGGCCGCGAAAATGGCCTTCACCTCGCTGGCGAAGTAAAGCCGTCCGCCATGCTCGCAAAAGTGCAGCGGGCAGATGCCGAACCGATCCCGCGACAAGACGAGACGACCTGCCACGGAGTCCCAGATGGCGACTGCCCACTGCCCATTCATTCGCTCGAAGGCGGCCTCGCCCCAGGCATGATAGGCATGGACGATGACCTCGGTGTCGCTGCGTGTGCGAAAGCGATAACCGAGCGCGACCAGGTCTTGTCGCAGCTCGACGTAATTGAAGATTTCGCCGTTGAAGACGATCCACATTGTGTCGCCCGCGCCGGCGAGTGGCTGCTGGCCGCTTGCGAGATCGATGACGGACAGGCGGGCATGCGCCAATCCCGCACGTCTGTCCCGGTAAAGGCCGCGTTCGTCCGGGCCGCGATGCGCCAGCGCGCCCGCCATGCGTATCAGCGCATCGCGGGAAGGGGGCGCCGCTGCGGCGCTCAGCGACACAATTCCGGCGATGCCGCACATCGCCTAGCCCTCGCCCATTGAAGAGGACACCAACGGCCGCGCGTGAAGATAACGTGCGGCGCGCCGCTTGCTGTCGATATCCTTGAAAACCTTCTGGACCTGCATCACGGTGAGGCCGGTTGCCTCGGCGACGTCTTCGTCGGCGATCCCATGGTTCAAGCCGTAGAGGCACAGATCCATCAGATAATAAGGAAGCGCGAAGTAGAACTCCTCCTGACTCTGCGCCATCGAGAAGGTGTCTGTGGTGGGCGGTCTGCGCCGGACCTCTTCCTCCACCCCAAGATATTCGGCCAACTGGTAGACCTGGGTCTTGTAGAGGTGGACGATTGGCATCAGGTCGGCAATTCCGTCGCCCTGCTTGACGAAGAAGCCCTGGTCGTACTCCAGGCGGTTCGGCGTGCCCGCTACCGCGTAGTTGAGGCGGTCGGCATGGTAGTATTCGGTCATCTTGCGCAGGCGCTGCTTGTAGTTGGTTGCAGCGACGATCTGCAGATAGGCTGCCGACGGCAGGCGCACCGTGTCGGTCCTGCCCTCGGGGTCCTGAACCGTGAGGCGCGTGATGTTGAGACCGTTGCTCTCGAGAACCGAGGCGAGCACCAGCTTGCATTTCCAGCCGTCCCCATATTCGGGAACGACGGTCTGGATTGCTTCGGTCTGCCGTCTATAGGCGCCGATCGCTTCCAGGGCCGGCGTTATATCCTCCAGGATCGTTTCGATACCAAGGTGTGCGGCGACAATGCGGCCGAGCCTCAGTGAGTCGCCGGAGGAATGGCGCTCCGGCATGAATATCCCGAGGACCTTGCCTTTCCCAAAGGCGCGAACACACAACGCCGCAACGACGGAGCTGTCGATGCCGCCTGAGAGGCCGACAACCACCCCTCGACGTCGCAGCGTGCCGAGGACCTGCTGGCGCAAGATCTGGACGATGCGATCGACTTCCGCGCCAGCGTCGAGCACCAGGGCGTCTTTGCCGAATGTTGAGATCAGGTCGATGGCTTGTACTCCAGTTTGCGAGACTCGATTGGCGAATAGGTTTTCGCCACCGCTTTCTCGATAAGGGGACGATTGGTGGTAAGGTGAGGCTCTACAACCAGATCAATGTGGCTGCCGACGATCGGAATCACGTCCAGATGGGCGAAGACGCTATCCCAGCCGATTGCCAGAGGCATTCCGGGTCGAGCACAGCGGAACAGGGTGCCTGTGATCGGCAGAGCCGGCTTTGGCTCGGCCACCCACTGGAAGAAGGCTTGCGCGCGCAAAACCTCTTGCAGTTCCAGTTTGGTTCTAAAGCTCGTCGCGTTGAACTGTCCTTGAGCGAAGCGGTCGAGAAACTGGACCAGTTGTGCCTCGCGCTTCATTGCCACGGCGACTTTCGCGAGGGCGCGGCATGCCATCCGGTAAGCGGACACGCGGTTGGTTCGGATTCGATTGAATGTGCGCGTAAACGTCTCCCAGCGGGCGCTTCGCTCCCCGACGAGGCTGGTGTCGAGGATGCCGAGGAACTTTACGGTTCGCCCCGCTGCCAGCAGCCGCGCCGCAACTTCGAAGGCAACAGCGCCGCCGAGCGAATGGCCGAGAAGTCGTACATGGCCCGAGGGTTGGGCGCGGCGGATCTGGTCGACGGCGGCGTCGGCCATATCGGCGAGGCTGTCTTGTCCGCGCAGTATCATAGCCAGGGCCGGATACCTGATCGGGGCAACGCGGGTCACCTTGCCCATCGCTGCTGCAAAGGCTGCAAGGCTCGGGCCATAGCCGACGGACCCCGGGAACAGAAAAAGAATGGGAGGGTCGTGCTTCTGGGCGCGCGCGCTTTGATCGCCTGCCTGGGCGGACACGACCGCCTTGACCATTTGCTCCAGGCTCATCCCGACGGTGAAGGCCTCAAGGCCGAGTTCCTGCCCGATGGCGCTTTCGATTTCCATGACGCAGTGCAGCAGCTTCAGCGAATCTCCTCCGGCGTCATCCCAGCGTCCTGCCGCCACGCGCGTATTGAGAATGCTGGTCCATGCCCGCTGGACAACCTGCTGCGCGGTCAGCTTGCCTCGCGGCTCGAGCGGACGCGCGGTCGCCGCTGTCTCTCTGGCTGAAAGATCCATCTCTGCAAGTGTCGTGATGTCGACTTTGCCGCTCGGCAGACGCGGAATCTCGGCGATCGTGTGCAACCGCAAGGGACGCAGCGGCGGCGGCAGATTGGTCCTGACAAGCTGGCGAAGCTCGTCCGAAAAGGTCGCTTCGGCCGAGCGCCGAGGAACAGCAAAGGCGACAAGCTCATTCGCGGCCGTCACGATTGCCACGGCATCCGCGACAGAGGGTGCACAACGCAGCACCCGTTCGAGTTCGGCTGGCTCGACGCGTCGACCGTTGATTTTTACCTGGCGCCCCTTGCGACCGACGATGTGCAGTAGGCCTTGATCATCAAGTCGAACGAGGTCACCTGTCGCGAAAATCCGAAGGCCTGGATCGTGCGGGTCTGATGTTGCCGGCACAACCGCCCCGTCCTCCCAATGGCCAAGCAAGACATACGGGCTCCTGATCAGAAGCTCTCCGCTGCGGCCCGGTTGAACGCGGCGGCCCGCTTCGTCGACAATTGCGAAGGTGATTCCAGGCAGCAGCCAGCCAACTGGAACCGAATCTCCATGCTCTGGCCAGTCTCGCGGCAGGAACCATTGCGAGCCGGTGGTCTCGGTTGACGAGTAACCGATCTGGATAAGGCACGTATCGGAGACGGCCTTGCGCAGCAGGGCGATGTCGGTCCAGGGCACCTTCTCGCCACCGATCCGGGCGACTCTGAGTGAATGGAACGCTTCTGCAGGTCCGTCTGCCATAAGCGCGCGAAGCAGTGCCGGCACCAGATAGGTGATTGTCACGTCTTCGGATCGCACCAGGCGTTGAACGGCGCGCAGGCCGACCGCTTCGACTTCGACCAGATGCAAGGTGGCGCCGGTGAGAAGAGCAGCAAGAATCTCCCGGCACCCGGCGATTGTGGCGGGTCCGGTCAATGGCAGGAAAACATCATCCGAGTTGATGTGGCACGCATCGACATATTGCTGGACCCGGCACAGCAAGCTGCGCTGGCTGTTAACGATGCCTTTGGGCCGGCCCGTACTCCCTGACGTATAAAGCACGATGGCGGGCGCATCGACCGAGACGGAATAAGAACGAGGCACTTGCCCAGCCTGCGAGGCCGCACTGGTCGACACATCGATCCAACTGACCAGGTGGGGCAATCCATCGGGTCGGACATTGCCCTCGCCCAGGACAGCTGAGAGCCGCGCCCCGGCCACGATTTCAAGGATACGCGAGCTAGGATCTCGCGCGTTGAGTGGCACCGAAGGCCGCCCAGCCGTCATGCTTGCCAGCATGGCAATGGGATACCAGGCCGAGTTGGCCTGAAGAATCCCTATCGCCTGTCCGTCTGGGACGGTCGCCGCGATCTGGTGGGACAGCGTCTCGACTGACCGGAGGAGCTGGGAATAGGTCAGACGATTGGCGCCGTCGCTGATTGCAAGCTTGTCGGGGTACTGGCGGACGACATTTCTCAGGTGATCGAAGGCCGCAATGTTGGTAAAATCGACGCCCAATCTTTGAAATGGGCGCAGTACGGGACCACCCTGATCCAGTGCGTATTGTGGGACACTGGACCAATTATCGGAGGTCGTTGTCTGACAATCCACCGCTAGATCCTGATCCGCGACTTCTGATCCCAAATATGCCGAAGACATGAGTTGCCTACGCTAAGATTAGGGTCACTTATCGCCCCCCGCCCCAATCTTTTCATCGATCATTCTGATGATGCCCTGATCTTCCCTCAAGGGCGCTTGGTTAGTCACTTCGCCTGTTTCGCAAGCCGCCGGCCGAGCCAATCATGCCGGGCTCGCTGGCTGTTGTGGTGCGCATGACACGGACACATGCCAAGGCGGGCTCGAAGACCAAGGTGGGGTCGAAGATGGAATTGCCGCTATTCAGGCATATTGCCTATTCGGTGGTTCTTCCGGACGACACCGGCGATGCTTCGGTGTCGGAATAGCTGCCGGGGACGAAACAATAGGCATAGATCTGTCCCCGATTTTCGTCGGTCACGCGGATCCAATCCTTTTCCCACGTTCGGAAGGTAATACGCCCGCCCGTCATCATAGCTGCGGCTCTGAACGGACTCGGCGCGTTGACAACGCGCACCGAGATAACATCGTCGCCGTCCATACGCTCGACGAGATACGTCTGCATGAAAGCCTCCCCATGCCCCGCTAGATCACCCGCACTTTAACGCCGGCTAATGAATTCGGTTGCAACTGCTTGGCGAAACTTTGGGTCCGATACTTTCCGTACCCACCGGCAACTTGGTCCTCCGTATCCGTCAGGTTTTTCAGCGACGGGATGCCAGTTCAGGGGAGGGCAGGCTGATTGCGGCCATGCCGGCGACATGCCAATCTGCGCCGCAACGTTAGGCCCCTGCCTCCGCGGGCAATGGAAAAGGCGCTCGAATGGGCTCCTTTATGCTGTCCGTGATCTGGCATTCTGCCCGTGATTTGGCCTCATCGGACGACCCTGCAGGCCTTTGCGGGACATCCACATAGCGTGGCGTCGCCATCACCGAGGCATAGCAATGTGCGTCGGCAGACAAATGGGACGGTTCGAGGTTTTCTGAACCTGCCTCACGACGACTGCGTCGTGTCGACGATCCGTTGGAACAGAAGACCTGGCGCTGGAACGTCAATCGTATTTGGCCAGGAAGCGCCCGACGGCGCTGAGGCAGTCGTACTTTTCCTCCACATGCGGCATGTGGCTGGAATTCGGGAAGACCAGGCCTTCAACGTACGGGATAAGATCCAGAAAGGGCTGGACGCAGGCCTCGGTCGCTTCGTCGTAGAAGCCGCGGAAAACCAGGGTCGGCGCCTCGATCCGATGCAGGCGGTCGACGATGGTCCAATTCCGCATCGTGCCGATGACGTGGAACTCATTGGGACCGTTCATGGTGTGATAGACGGTCGGATCTTCCTCGATTGCCGCAAATGTCCGGGCGACCTCTGGCGGCATCGGAACGACGCGACAGACATGACGGTCGTAGAAAGCCTTCGTCGCCGCAACATATTCGGGGTGATCGGTGGTTCCCGCCGCTTCGTGCCGGTCGAGCGCACTTTGCACATCGGCTGGCAACTCGGTGCGCAATTGCCGGGCTCCTTCCACCCACAGCGCCATCGAGGCCAGCGAATTGGCCAGGATCAATGCCTTGAGCCCCTCAGGGCGGCGCACGGCGTGCTCGGCCGAGAGTATGCCGCCCCAGGACTGGCCGAGCAGGGCATAATGGCCGGCAATGCTGAGATGGGCGAGCAACGCATCGAGTTCGCCCAGGAAGAAATCGACGGTCCAGAAGTCGCCGCCCTTGTCCGGCAGATGGGTCGATTTGCCGTTGCCGATCTGATCGTAGTGGATGACGGCTCGCCCGGTTCCGGCAAGCTCCTTGAATGAGTCCACATAGTCGTGGGTGCAGCCCGGTCCACCATGAGCGACGACCAGGGGCAGCTTGCCCGACCCGAGGTCCCCGGTCACACGGTACCAGGTGCGATAGCCCTTGTAGTCGCTAAATCCTTCGGTGATCGCATGTGCCGTCACAGTCCAAGCTCCGCATCATGGCGCGGCAGGAGCCACTTTGGTGCACCCCTCCCAAGCCTTGTTTGCGGCCGACGGTACTAAGCGGCCCAGCGCATTTACAGCTAGCACTTTTTATAGGTTCGCCGGTTATGGGTTTGCCCGAGGCAAGGCCGATCCCCCGCAGGTCGCGAGCCTCAATGCTCCGGTTCGAGCAGCCGGTAATGGGCGGCGAGCGCGATGGCATGGAAGCGGTTGCGCGCGCCAAGCTTTCGCGTCGCCGCGTTGAGGTGCAGCGTTGCGGTAGGCACCGCGCGGCCAATCTCACGCGCGACCTGCTTGGCCGTCAGTCCGGCAGCGGCCAGGCGCAGGCACTGACGTTCGCGCGACGTCAGATGGACATGTTGGCAGGTGCGGATTCCGGCGTCGAAACCGGCGTAGGCGGAGTCATGCAGCAGATGACCCAGATCTCCGATCTCGGCGATCAAGGGTCTGGCTTCGAGCTCGAACCCGGCCTCCGGATCGGCACGGATCGCGGTGAAGGTGGCGAGATCGCCGCCGGCAAGGCGAATGGGTACGGTGACGCCGCAGGTCATCCTGGTGTCAAGCAAATAGCTGACCACAGGATCGTGCTTGGACTGGAGCACGCGCTGCATGACGGTGCTCTGAACGCCGCTGTGCGACCAGAGAAACGGTCTCGATACGGTGAGCGCGGCCTCCTGCACCGGGTCAAGCTGATAATATCCGCCCTTGCACCAGAGATCCTGCATGTCGCGCGGCACGTTGCGCAGAGCCATCAACGAGGGCGTGATAAGCTCGCCCTTGTGACTGACCGGCACGGGCGTATAGTCGTAGATGAACGCGGTGAAACCGATGGGCTCCAGCACCTCCGTTGCCACCGCCATGGCAGCGTCGATGCTCATTCCGGTTTGGAACCGGCTCTCTAGATCGCCTGGAAGGCTTTGCATCGGGCAAGCTTACCCGCTGATGATTGCTTGTCAAATAGCCATGTCGGCCGGCTGCTCAACAAATAGGCGGGGATAAGCCTGTCCGACCCTATCTATCTTAATAGCTATCCCGTCCGGCTTCGCTCGCCGTAGTCTTTTGTGATTGGGCCAAGTAGCGGACACCGTTCGCAAACCCAGACTGTTTCAGCCGCGCAATGGTCGATCGATCGGGTTCAGCGCGGCAAAAGCCGACACGCCTCCATGAGGGAATAAATATGCGACCCCAAAAAGCATTTGCAGCGTTGATACCCTGCCTGGCTCTGCTCGGCGTGATCATGATGTCGCCGGCAAGCAGTGCCTTGGCCACCGAGGGCAAGCCAGGCGGCACACTCCGACTGCTGGCCAATGCCGCGGCAGGCACCGCCGATCCGCACATCAACTACACGCTGCAGTATTTCCAGATCAATTATGTCCTCTACGATGGCCTGGTGACCTACAAGAAGGCCGGGGACAAGACTGGCTTCGAAGTCGTCGCGGACCTGGCGGAAAGCCTCCCGCAGGTCGAGAACGGCGGCAAGACCTACGTCTTCAAGCTGCGCAAGGGCATCAAATTCGCGGATGGCTCGGATGTCACCACGAAGGACGTGGTGGCTTCGTTCCAACGCATCTTCAAGATCAGCGGGCCGACGGCCGGGACCTTCTACAAAGGCATCGTCGGCGCGGATGCGTGCTTGAAGGCCCCCGCTGCATGCACCCTCGAAGGTGGCCTGTCGGTCGACGATGCGGCCGGAAGCATTACCTTCAACCTGGTCCAGCCGGATGCCGAGTTCCTGCAGAAGCTGGCCGTTCCACACGCGTCGATCCTGCCGGCGAGCGCGCCGCTGAAGGACGCCGGCACCGATCCGATCCCGGGTACCGGACCGTACATGATCGCCAGCTACGACCCCAACAAGCTAATGAAGATTGTGCGCAATCCTCACTTCAAGGAATGGAGCAAGGAAGCGCAGCCGGCCGGATATCCGGACGAGATCGACTATGAATTCGGCCTTACCGACGAGGCGGCGGTGACGGCGGTCGAGAATGGCCAGGCGGACTGGATGTTCGACCCACCGCCGTCCGACCGTCTCGCCGAACTCGGCACCAAATATGCCGCGCAGGTCACGGTTCACCCGCTGACGGCAATGTGGTATGCGCCGATGAACACCAATCTGGCGCCGTTCAACGACATCCGCGTTCGCCAAGCCGTGAACTTCGCGATCGACCGCGCCGCGATCGTCAAGCTGTTCGGCGGCAGCAATCTGGCGCAGCCGGCCTGTCAGATCCTGCCGCCGGGCTTCCCGTCATTCGCAGCCTATTGCTCGTTCACCGCCAATCCAGGTGAGAAGTGGTCGGCGCCGGATATGGACAAGGCCAAGCAATTGGTCGCGGAATCGGGAACCGCAGGTCAGGAGGTGACGATCATCACCGAGGACACCACGGTCTCCAAGGCGATCGGCGTCTACCTGCAGGATGTGCTCAACCAGCTTGGCTACAAGACGTCGGTCAAGCCGATCTCGCAGAACATACAGTTCACCTACATCCAGAACACCAATAACAAGGTGCAGATTTCGATCTCGCAATGGTTCCAGGATTACCCGGCGCCATCGAATTTCCTGCAGGTCTTGTTCAGCTGTGCCTCGTTTACGCCGGGCTCCGACGCCTCGGTCAATATTTCGGGGTTCTGCGACAAGTCGATCGACGCATCGATGGACGAGGCAGAGGCAGCCACCATCGCCGATCCGGCCAAGGGCGCGACACTCTGGACCGCCATCGACAAGGCTGTGACGGACAAGGCTCCGGTCGCTGTCCTGTTCACGCCAAAGCGCGTCGATGTGATCTCTTCCAGGCTGAAGAACTTCACCTTCAGCCCGCAATTCTACTGGATTGTCAGCCAGTCCTGGGTGGAATAGCCGACCGGAGCCAATGCGACGGAGTGCCGCTGGCTCTCCGTCGCATTTCCTTTTCCGGCGGATCAGCGCATCTTCCAGGCCGCGATTTTTCCCAGGCAATCCTGTTCATGGTCAATGTCATTGCGGACCAGCCTGCCATCCCGGTTCGCCGGGCCACCGATGGCCCGTGGCGCACCGCTTGGCGCAAGCTGAAAGGCGATCGTTCGGCAATATCTGCCTTCGCCGTGCTCGTCGTCATTGTGATCGCCTCGCTCGCGGCGCCGCTTTATGCGCGATACGTCTCCGGCACCGATCCATTTGCGACCAATCTCAATGGCGAGATCGTCGTCGATGGGGTGACCCAGCCGGTGCTGCAGCCCTCCACCGAAGGCCTTGGCCTCGGCATGACGCCGGTCGGGCCGACCTGGCGCATCGGCCCCTATATGCTCGGTGCCGACAACCAGGGCCGTGACGTCGCGGCGCGGCTGCTTTACGGCGGACGGGATTCGCTGTTGATCTCGGGTGCTGCAGCCGTGCTGTGCCTTGTCCTCGCGACATTCCTGGGGGTCGTTTCCGGCTTCTTCGGCGGCATCGTCGACATCGGCCTGTCGCGCATTCTCGACGTGCTCTGGGCTTTTCCGATTTTCCTGTTGGCGATTTCGTTGTCGATCGTGCTGATTGCGCAGAGTATCCAGATCGGTCCGTTCGAAATCCGCTCCGGCAGCCTGTGGCTACCGGTCTTCATCATCGGCATCGTCTATGTGCCCTATGTGGCGCGGCCGATCCGCGGCCATGTCCTGACCTTAATGCATGCCGAATTCGTCACCGCTGCGATCGGCCTTGGCGCATCGCCCTGGCGCATCCTTTTGCGCGACATCATGCCCAATGTGGTGACCCGCATCATCGTTTTCGTGCCGTTGATCCTGGCGCTCAACATGATGACGGAATCCTCGCTGTCGTTCCTGTCGATCGGCGTGCAGCCGCCGGATGCCAGCTGGGGCACGATCATCCAGGACGGCCAGGGCCTGCTCTATTCGCGGCCGGTCGTGGCACTGGCGCCGGGGCTAGCCATTGTGATCACGGTGCTGGCCCTAAACATTCTGGGCGACGGCGTGCGCGACGCGCTCGATCCGAAATCCTCGCCGAGGGGCGTCTAGTGGTTGCCGCGCTCGGCTTCCGGCTTGGCCAGATGGTGCTGGTTATGTTCGGTATCAGCGTCGTCGCTTTCCTGATCTTCTTTGCGACGCCTGGCGCTGATCCATCGGCGCGCATTGCCGGCCGCAATGCTTCGCAAGAGACGCTGATCCAGGTGCGCCACGATTTCGGTCTCGACCGGCCATTGCCGGTGCAATATGGGCTGATGATGAACCGGCTTTTCGTCAGCCGCGATCTCACCTCCTTCGTCAATCGCGGGCAGCGCGTCATTCCGACCGTGATAAGCGCCATTCCCGTGACGCTGTCGCTGGTCGGCGGCGCGGCAGTGCTGTGGGTGCTCGGCGGATTGATCGTCGGTGTGATCGCAGGCGCAACGCGCGGTACATTCATTGATCGCGCGCTGATGATCCTGAGCCTGGTAGGCGTGTCGATCCCGGTCTTCTGGCTGGGCGAGGTCGCCAACCTGCTGACGCAAAGCCGCTGGCACGACAGCTGGCTGTTTTCCTGGGTTCCTCCGCTCGGCTACATCCCCCTGACCGAGAATCCCTGGGGCTGGTTCAAGGCGCTCGTCATTCCGTGGTTCACGCTGGCAACCCTTTATGTCGGCCTCTACGGCCGGGTTCTGCGGGCAAGCCTGATCGAGATGATGCAGGAGGATTTCATCCGCACCGCCCGAGCCAAGGGGATCGGCGAGCGGCGGGTGGTGCTGCATCATGGCCTCAGGACCTCGCTGGTCGCATTTGTTACCATGTTCGGCCTCGACTTCGGTGCCCTGGTCGGTGGCGGCGCGCTGCTGACCGAAGTGGTCTTCGGACTGCAGGGCGTCGGAAAACTGACCTATGAGGCGCTGCAGACGCTCGATCTGCCGATGATCCTTGCCACGGTGATCTACGCCGCCTTCTTCGTGGTGATGGCAAACTTCGTCGTCGACGTGGTCTTCGTCTTCATCGACCCGAGGGCTCGCGATGTCGGCTGATGCTCCTCTTCTGGTGGTCAAGGACCTCACCGTCTCCTTCCGCAGCGACGAGGGCCTGGTGCGCGCGGTGGGAGGTGTTTCGTTCTCCGTCGAGCAGCGCGAGATCGTCGGTGTGGTCGGCGAATCCGGTTCGGGCAAAAGCCAGACTTTGCTCGCCATTATGGGGTTGATCGACAGCCCCAACGCTATCGTCTCCGGTTCCATCCGTTTCATGGGACAGGAGCTGATCGGGCTCAAGCGGCGTGCGCTCGATGCCATTCGCGGCCGCCAGATCGCGATGATCTTCCAGGATCCGATGTCTGCGCTCACCCCGGTGCATACGATCGGCAACCAGATCGGCGAGCAGGTCCGCGCGCATGAAAAAGTGTCGGCGAAAGCGGCACGGGCGAGGGCCGTGCAATTGCTGGATGCGGTCGGCATCGCAAATCCGGATCGGGTCATCGACAGCTACCCGCACCAGCTTTCCGGCGGTATGCGCCAGCGCGCGGTGATTGCCATGGCGCTCTCGTGCAACCCGGCGCTGCTCGTCGCGGATGAACCGACTACAGCCCTCGATGTTACCGTGCAGGCGCAGATCCTCGAACTGATCGGACGATTGCGCGACCAGTTCGGTTCCGCTGTGATCCTGGTCACGCACGATCTTGGCGTCGTCGCCGAAGTCGCGGACCGGGTACTGGTGATGTATGGCGGACGCTTTGTCGAGGAGGGTGGCAAGAGCAGCGTGTTCCGGGCGCCGCTGCATCCCTACACATGGGGCTTGTTCGGCTCGATCCCGCCGATGGAGGGACCACGTCCAGCCCGGCTCGCTGCCATTCCGGGAATTCCGCCGTCGCTCTCCAACCTGCCGAAAGGCTGCGCCTTCAGCCCCCGCTGCGCCTTTCGCCACGACGCCTGTCTGGTTCAACTGCCGATCATGCAAGGCGAGAGCCATCGCGCCGCGTGCCTGTTGCCGGAGACTACGCGCAGACAATTCGCTGCCCAGAGGCCTGGCGGCGTGGTGGAGATGCAACGATGAATGCCATGCCACGCGAACGTCCGCTGCTTCGTGCCGGCGACCTGTCGAAGCGCTATAGCGTCGGCCGCTCGATCTTCCCGGCGCAGCGCCGGACCGTGCATGCGGTTGATACGGTGTCGCTCGACATCTGGCCCGGGGAGACCCTCGGCATCGTCGGCGAGTCCGGTTGCGGCAAATCCACGCTTGGCCGGTGTCTGGTGCGTCTGACCGAAATCAGCTCGGGGTCGCTGGAATTCGAGGGCCGCGACATCAGCGACGCCTCCCAGCGCCAGCTTCGTCCGTTGCGGCGGCAGATGCAGATGGTCTTTCAGGATCCCAGCGCTTCGCTCAATCCGCGCCGGCGGGTCGGCGATCTGCTGGCCGATCCGTTCCGCATCCATGAACGCCTCTCGGCATCGGAAATGGCGGACCGCGTGGCCGAGCTCCTGCGCCGGGTCGACTTGTCGCCCCAGCACGCGTCGCGCTACCCGCACGAATTCTCCGGCGGCCAGCGCCAGCGTATCGGCATCGCCCGCGCGCTGGCGCTGCGGCCACGGCTGATCGTGGCCGACGAGCCGGTCTCGGCGCTCGACGTGTCGATCCAGGCGCAGATCATCAATCTGTTCGCCGACCTGCGCGAGGAGTACAACCTGACTTATGTGTTCATCGCTCACGACCTTTCCGTGGTGCGTCAGATCTCGAGCCGTGTGGCGGTGATGTATCTGGGATCGATCGTGGAGAGCGGGCCGACCGACGAGGTCTTTGCGGCGCCCAGACATCATTACACCGCGGCGCTGCGTTCCGCCGTGCCGATACCCAGCATCGACCGGGCGCGGCGCGGCCGGCTGGTGCTCAAGGGTGACTTGCCCAGCCCGATGAGCCCACCCTCAGGGTGCCGGTTCCACACCCGTTGCCCAGCTGCCACCCCGATCTGCCGCAGCGACCGTCCGCTTCTCCAAAGCATTGGCGAGGGCCGCCTGGTTGCTTGCCATCATCCAGCCGGCGGTTGACGACGGGAATTCTCGTTCAGCGATATCGGATCAGGACCGTTCAGCCGTAATCGTCGCTTCGGCGAGAATAGAGGCCGATCTGGACGCCGCACGATCCGACGCTATGTTGCGATGATCTTCGGAATACCCGTTCAGGCATTCCTCGGCCAATTGCTGGTCGGCCTCGTCAACGGCTCGTTCTACGCAATGTTGAGCCTGGGCCTGGCTGTCATATTCGGCCTGTTGCGCGTCATCAATTTTGCCCACGGCGCGCTCTATCTGCTCGGCGCCTTCGTCGGGTACCTGCTTCTCACCCGGTTTGGCATCGGCTACTGGCCGGCTCTGATCCTGTCGCCGCTGATCGTCGGCGGCTTCGGCGTCGGGGTCGAGCGCCTGGCGCTGTCGAGGCTTTACGACATCGACCCGCTCTACGGGTTGCTTTTCACCTTTGGCCTCGCGCTCGTGCTCGAAGGAGTGTTCCGTTATTACTATGGTGTATCGGGAAGCCCTTATTCCGTGCCGCCGCTGCTCTAGGGGGGAACCAATCTCGGCTTCATGTTCCTGCCTAATTACCGCGGCTGGGTGGTGGTCGCCTCGATGATCGTCTGTTTTGGCACCTGGGCGCTGATCGAGAAGACCAGGCTGGGCTCCTATCTGCGGGCGGCGACGGAGAACCCCGGGCTGGTGCAGGCTTTCGGCGTCAACGTGCCGTTGCTGCTGACCCTCACCTACGGCCTCGGCGCCGCTCTTGCCGGGCTTGCGGGGGTTCTCGCCGCGCCGATCTATCGGGTGAGCCCGCTGATGGGATCTGACCTCATCATCGTCGTCTTCGCCGTCGTCGTGGTCGGCGGCATGGGATCGATCCTCGGGGCGATCGTCACCGGTTACATGCTTGGCCTCGCCGAAGGCCTGACCAAGGTCTTCTATCCCGAAGCCTCCAATCTGGTGGTCTTCGTCATCATGGCAATCGTGCTTCTGGTCCGGCCAGCCGGCCTGTTCGGAAGGGATGCCTGAGATGGCCGAACTGACACTTCGCGAGACGCGTGCCAAGAATTCGGCACGGCTTGAATGGGCGCTGGTCGGGCTCGGCATCGTGGCGCTGCTGGTGGCGCCTTTCTTCGTCTATCCGATCTTCCTGATGAAGATGCTGTGCTTTGCGCTGTTTGCCTGCGCCTTCAACCTTCTGCTCGGCTACACCGGGCTGTTGTCCTTCGGCCATGCGACATTCTTCGGCGGGACGGCCTATTTCACCGCATACGCGGTCAAGGTCTGGGGCTGGCCGCCGGAAGCGGGCATCCTGCTCGGTGTCCTGGGAGCTGCGCTGCTCGGCCTTGTGATGGGCTTCTTTGCCATCCGCCGGCAAGGCATCTATTTCGCCATGATCACGCTGGCGCTGTCGCAGATGTTCTTCTTCTTTTGCGTGCAGGCGCCGTTCACCGGAGGTGAGGACGGCATCCAGGGCGTGCCGCGCGGCAGGCTGCTTGGAATGCTCGACCTGAACGTCTCGATCAACATCTACTATTTCGTACTAGCAGTCTTCCTGATCGGCGTGTTCGCCATCCGGCGCATCATCAACTCGCCTTTCGGCGTGATCCTGCGTTCCATCCGGGAAAACGAGAGCCGGGCCATTTCGCTCGGCTATTCCGTCGCCAATTACAAGCTGGCGGCTTTCGTCATGTCGGCAACATTGGCCGGGCTGGCCGGCGCGCTCAAGGCGATCGTTTTTCAGTTTGCCACGCTCACCGACGTCACCTGGCAGATGTCGGGCGAGGTGATCCTGATGACGCTCCTCGGCGGCATCGGCACCATGGTCGGGCCGATCATCGGCGCCAGTCTGGTGGTCGGCCTGGAAAACACGCTCGCTACCTCGAGTTTTCCGGTGACCATCGCCACCGGCCTGACCTTCATGGTCTGCGTGCTGGTTTTCCGGCGCGGTATTGTCGGTGAGGTCTATGCGCGGTTTCTCGGGCCAAAGGGTGACGCGAAAGATTGAAACGGCTCAGTTCCGCCTCGCTAGGCGATGCGTAAGCCTTGCGCGTCGAGAAGCACGCAGCCCAGCGGGTCGAAGCAGACATCGACCGCTTCGCCTTCACGCAGCGGCTGGCCGTCGATCAACGTGTTGGCGCGCACCAGCGTGCCGGCGCCGATGTCGATCTCGTAGACCGCATTGCCGCCGAGATAGGAGGTCGAGACTATCCGTCCCGCCAGCCTGTTGGCACCACCGGCGGTACCGACGGTAAGCTTCTGCGGGCGAACGACGACGGTGACCGCGCTGCCGGTCGCGAGCGCCTTCGGCGCGGCCGCCTTTACGACATGGCCGCTGGCCAGCGCGATCGTCGCCATCTTGCCGTCCATCACTGTCACGCTGCCGGGCAGCATGTTGGCCTTGCCAAGGAAATTGGCGACGAATGCGGTGGCCGGCTGGTCATAGACCTGCGCGGGGGAGCCGATCTGCTCGATCAGGCCGGCGTTCATCACGACAATGTGGTCGGACATCGACAAGGCTTCTTCCTGGTCGTGCGTCACGAAGATAGCGGTGATGCCCGTCTCCCTCTGGATTTTCTTGATCTCGACGCGCATGTCCTCGCGCATATTGGCGTCGAGCGCCGACAAGGGCTCGTCCAGCAGCAGCACTTCCGGCTCGAAGACGATGGCGCGGGCCAGTGCGATGCGTTGCTGCTGGCCGCCCGAGAGCTGCGACGGCAGCTTTGTCTCACTGCCGGGCAGCCGCACCATATCCAGCGCCTTCTTGACCCGGCGCACGATTTCCGGTTTCGGCACGTTCCGGTATTTCAGGCCGAATGCGACGTTGTCGAAGACGTTCTTGTGCGGAAAGAGCGCGTAGTTCTGGAACACCAGACCAATGTTGCGCTTGTAGATCGGGATGTCGTCGACCCGCTTTCCGCCGATCGAGATCTGGCCACTGGAGATGTCGACCAGGCCCGCGATCGAGCGCAGGATAGTCGTTTTGCCGCACCCGGACGGCCCCAGCAAGGTGACGAAACTACCTTTGCGGATTGCCAGTGAAAAATCGCGCACAGCGGCGAACTTGCCGTAAAAAATATCGATGTCGCGAAACTCGACCGCAGGCTTTCCTATCGGCTGCCGCTCGCTCTGGGCGAGCGGGTCGCCATCAGCCCCGGCCGAAGCCGGCCGGGGCTGCTGGTCGTGGCTGTTGTCGTCATGCACCTTTCGACACCCTGTCCCATTGCTTGGTCCAGGCGTCTTCGTTCTTCGCCCAGTAGAGCGGATCGGCGAAGGTCAGCGATTTCATCGATCCAGTCGGGTCGAAGGCCGGAAGCGCCGCGATCTTGTCGGTCAGCTTCACCTTGGTCGGGTCAAGCGACGGCGGATAGTTCTGGCCCTCGGCGACGGCGATCGAGGTGGCAGGATCCAGCATGAAGTTGATCAGTTCCTCGCATTCGGCCATCGGCGAACCCTTGAGGACCAGCATGTCCTCCATCCACGCGTATGAGCCGGCAGGGTCGAGATAGCCGATCGGCTGGCCCTGCTGCTGCAGGGCGGCGACACGTCCTGACCATGCGTCGGTGACGACGATCTCGTTGCGCGACAGGAGGTCCATCAGTTCCGCGCCGGAACTCCAGAATTTCTTGGCCAGGTCGCGGGTCTCGCGAACCTTGGCCCAGACGACGTCCATGTCCTGGATGTTGTTGGGGTCCTGTTTCGTCTGCAGCGCCGCATACCAGACGCGCGTCGTCATATCGGCGTAGCCGCCGATCTTGCCGGCATATTTCTTGTCGGTAAGCAGGTTGGCGCCCTTTTCCTTGGCTTCCTCCGGCGAGATGACCTTGTTGTTGTAGGCGATGCCGGTGGTGCCGTAGTCATATGGCACTGCCGACAGCTTCGGCGTGATCTTGCGGAACGGCTCGATCATGGCGGTCAGGACATTCGCCATGTTCGGAATGTTCGCCTCGTTGATCTCCGAATTGAAACCACCATTGACGTATTTGATGTAGTAGTTGACGCCGGAAGAATGGACGATCTGGAAGTCGCCTGGTTTCGACGTCTTGATCTTGGTGATGATCTCGTTCTCGTCGCCAAAGGTGCCCTGGACGACCTTGACCTTGGACTTGGCGGTGTAAGGCTGGAACGCGTACTTATCGATCGCCTCCTGCACCACGCCGCCCCATCCGTCGAAGCGCACTTCCGAAACCGCGGCCAGCGCCCGTCCCATCCAGGGCACGGAAAGCCCGGTGGCGGCGGCAGCGGCGGCCGTCAGCGTCAGGAATGATCGCCGGCTGATGTCGCCATTGGCATAGCGTTCGTTGAGCCGTTCCAGTCGTTTGGTGGTTGTCAGTTTCATTTCCATTCTCCCATTTTCATTTTCACTTGCCTGCCTTGAACCAGGTGAGGCTTTGCAGGATGAGCCCGCCAGCCAAGGGAATGCCGACCGTCAAAAGGATCATGATGGTTCCGAGCGCGTTCACCTCAGGGCTGATCGAGATCTTCAGCATCGAAAGGATTTGCGTCGGCATGGTCTCGACGCCCGCCGGCCGCCAGAACAGGCTGGCCGAGGTGTTGTCGAACGAAATGGTGAAAGCGAGCAGAACACTGGCAAGCACTGCGGGAATGAGCAGCGGCAGCGTGATTTCGCGGAATGTCGACACACGCGGCGCCCCGAGCGAAAGCGCCGCCTCCTCATAGGAGCGTTTTATGCCAACCATGCGCGCCTGGACGATCAGCACCACGTAGGGGAGCGTGAGCAGAATGTGGCCGAGCACCAGCAGCGTCATGCTGCGCGGCTGGTCGACGGCTTTGATCATGACCAGCAGGCCGACGCCGAGTATCGTTTCGGGGACCAGCGCGGGAAGAATGACAAGCGTGTTGATCGCCTGCTTGCCACGGAACTCGAAGCGCACCAGCGCCAATGCCGCCATGATGCCGAGCAGCGTCGTCACCGTTGCCGTCACCAGGGCAATCCACATCGATGTCCGGAAAGCGTCGAGAACCGGCTCGTTGGTGAGCAGCTTTTCGTACCATCGCAGGCTGAAGCCGGTGAGGGGAAAGCCGCCGAACATCGAGGCGTTAAAGGAAAGCACGACCGTGGCGAGGATCGGCGCAAACATGAAGACGTAGACGCACACCGTGATCGCGCCGGTCAGCCGCCACGCCCATCTGCCTTCGCGATCGGGATGATCCGCTCTCATGCACTGAGGCCCTTCATGATCTGCGATAGGCCCATATAGCGGCTGTAGGCGGCCGCGGCCGCGCCGAGCAGGACGAACAGGACGATGGAAAGCGTGGCGCCCATCGGCCAATTGAGCTGCCCCATGATGGTGTCGTAGATCAAGTTGCCGAACAGCGCATCGCGGCTGCCGCCGAGCAGCTGCGGCGTCACATAGGAGCCGGCCGCCAGCACGAAGCAGAGCAGCAGCCCGGCGCCCAGCCCCGGCATCGATAGCGGTAGGGTCACTTCGCGAAACGCCTGCGCGCTGGTACAGCCCATGGAGCGGGCGGCGGCGATCAGCGTGCGGTCGATGCTTTCCAGGCTGACATAGACATTCAGGATCATATAGGGCAGCAGAAAATGCAGCAGCCCCATGATGACGGCGCCCTCGGTGTAGAGCATCGGCAACGGCTCGTTGATAACCCCCAGCCTGATGAGCACGACGTTGATCAGCCCCTGTTCGCCGAGAATATGGATCCACGAGAATGTCCGGATGGTGAAGCTGATCCAGAACGGCACGATGAGCAGCAGCAACAACAGCCATTTGTGCCTGAAGGTCGTGGCCCAGATGAAATAGGCGGGGAAATAGCCAAGGATCGCGCAGATCACAGCGGTGATGGCGCCGACGCGAACGGTCTTCCAAAGAAAACCGTGATAGTAGCTGTCGGTGAGGAATTCCTTCCAGTTGTCGAAGGTCAGCACCGCCGACTCCACCCCCGCGGTGACGAAGGTGAAAAACGTGTAGACCGTCATCATCGCGATCGGCAGCAGCAGAAGCAGGGTAAGCAGTAAAAGCACAGGCGCGACGAGGACCCAGGCCAGTCGCTGATCGTATAATTTCCACCCTTTGGTCACGACCCGTCCAACCACTTTATGTGCAAGCCGCCATCACCGGGCTCGGCTCCGGACTAGATTGGGCGATCGGCGTTCAGGTGTCCACTCTGCATATGGCTCCTGCACAAATTCTGTGCAGGGCCACCGCGCGACCCTCGCCCTGCCGGATTCAACAAATTGCCCGGCGTTCCGCCTGCACATTGATTAAATCAGATATCCCGATATACAGGATAATTTCGGATATAGATTTTACATGGGCCGGGCAATTTCATGAGTCGCAATTTTCTGGTGATTGAACCTGAGGAAGGCATTGCCGTGCTCAAGGGGCTTGCCTCCTCGGCGCGGATCTCGATGCTGAAACTGCTGCATGAGAAGGGGCCGATGAATGTCAACGAAATCGCCGCCGTGCTGTCGCTTCCGCAGTCGACCGTCTCGACCAACATCCAGGTGCTGGAGGATGCGGGGCTGATCCGCACCGAGAACCTGAAAGCGAAGAAAGGCAGTCAGAAAATCTGTTATCCGACGGCCGAAGAAGTGCTCGTCGTGTTCAAGAGCGAATATCATGCGGTCAAGAACGACGCGATCGAAGTGTCGATGCCGATCGGGCTTTATACCGGCTTCGAGGTTACCGCGCCCTGCGGCCTTTGTTCGCCGGACGGCATCATCGGTCTGCTCGATGTGCCGAACACTTTCCTCGATCCGGACCGCATGAAAGCCGGTCTGCTATGGTTCACGCGCGGTTTTGTCGAATACCAGTTCCCCAACAATGCCAAGCTCGCCAATGCCGAGATCACCGGACTCGAAGTTGCGATAGAGCTGTCTTCGGAAGTGCCGGGCACCAGCGCCGATTGGCCCTCGGACATCACGCTGACGATCAATGGCGTCGATGTCGGCACCTGGACGTCGCCGGGGGATTTCGGCGACAAGCGCGGCGTCTTCACGCCCTCCTGGTGGAAGCTCAAGGGCTCGCAATACGGTAAGCTGAAGAACTGGCGAATTGCCAATGACGGCACCTATGTCGACGGCCTCAGGATTTCCGAAACCGGCCTCGCCGCACTCGATCTGAAGAGCCATCATTCAATCCGCGTCCGTATCGGCGTCAAGGACGACGCCAAGCGCCCCGGCGGGATCAATATTTTCGGCAAGGGCTTTGGAAATTACGATCAGGACATCCTGCTCAGGATCAAAACTGGTTGATATCATGAAACCGGGTTCTGAAGATAACGCAGCAATTTCAACCATCTGGCTTTCTGCTGTGCCAAAGCGTTCGTCTAATTGTCCTACATTTGGGTATTTTGGCTTGACGAAGGGCTGCCAATTCCTCTTTGATATCGGGCAAGATGATTTAAATCATCGTTTGTGATATCGATGGGAGGAATGCATGAAGGCAGCCGTTACGGCTCATCCGCATTATGTCGTCTCGGAAATCGATCCGAGGCTCTACGGATCCTTCATCGAGCATCTGGGGCGGGCAGTTTACACCGGCATCTATGAGCCCGGCCATCCGACAGCGGATGCCAACGGCATGCGTCAGGACGTCGTCGATCTCGTCAGGGAACTCAATGTTCCGATCGTCCGCTATCCCGGCGGCAATTTCGTCTCGGCCTACAATTGGGAAGACGGCATTGGCCCCAAGGAACAGCGCCCAGTGCGCCTCGACCTCGCCTGGCACACGTCGGAAAGCAACGAAGTCGGCCTGCATGAATTTGCTGATTGGTGCACCTCCGCCAACACCGAGATGATGCTTGCCGTCAATCTCGGCTCGCGCGGCCTCGATGAAGCCCGCAACCTGCTGGAGTACGCCAACCATCCCGGCGGCAGCAAATGGAGCGACAAGCGCATCGCCAACGGCCGCAAGGAGCCCTTCGACGTCAAGCTCTGGTGTCTCGGCAATGAAATGGATGGCCCCTGGCAGATCGGCCACAAGACCGCGGACGAGTATGGCCGGCTGGCGCATGAGACGGCCAAGGCCATGCGCGCCTTCTCCAAGTCACTCGAGCTGGTGGTCTGCGGCTCTTCGAATGCCAAGATGCCGACCTACCCTGAATGGGAAGCGACGGTTCTCGACCATACCTACAACGAGGTCGACTACATCTCGCTGCACATGTATTTCGACAACGAAGCCAACGACGCTCCGAACTATCTCGCCATGAGCGAAAAGCTCGACGACTACATTGTCTCGGTCGCCGGCGTCATCGAGTATATCAAGGCCAAGAAGCGCTCCAACAAGCAGGTCTACATCTCGTTCGACGAATGGAACGTCTGGTACCATTCCAAGGAGCAGGACAGGAAGATACTCGGCGGCAGCAACGGCTGGCCGTTCGCCCCGCCGTTGCTCGAAGACATCTATAATTTCGAGGATGTGCTGCAGGTCGGCCTGATCCTCAACACCTTCATCCGCCGTTCCGATGTCGTCAAGATCGCCTGCCTGGCACAACTGGTCAATGTCATCGCGCCGATCATGACCGTTCCGAATGGCCCGGCATGGCGGCAGACGATTTTTTATCCCTATCTGTTTGCTTCTAACTATGGTCGCGGCAATGCGCTGGATCTCAAGGTGGAAAGCCCGACCTACAAATCCAGCGTTGCGGGCGACGTCGCCTATGTCGATGTTGCCGGCGTGCACGACAGGCAAACCGGCCACGTCACCTTCTTCGCCGTCAACCGCCATTCGAGCGAGGCAATCGAAACAGTGGTCGACCTCACCGGCTTCGGCGCGGCGGAGATCGTCAATCACCAGGTGATGGCACACGCCGATCTGAAAGCCGTCAATTCGGCCGAAAACCCTGGCAATGTCGGCCCCAGGAAGGGTGAGGGCGCCTCGCTCGCCGGCGGCAAGCTGAGCCTGTCACTGCCGGCCTATTCCTACCAGGTCATACGCCTGAGGCTCTGAGTTCAGGCGGATCATCGAGAAAGCGCAAACGCTGAGGAGGAGCGTCGACGTGACGGCCGATATCGAGATCAGGAACGTAAGCAAGCAGTTCGGTGCCATGACGGTGCTGGATCATCTGTCGCTCTCCATAAGGGCACGCGAATTCATCGTGTTCCTGGGCCCGTCCGGCTGCGGAAAATCGACGCTTCTTCGAATGATTGCCGGGCTCGAAGCTGTCGATAGCGGCGAGATTGCCATCAACAACGAGCGCATCGATCATCTGCCACCGGGCAAGCGCGGCATTGCCATGGTGTTCCAGTCCTATGCGCTTTATCCGCATATGACGGTGCGCGACAACATGGCCTTCGGCCTTGCGAATATCGGCGTACCAGGCAAGGTCATCGAGGCGCGCATCAACGAAGCCGCCCGCATCCTGGAAATGCCGCATCTGCTCGATCGCAAGCCGGGCCAGCTCTCCGGCGGCCAGCGCCAGCGCGTCGCCATCGGCCGTGCGATCGTCAAGGAGCCGAAGGCCTTTCTGTTCGACGAGCCGCTCTCCAATCTCGATGCCGCGTTGCGCACCCGTACCCGCATCGAGCTTGCCCAGCTTCACCAGCGGCTGCAATCGACGATGATCTTCGTCACCCATGATCAGGTCGAGGCAATGACGCTGGCCGACCGCATCGTCGTCATGAACAATCGCAAGATCGACCAGATCGGTACCCCGATGGAGATCTACGAGCGCCCGGCGACCAAATTCGTCGCGGGTTTCGTCGGCGCGCCGGCGATGAACTTCGTCGATGCGACGCTTGACAGATCCGGCAAGAACGCCACGGCCAGGTTTGCGGACGGCGTCTCGGTGCAGACCGAGATCGCCTCCAGCCATCTGACCGATGGCAAGTACACTTTCGGCATCCGTTCTGAAGACGTGCGCATCGTTGCCGCCGGACAGGGCAATGCCGGCGGCGTGGTCGATGTGCTCGAGCGGCTCGGCGAACGCACCCTGATCTACGCGCGGCTGGGCGATGGCCAGCAGATCGTCGGCTCGGATGCCGGCAACAGCCGCGTCGCCGTCGGCGACAGAATCGGGCTCGCCTTTGACGGCCAGAAATCGCATCTGTTCAACGAGACCGGCCGCGCATGGCATGCGAGGGAGGCCTGAGATGGCTGACCGGCTGGCGATGTCCCCGACCGCGACGCTTGCTGTCGGCGTCAGAGCCCCTACCGCCGACATCTATGCGCCGCAATGGCGAAACGTCATTTTCGTTGCGCCATTCTTGTTCTTCTTCACCACGCTGCTGCTCTTCCCGCTGCTCTGGGGGATGTGGCTGAGTTTCCACAAGGCCGACACGTTTTCGTCCGGAAATTTTGTCGGTCTCGGCAATTACGCCAGGCTGTATCACGACAAGGTCTTCCTGCAATCGATCTGGAACACCTTCTATTTCGTGCTTCTGACGGTGCCGACGCTGGCGCTGATCGGCCTTTTCCTGGCGCTTTGCCTCAACCGCCGCACGCGCACTGCCGCGGTTTTGCGGACGCTGTTCTTTTCCTCGTCGGTGCTATCGGTCACCATCGTCACGCTGATCTGGCGCATCGTCTTCATTCCGAATGTCGGCCTGTTGTCGACGATCTACGGATGGTTCGGCGCAACGGCTCCGGCCTTCATTTCCGATCCCAGCCTGGCGATGGTCGGCATCGCCATTGCCACCATCTGGTGGTGCATCGGCCTGCCGATGATGCTCTTTCTCTCGGCGCTCCAGCAGATTCCACAGGATATTTACGAGGCGGCAGCGCTGGACAATGCCAATCGCTGGCAGACGCTACGCTCGATCACGCTGCCGTCGATCAAGCGGACCTTCATCCTGGTGATCATCATCCAGATCGTGCTGCAATTCCAGCTGTTCGGCCAGGCCTGGCTAATGACGCGCGGCGGTCCGAACAATCTGACCAAGCCGATCGTGCTCTATATCTACGATACCGCATTCCGTCGCTGGGATCTCGGCCTGGGCGCCGCTGCATCGGAAATCCTGTTCATCCTCATCCTGGTCGCGGCCATGGCCCAGTACTTGGTGACACGCAGCAGGGGAGACCAGGCATGAGCGCCCCAGCAGCTTCCATCAAGGGCCGGGCATTCGGCGACCATTTGTTATTGGCCCTGGTCATCCTGCTTTCGATCGTCATGATCGCGCCGGTTCTGTGGGTCATCGGCCTGTCATTCAAGGACAATACGGAGCTGATGGCCGATCCGAATTCGGTGTTTCACGCGCCCTATACGCTGAAGAACTACATCAACACCGTCGGCACCTCGTCGGTGTTCATCTGGGTGCGCAACAGCATCATCGTCTCGGGCGGATTGACGCTCGGCACGTTGATCCTGTCGTCGCTCGCCGGCTACGGCTTTGCACGGCTGAATTTCCCCGGCCGAGACGTGCTGTTCGTGATCGTGCTGTTCGGTCTGGCGGTCCCGGAACAGGCCGTGCTTGTCGCCCGTCACCAGATCTTCAGCATGCTGAAGTTCCACAACACCTATCAAGGGCTCATTCTGCCGGGCCTTTCGGCTCCGTTCGGTGTCTTCCTGATGACCCAGTATTTCAAGGCCATCCCGAAGGAGCTGGACGAAGCCGCCATGCTCGATAACGCCAGCCGGCTCAGAATTTTCTGGAAGGTGCTTCTGCCGCTCACGCTGCCTGCGCAGGCGACGCTCGGCATCTTCACCTTTCTCGGCGCCTGGAACGACTACTTCTGGCCGCTGATTTCGGCGACGAAGAAGGACATGTTCACGCTGACGGTCGGCATGGCCTCGACCCAGACCAACTTCGCCCAGTCCGAAGGCATCGGCTTCCTGATGGCGCAGGCGGTGTTCGCCGGTGCACCGATCCTGATCGTCTACCTGTTCTTCCAGAAATACATCGTCACGGCGGTCTCCGGCGCTGCGGTGAGATAACGAAGATTGCCTGACGGCCGGGGGAATGCGCAGCAATTGAAGCACGAAAGCCAATCCAGGGTGGAGCGGCGGAAACTCAGTAGGAGGAACTGATATGAAACTGAAGAAAATACTGTTTGCCGCAGTTTCTGCGGGCACAATGCTGCTCGCAGCTCCAAGCTTCGCGGCCACGGAACTGAGCGTGCAGCGCTTTTTCGGCGCCTGCGATGCCGATTTCGGCACCAACACCGATGCCACCAAGGCCGTTGGCGAATGCGGCATCATCACCTCGCTGATCAACAAGTTCAACGCCGACAATCCCGATGTCCATGTCAACGTCACCACCGTGGAATGGCCCGGCTATGATCAGCTGACCGCGCAGTTCGCTTCAGGCGACGCTCCGGACATCGTCACGATCCATGAATCCGTACTGTCGGATTATCAGTCGAAGGGCCTGTTGATGCCGCTCGACGATCTCTTGAAGTCGGTCGGCGTGACACCCGACGCCTTCACCGACGCGGCGCGCAATGGCGCCACCAAAGACGGCAAGATCTACGGCCTGCCGATCGACAGCTGGACGATGCTCTATCACGTCAACATGGATCTTTTCAAACAAGCCGGCCTGGTCAATGCCGACGGCACGCCGATTTTTCCAAAGTCGCCCGAGGAACTGCTCGCCCAGGCCGAACAGTTCAAGCAGAAGACGGGCAAGCCTTATTTCGTCCAGAACCTGGCCAATGAGACTGCACTCTACACACGCAACCTCTACACCTATCTTTTCCAGCAGGATTCCGATTTCTTCGCCGATCCGAAGCATGTGAAGTTGAATACGCCGGAAGCCAAGAAGGTCGTCGAGATGTACAAGGCGATCTTCGAGAAGGGCTACACCACCAAGGATCTCGATTATGGCGGCTCGATCAACGCCTTCCTTGCCGGCGAGGGTGGCGTCCACCTTAACGGCACCTGGGTGGTCGGCGATTACAACGCCCAGTCCGAGACCAAGGGTACGGCGCTCAACAAGGGCGGCTATGCGGTCTATCCGTATCCGCAGCTGTTTGGCGGCGCCCACGCGCAATATGCCGACGGCCACACCTGGGCCGTTTCGCAGAAAGAACGCACGCCTGAACAGATCGCGGCCATCGGTAAATTCCTGAAGTTCTTCGCCGACAACGACTTCGAATGGTCACGCACCGGTCACCTGCCGGCCTATAAGGCCGTCATCACCTCGGACGCCTTCAAGGCCCTGCCGCATCGCAACACGATCTCTGCGGTCGCTGATCTCGGCAAGCCGCTGCCGTCCGCCGTACAGCGTCAGTTTGCGATCCAGGACATTATCGGCGAAGAGATGAGTGCAGCAATCAGTGGCCAGAAGGACGTCGACACCGCCCTTGCCGACATGGAAAGCCGCGTCAACGAATTGCTCGCCAACATTTGATCACGGGTTTCGAAAGGCCCTCCCAAGGCCCCCCGCGACTGGAAACGGCCGCGGGGTTTTGGTGAGGGAGTGGTTATTGTCCTCGAATTGCGAGAACTTGCCGGTGGCGACCGGGTCAAACACGCCAACCACGGCGCCGCAACCTCGGCAGCAGCCGACGCAAGCCCTGGCCGGAGGATTCCGTTAGAACGCCGCGGCCATGGGCATTGCGACCTTGTTGGGGATCTGGATGTCGATCTCCAATCTCGACGTCGTTTCGCCGTGATCCATGCTCACCTGCAGGAAATCCTGGTCGACCTGAACATGCCGGGCGATCACCGCCATGATCTCCTCGCGCAACACCGAGACGAGATCGGGCTGGTTGCGGCTTCGACGCTCGTAAGCCAACAGCAGTTGCAAGCGTTCGCGCGCCACCGGCGCGCTGCCGCGGCGCTTGAAGATATCGAGCAGGTTCATGCTGCCCTCCTTCCCAACAGCCGGTCGAGGAGGCCCCTCCGCTCGAAAGGCAGAATGACCGGCAGGTCCTCGCCCTCGAGTCTTCTTGCCGCGTCGATATAGGCGCGTGCGGCGGGGTTGGTGTTTTCGCTGAGCGTAACCGGCGCGCCCACATTGGATGCGCGCAGCACGTCCTGGCTCTCGGGAATTATTCCCAGCAAGGGCGTCGACAGGATCTCGAGCACGTCATCGATGCTCAGCATCTCGCCGCGGGCAGCGCGCGCAGCATCGTAGCGTGTGACGAGGACGTGTTTGACAATCGATTCACCTTGCTCGGCTTTCATCGTTCTGGAGTCGAGCAGGCCGATGATGCGATCGGAATCGCGGACCGAGCTCACTTCCGGGTTGGTGACGATTACCGCCTCGTCGGCAAAGCGCATGGCAAGTTGCGCGCCCCGCTCTATGCCGGCCGGGCTGTCGCAGAAGACGTAGTCGAAAACGGAGCGCAGCTTGTCGATGACGTCGGCGACGCCTTCCTCGGTGAGAGCATCCTTGTCGCGCGTTTGCGAGGCCGGCAGCAGGAACAGCGTTTCGAGTCGCTTGTCACGGATCAGCGCCTGCGAAAGCTTGGCGGTTCCCTGAATGACGTTGACGATATCGAAAACAACGCGCCGCTCGGCACCCATGATCAGATCGAGGTTGCGCAGGCCGACGTCGAAATCGACGAGAGCCACCCGCTTGCCGGTTTTCGCGACCGCGGCGCCGAGAGCGGCCGTCGAGGTCGTCTTGCCGACACCCCCTTTGCCGGATGTGACAACCACTACCTTGCCCATATTTGTGCCTCCAATGTTGTTAGTTGAGCGGTGCGACGCAAAGTGCGCCGTCCTCGAGAAAGGCCTGTACCGGCCTTCCTCGCGAGGAGGCGTCCATCTCCTCGGCAGTGCGGTACCAGCCGTCCACCGCCAGAAGTTCGGCTTCGTTTTTCCGGCAAAAGATGCGAGCCGCGGAATTTCCCGTGGCGCCGGCGAACGCACGTCCACGCAGCGTGCCGTAGACGTGGATCGATCCTCCGGCGATGATCTCGGAACCGGAACTGACGGAGCCGACAATGACCACATCGCCATCGGGATGAAAGATCGACTGGCCGGAGCGGATCGGTGCCTTGATCATCAATGAGTTCGGCGCCTGCGGCTCTTCCGTCTTGGCCTCAGCTGCGGCCTTCGGGTGCGGCTGCACGTAAAGCGCGTCGGCGGTGGCCTCCTTGGCGCCAACGAGGAGCGGCGGCAGATCGGCATCGAGAGCTACATTGCCATCGGCCTCGATCGCGTAGATGCGAATCCCGCGCTCCGCGAGTTGTAAGACCAGATCCCGCATCTCGCCCACCTCGGGCTTGAGTATATTCAGATCGAGCACGACCGGGCGGCCGGCAAAGAAGCCGGGAGAGTTTTCGGTCCAGTGATCGAGGCTTTGCAGCCATTCCCCTAGCGGGGCCTCAGGGGTGAGGGTGAAGGCTACAAACGAGCGCGCTCGAAAGCGTATGGACTTGTTTTGGATGGGAGCGACGCAGGTCACAGAGGCGAGTCCTTACTGATTGGTTAAGGCTAGCCCGGCATGGTTAACGAAAAGTTAATGGCGGCTTCCCGAGGCGTTGGCGGAGGCATTCTTTTTGCCCCTGATCGCCCCGCCGGCGCCCTGCTTCCGATGCACGACGAGGTCCTCCTCGCGGCTGCCTGGAGGCGCCTCCAGTTCACGAGGTCGGCCGACCGGTATATTGTTGCCGGAATGCCGGGCCTATTAAGGAGTTATCGATTTGACAAGCGTTGCCAAGGGGCCTGTCGCGGATCGCGGTCGCGCTACCTATGACCTTGGCGCGACCGCCATCTTTGCTTCCAAATCAGACCCGCGCTTTCACTATTGCCTGTATGTGCCTCCCGCGGTTGGGGAAGGGGCCAAAGTCGATCTGATGGTTGCTGTCCATGGCACCGGCCGCACCTCTTTTCTTGGATTCCGCGATGCGTTTTCCGAGTTCGGACGCTGGAACGGCTGCGCCGTTTTGTGTCCGCTGTTTCCAATCGGCGTTCTCGGGGATGATGCCCGCAGCGGATACAAATATTTGCTCGAGGGCAACATACGCTACGATCAGGTGCTGCTCGCCATGGTTGAGGAGGTCAGCGCCAAATACAGTCAGGATTGGAGCCGGTTTGCCATGTTCGGATTTTCCGGCGGCGGGCATTTCACGCATCGTTTTGCTATCCTGCATCCCGACAGGCTCTGGGCGGCCTCAATCGGCGCGCCAGGCTCGGTGACCTTGCTCGATCCGACGCGTGACTGGTGGGTGGGCATTCGCGATCTGCCGGAGAAGTTCGGCATCACCTTCGATGCCGCAGCGCTGGCAAAAGTGCCTTTCCAGATGATCGTCGGCGACGCTGACCTGGAGACTTGGGAGATCACTCATGTCCAAGGCAGCACCCATTGGATGCCGGGCGCCAACGATGCGGGGCGAACACGGCCGGAACGCCTCATGGCATTGTGTCGATCGTTCGAGGAGGCGGGGGCGCGCGTGCGCTTCGATTTGCTGCCAGGCGTATCTCATGAACGGGATGCGGTTCTCGATTCGGTCAAGGATTTCCTCGCCCAACAACTCAAGGAACGAGGGAATGCCTCACGATAAATTCGTTGCGCCCCAGCCCGTGAAGAGATTATCGCAATCAAAGCCCGACCACGTCGACCGCATCCAACCGCGATCTGCTGGCAGTGCGTAACGACTAGAGCAACGCTTCGTATTGATCGCCAATCTTGTCGACTGTGAAATCCGCCGCCCTGTTTTTCAGCACGGCAGCAGGGGTGGGGTGGTCCAGCATCTCGGCCATCGCCTTCGCCAGGGCCGCGGCGTCACCGACCGGCACCAAGGTGCCGAAACGGCCGTCAGCGAGTATTTCGCGCGGGCCATGCGGAGCATCGGTGGAGATTACGGGGACACCGGCGGCCATGGCCTCGACCAAGACGTTGCCAAAGCCTTCGCTCGTGGATGTAAGGACGAACAGATCGGCTGCGGCGTAACAGGCTGCGGGATCGTTGACGTAGCCGGCAAAGAGTACGTCCTGGCCAATGCCGATCTGCTCGGCACAGGCGTGCAATTCGGCAGCCAGCGGACCTTCGCCGAAGATGACAAGCCGGGCAGGGCGGCCGGCGCGCAGGGCAGCGAAGGCCCGCAGCAAAGTCCGGTGGTCCTTGACCGGCACCAGGCGTCCGGCGGTGGCGATGACCGGGCCATCGCCCATCGCCGCCAACGCTGCCTGCCAGGCATAGGAATTCCCCTGCGGTGCTTCAGCCGGCGGCAGCGGGTTGTTGATGACGACAACCTTCGATTCGGGGAAGCCGCGGGCGATGATGTCACGGCCGACACCCGCTGAAACGGCGATGGCTTTGGTTGCGCGCGCTGCAACCAGCGCGGAAAGCCAGATCGCCAGCCTCGCGCCGAGGCCGCTGGCAGGCAGCGATGCGGCGGCATGGAAGCTTGGAAAGAATTTTGCCCGGCTTCTGGCCAACATGAGTGACAGCGCCATCACCAGATTGGCGAATTCCGGGGCGCTATAGACCGCATCAGGATCAAGGCGGCGGAACAAATTTGCGCTTCGCGCGATGCCTTTCAGCGTCGCCGACTTGGCGTAACCCTCGCCGCGCAAGAGAAGGCCGAAGTCGACCAGATGAACGGCAGCGGAACGCAGCGCGGCGTTAGGGCCTTCCGCGTTCCAGGTAAAAAGCGTGACCTCGTGGCCACGCGACGCCAGTTCATTTGCCATCAGGACGAAAACACGTTCGGCGCCGCCGCCCCTCAGGCTGGCGATGTGGAAAACGATGCGCTTCGCCATGCCTTGCTTCAGGCTCGGCTGGCGGCAAGGCCTGATCGGTTCGGCGGCCGGCGCATGTCGCGGATGATGCCCATGCCGATGGCCAGAAGCATGCCCAGGGCAAAGCCTGCGAACGCTCCTGCGCCTGCCACCAGGGCAGTGCGCGGAGGCCATGAGCGCGCGGGCGGGGGCACCGCGGTCGAAATCACCTGTACGTTTGTGGTGTCGATCTGCTCGCGCTCGCTGATTTGGCGCGCACGTGACAGGAAGCTCTCATAGACCGCTCTCTTCGAGGCGGCATCGCGTTCAAGTTCACGCAGGGCGACTTCGGATTCGCTGTCGGTGAATACATTGCTCTTCAGATCGTTCATCCTGGCGTTGAGAGAAGCCAACGAGGCCCTGGCCTTGTCCAGGCTGGCCTTTGCCGTGCCGATGGTGCGGGAGAACTCGGCCCGGAGTTGCGAGTTGACGGTCTCGAGTTCCGTCCTGAGCCTGACAATCGTCGGGTGGCGCGGACCGAAGGTCATCGACTGTGAGTCGATCTGCTGCCGCAGGCTGTTTGACCTGTCGCGCAGCGCCGCGAGCGCTTCCGAAACCGTGGGGTCGGGATTGGCCCCGTTGATACCGGAGGCAACCAGGGCGTCGTAGCTTGCCTGCGCGGCGATGACACGCGATTGCGCATCGACGATTTCGCCATTGAGCTGCGTCAGCGTCTGCGAACTGACGAGCTGGCCATTGCTGGACGACAGGTTGTGGCTGCGCCTGTAGCTCTCGACCTTCTCTTCGGCTGCCTGCACGTCGCTCTTGAGTTGGCCAAGCCGGCTGTCAAGGGCAGCCGCGGCACGGCTGGCGCCGGCAGCTTCCGCCTTAGCCAGTTCTTCCTGGAAGTTTTTGACTATGGCCTGCGAGATCAGGATCGCCTTGGCGGTGGTTTCCGCAGATACCGAGAGGGTTGTGACAAACGAGGTCGGATCCGCGATGGCGTCTACCCGGTCCGCCAGGTTCTTCAAGGCGATGAGCCTCGGGTCGGGCTTCGCCACAGCGCCGGACGAGGATGTGCTCCGGTCCGGATCGAAAAACTCCGGATCGTGAGTCAGATTCAGTTCGTCCACCACACGGGAAAGCACGTTGCCCGAGGTCAGGATGCGCTGCTTGCTGCGCGTGCTGAGCAGTTGGCTATCGATCTGGCCCGGTTGCGAGTAGAGGTCGTTTTCCACAACCTGCAAATTGGATGGGTTGATGAGGACCTCGGTCGTGACGGTGTAACGCTGCTTGCTCAGCAATGCATAGGCGCCGCCGACAATGCCGCCGATTACCGCCAGCATGAAGGCCAGGGCGAGGCCGGCCCGCAGCCAGACGAACAGGCGTCGAAAATCGAGCTCGAGGAAATCGCCGATCTTGTCCAGGGTCACCGTTGCGACAGGCTCTGGAGGTTGCGGCGTCACCGGCGCGGAGCTTAGCGCCGCGACTGGGCCATGCTGTTGCAGCAATGCCCTGCGCCGTGCATTGGCGATACGCTCGAATGCACTGTTATTGGAAGCCGTCGCGGAGATGGGGGGTGTGCCGGAACCGGCAGACATGGTGACAACCCTTGTTAAATCATTACGCTTGGCCTGCTCTACAGAAACATCGTTAACATCTTATTTTCCAAGTTGGCCCATTTTACCGCTCACGCTGTCCGTCCGGCGGACGTTGAAGGGATTTCGTTGCCCAGAATGCCGTTCGAATATCGCCATTTGGATGGGCCATGAGCTATCCCGCTGCCGCTTCGGAACGATTATCGTCCAGCCGAGCGCGCCGTCAGAACGCGCTGTCGCTGCTGTTTTTCCTATGCGCAGCGTTCGCGCTCCTGCTTCGCTTTACGGTATCACCGCAGGTGATGAACATGGTCGTCGACTATACGGCCCAGGGAGGCTCGTTCTACGAGAAGCTGCATTTCGGCACCTATGCGATCATCCTGCTGCTTCCTATCGTTCTTTTCAGCCGGCCGTTTCTGCTGCACGGCGACGAAATTGGAATATTCAAGGCGTTGATCCGCTATTCGGTGCTGATGTTCGCGCTGGTGCCCTATCTGTTCGTTACCGGCCGTGCGGGCTCCTCCGGGTTCATCATCGATACCTATCTGGTGGCCGGCGCCACAGGCCTGTTGATGCTGGCATTGAATGCAGAGGTGCGGCGGGCGCTGGGGGACGTCGTGCTTGGAATGGCGATCCTGAGCGCTGTCATCGGCACCATCGAGGCGGTGACTCAACATCGGCTGTTGCCCTATGGGTTG
This sequence comes from Mesorhizobium sp. M0522, assembly GCF_040321085.1. Taxonomy (NCBI): domain Bacteria; kingdom Pseudomonadati; phylum Pseudomonadota; class Alphaproteobacteria; order Hyphomicrobiales; family Phyllobacteriaceae; genus Mesorhizobium; species Mesorhizobium sp. M0522. Next base: position 68,847 of record NZ_JAMYQW010000003.1, read on the forward strand.
AACGAACTGCAATTCAGGCCAACTGGCCTGTCGGCCCATCCGCTGGCACTGGGCGCGCTCTGCGCCACAACCATCGGATTCGTGCCGCTGACGCACTGGCGCATATGGGCGCGGGTGATGGCGATCTTCCTGTTGTTCATCGGTTGCGCTGCATCGGGCGCTCGCGCCGCGCTGATGCTCGCCACCGGCGAAATCCTCATTCTGCTGCTGTTCGTGCCTTGGCCGGGCCTGTCGCTCAAATATGAGCGGCAGGCCAAATTTGTCGTGCTGATGTTCACCGTGACGGGTGGCGCGGTGCTCGTAGCGGTACTGTTTGCGGGCGGTCTGCTGAATCGGTTCAGCAACACCATCTTCGACGAAAACTTCATGGCCCGGGTGACCATTTATCAGGTGTTCGGACTGGTCAGCTGGAACGACATCCTGTTCGGCATGAACGTTGACGACCTGCTGGCGATCGTCCGGCAGAAGCTGCATCTGCCCTACATCGAAAGCGCGCCGGTGGTAATTATCTTGCTCTTCGGCCTGCCCATAGCCCTGCTGTTTACAGCGCTGATATTCTGGTTCGTCTTCCGGCTGCTGCGCGGGGCGCCGCTGCCGGCACGGATCGGCACCATAACGTTCTTGCTTGCCGCGCTGTCAAACAACGCGCTTTCGTCAAAAACGCCGGACATGACGATCATCGTGGTGTTGCTGCTTGCCTACAGGAAGCAGCCCCATGGAGGCTCGCTCGAGAGCATGCCTTCGGCTGCTGCATCCAGCCCAAACCCGGCTGGATCTCGTTAAGCACGGACCTCGGATCCGGTCAGCCGGCGCTGTCCACGACCTCGACACCGCCCGCGCGATTGAGCGTGTGAATGCCGGACCGAGCCCATGCCGGCCCGGGATCGATTGAGCGGGGCAGTTCAAAACGGACGTCGAAATCATCAAGCCGATCCAGCCGCATCAATCCCAGGCCGCCGCCATAGGCTCTAGACCCGTTTTGCACCGGCAGCAGCAAAGCGTCGCCCTGGCGGATAAAGGCGCCGCCCGGCCGAGTGGCGGAGTGGTCGACTGCGACGGGATTGAGCGCGTGCGCAGCCCACGGCCCACGCAGCGCCGGGGCGGAATAGACGGCCATCGTGTCGGACGCGCTGCCGTGACCGAACCGCTCAGTCCCCAACAGCCAGAAGCGACCGTCGGATTCGAGCAGCGTGGCGTCGTTGAAATCCCTGTCCGTCATCAGCACCGTATCGCGTACCCAGCGATCCGGAAACTGCTCGGCACGGTAGAGCACCAGTTCTCGCGCCGTAGCGCTTTCAGGGATCATGAAAATCTCGCCGGAGTGAGCAAACACCTGCGGATATGACAGGTGATGCGCTTCCTCCAGCACCACTTTCGGCACACCGAAAGTGCCGTCGGTGCCAAGTTCAGCGACAGAAATCACCCCGCGGCCGGTGGAGTAGGGAAACTCCTCGACAAACAGAAAATGACGGCCGTCGCGCTCGAGAACGAACGGATCGGCGTAGAAGCGCTGCCCGTCATCGGCAAGCACGGTGAACGGCTTACCATCCAGCTGTCCGGTTTCGGCGACGCCTGGACCGTCGATCAGCCGATAAGCAACCTGCCAATAGAAGGGGCGCCGACCACGTCGCAGTTTTTGCACGGCGCGGTCGACCAACCCCCTGCCGAAAAAGGGCAGATAGTGCCCGATAAATCCGCCTTTCTGCAGGGGCGGCGCCGGGCTCTCGGCAATCGGCGCAAGTTTGCCCGCGGAAAAGCGGGCGACACATTGGGCAATCAGGGAGATGGCGCCGGCGAGCAGGTCGTTGCTGGTTCGAGACAGCCACAACCGGTCGCTGATCATCGGCCGCGCTCTGGCGACGGCAACGCCGTCGAGCCGAGCGGTGAGTTCGGGCAGCCGCCCGCTCGCCAGCATCTCGGTCATGCCCGCGGCAAAGCTGCTTTGGCCGCAAAATTCGAGCGTCAGGACAGGCGTGCCCCGTCGTGCGGCGGTAGCGGTGAGATCGACCATAAGATCGACTGGGCCGGTGTCGCCGGACGGCAACGGCCGGGAACGGCTTGCCAGTGAGGGGCCGAAGCGCCGGCCCTCGAGCGCCAGCACGTTATCCATCGTGCGCGCATTGGGTTCAGGCGTCGGCGCGCGGCAACTCGAAACCGCATGTCCAGCTGCACTCAACCGCGCCAGAAGCTCATTTTCCCAGCGCCGGGATGTGTCGGCGTGGCCGATGATTAAAATATTAGTCAATCCAATATATTCTTTTTCAAGACTACTGTCATAGACTACTTGTCAGCCCAACCTTTCACAAGAGTTAAACCGGGAGAACGCGGCCTTGGTTGTTAATCATATATTAAGAATTGAGATCACGAAGGCGCTTTCCGGCGCTATTATGGCTCTTGCGGGCAATAGTCGGCATGTCCCGAAGGCTGCAGGCGACCAGGATCAGCGATGAACGTCCTTTCACGTCCAAAACTGCCATCCAGGCAGAAACTGCTGATCGTGTTCGGCACTAGGCCGGAGGCACTCAAATGCTTTCCAGTGGCGCGTGCCGCCCTTGCTCATCCAGGCTTCATCACCGAAATATGCATCACCGCCCAGCATCGTGAAATGGTCGACCAGGTTGTCGAGCTGACCGGCCTGCCGGTGCATCACGATCTCAACATCATGCAACCCGGCCAGTCGCTGTTCGACGTGACCTCGCGCGTGCTCCTGGGCATGGCCGAGGTGCTGGAAAAGTCGCAGCCCGATATCGTCATGGTACAGGGCGACACCACCACGGCAATGGCCGCGGCGCTGGCTGCCTTCTACAAGCGTGTCCCCGTCGCTCATGTCGAAGCAGGATTGCGCAGCCACAACATCAACTCGCCGTTTCCTGAAGAACTGAACCGCAAGATTGCCGGCGACATCGCTACCTGGCATTTTGCGCCGACCGTTCAAGCGCGCGACAATCTCATCGCCGAAGGAAAGGCCGAAAGCACCATCTTCGTGACCGGCAACACGGTGATCGACACGCTGTTGCATTTTTCAAGCGCGATCGATGCTGACAGGCTGATGAACGCGAAGCTCGCTGCCCGCTTCCCTTTCCTCGACCCTTCCAAGAAGATGATCCTCGTCACCGGTCATCGCCGCGAGAATTTCGACGGCGGCATCCAGCGCATCTGTACGGCATTGAAGGGATTGGCGGCGCGCGGAGATGTGCAGATCGTCTACCCTGTCCATCCAAACCCCAATGTGCGCTCAGTGGTCAACGCAGAGCTGGAAGGCGTGCCGAACATCCACCTGGTCGAGCCGCAGGACTATCTGCCGTTCCTGTACCTGCAGAAGCAGAGCTATCTGGTGCTTACCGATAGCGGTGGCGTGCAGGAAGAAGCGCCTTCACTCGGCAAGCCGGTGCTGGTAATGCGCGAAAATACCGAGCGACCCGAGGGGATCGTGGCCGGCACCGCCCGTCTTGTCGGCACCGACGTCGAGAAAATCCTGTTCAACGCCAATCGCCTGCTCGACGATCAGGCTGCCTATTGCGGCATGGCGGAACGACACAACCCATATGGCGATGGCCGGGCCAGTAACCGGATTGTTGAGGAACTGCTGCATCATGGCTGAAATCAAAACCGTTTCCGTAATCGGCATGGGCTATATCGGCCTGCCGACCTGCGCCATTTTCGCCAGCCGCGGGCTCAACGTCATTGGCGTCGATGTCAACCGAGCGGTGGTCGAGAAGGTCAACCGCGGCGAAATCCACATCGTCGAGCCGGACCTTGACGGTCTGATCCAGAAGGTCGTGGCGAACGGCAAGCTCATGGCCTACAGCACGCCGCAGCCGGCGGACGCCTATATCATCGCCGTGCCGACCCCGATGACCCACGATCATAAGCCGGACGTGACCTACGTGCTCGCGGCGGCACGAAGCATCGCCCCCGTGCTGAAGCGGGGAGACCTTGTGGTATTGGAATCGACATCGCCGGTTGGAACCACGCGTATCATGACCGGGCTGCTTGCCGAGTTGCGGCCTGATCTCAAATTTCCTGTCCAGCATGGCGAAGACGCCGATGTGCTGGTCGCCTATTCGCCCGAGCGTGTGCTGCCGGGAAAGGTGCTGACCGAGCTGATCAACAACGATCGCTCGATCGGCGGATTGTCCCGCAAATCGTCGGAGCGGACCGCGGCACTCTATTCGACCTTCGTCACCGGCGACCTGTTCATGACAACGGCCGAAAGTGCTGAGCTGGTGAAACTGACGGAGAACGCGTTCCGCGACGTCAACATCGCCTTTGCCAACGAGCTTGCCGCCGTGTGTCAGGATCTGTCGCTCAATGTATGGGAAGTGATCGATCTCGCCAATCGACACCCTCGCGTGAACATCCTCCAGCCGAGCCCGGGCGTTGGCGGTCACTGCATTGCGGTCGATCCATATTTTATCATCGACGCCGCACCCAACAGCACGCGGCTTATGGCTTCGGCACGCCGGATCAATTCCGAACGGCCCATGTCGGTGGTCAGGGATATTGAGGCCTTGCTCGACCCCTCCCGCAAACAGACGATCGCCTGTCTTGGCCTCAGCTTCAAAGCCAACATCGACGATTTGCGCGAGAGCCCGGCCGTCGAGGTGGTGAAACTTCTGTCCGATATTCCCAATGTGAAGATCATTGCGGCTGAACCCAACACAAATGCGCTGCCGCATGAGCTCGAGGGCAGGGGCATCGTGTTCACCGACGCACTTTCGGCCATCGACAAGTCCGATATCGTCGTCCTCCTGGTCGACCATCGGCAGTTCAATCTGGTCGACCCCGAAGCGCTCAAGGACAAGAAGCTCGTCGATACGAGGGGTCTGTGGACGTGGCGCAAGGCACGCAAGCCCGACGCCCGCATCGAAGGCAAGAAACCAGAGGTCGCACAAGTGACGCTTGCAAGGGAGCAGGCCGCATGAACGCGCACGCCCCGGCATGGGCGCAGCATTCCCTGTTGGCATCACGGCGCCGGGAGTTCCTTGGCGCACCGATCCATGCGCTGACCATGGCCGAGACACTGGCCATCGCCGACGAGGCGATGACCCTGGGGCGGCCGCTGCATCATGTGGTCGTGAACGTCGCCAAGCTGGTGACCATGCGCCAGAATGCCGAGCTGCGCGAGGACGTGGCTGGGGCGGACGTGGTCAATGTCGACGGCATCGGCGTGCTTTGGGGTGCACGTCTGTGCGGCGTCGCGCTGCCCGAGCGGGTGGCGGGCGTCGACATCATGATCAATCTGCTGAGCCTCTGCGCGAAGCGTGGATTCAGGCCGTATCTGCTGGGGGCCGAACAGCACGTTCTCGACGCGGTTGTAGTGAGACTTGCCAAGGACCATCCGAGCCTCGTCATAGCGGGAATGCGCAACGGCTATTTCAAGCCGGAGGACGAGGCCGGGATCGTCGCGGCGATCAACGCCTCGGGCGCCGACTGCCTGCTGGTGGCCATGCCGACACCGCGCAAGGAACGCTTTCTCAAACGCTACCGCGATGAACTCGCCTCAAGCTTCGTGATGGGCGTGGGCGGCAGTTTCGACGTCTATGGGGGCAAGGTTGCCCGTGCGCCGAAGCTGATACAAGCGGCCGGCCTGGAGTGGCTGTTCCGCGTCGTCCAGGAGCCGCGACGCTTGTGGCGCCGCTACTACGATACCAACACTGCCTATGCAGGGCTGCTGTGCCGAGAGTTCTGGGAGCGTCGCTGGCGCCGAAACGCCGGTTTATAGTTTCGCGTTCCCCCACAAAACAGGCGTTGACCCTGGACTTCGCTTTACGCGATCCGTAGCCGCGCTCGCAGCTGGGCGACGAATTGCGTCGCTGCCACAGGGTGGAACAACGAGGTCAGCCCGAAGAAAACCGCAGCACCGGCAGTGCCGCCGGCGACAAGCGAGAAGATTGCCGGCACGTCGCCGGGCACCATGCTGGCAAGCTTGGCGGCCACCCCCGTGCTGAGCGAGATGACCACCGAGACACCGATGTCGCGCCATGGCACCGGCACCGGTGTGAGCCGCTCGCTGATGATGATGCAGGTTATGGAGCCCACCACCGAGCCGCCCGCCAGCGCCAAAGCGGCGCCGATCTCCGCCATCGGGGGGATCAACAGCAGGGACAATGCGATTGTTGCCACCGAGCCGAAGAGATTGGCGATGATCAGCAGCCACGGCCGCTTGTGCGCGTGCACTACGACGCCATAGACGAAGCTGGTGAGGTTGGCGCACAGCACGCTGAAGGCAATGATCGGAAACAGCAGGCCGAAGCGGCCGTGATATTGCGAGGGCAGCATGAGCTCGGTGATATCGCTGCTGAGCGCGACCAGCATCGCTGCAATAGGCAGGCAAAGCCGCATCATCAGCGCCATCAGTTGCGACAGCAGCCGGCCCGACGCCGCGGGCCCATCCTCGTCGAACCGGCTGACCACCTCGGGAAAGGCGCCCATGTTGATGGCGTTGGCGACCATGTCGATCGGCTGGCGGGCCAGCGCATAGGCTGCGGCGAAGATCGCCACAGCGCTGGCATCGTAATAGATCTTGAGGAACAGACGCTCCGCGCTGTTGAGCCCGAAGCCTACCAGCGCCATGATGATCAGCGGCACACCGAGCGCAAAGAAGTCCCTGTGGGTGAAGCGCGGCGGACCGGCAACGAGCCGTCGCGATGCCATGATGCCCGCCACGATGCCGGCAATCAAGGCGCCGAGGCTCGAGCCGAGCGACACCGTCAGAAAGCTATCCTGAAAGACGAGGATAGCGCCGATCGGTAACGCGAGTTGCAGCAGGGCACGCAGGGCTTCTAGCATCGAATAGACCGAATGGCGCTGCTGCATCTGCAGCACCGTCAACGCGAAGCGGCTGATGGACCCGGCGACCAGATAGCCGCAGACTGCGATCGCGAACTCGACCCAGCGTTCAGGCACGATCACCGCCGACGCGCCTACCGATATGACCAGCGCCAGTGCCGTGGTGGCAAGCAACACCTGCCCGGCCAGCATCAGGCTGCCGCGGCTGACTTCGCCCTTGCCGCCAAGCCTGAGCAAGGCGATGCGCAGCCAGTTGGTGACGGCAATGTCGGTCATTTCCCCGACGGTCACCACCAGGGTGAGCAGGCCATACTCGGTCTGGTCGATCAAACGCGTCACGACGACCAGCAGGAGCAGCGCCGAAATTCGCGTCAGCAGGATCGCCGGAGCATAAATGAGCGTGGAACGGAGCAGCAAGGGCGTGTCCCTGGAAAACTCACCTTCGACTAGCCGCCGACTGGCGGAAAATCCAGCCCGATGATGCCGAAGGGTGAACAGATTCAGTTTGAACTAAAAGATTTGTCGTAAACCTTATCGGGAACGTTTGCTTTGCAGTTACCCGGTCTGTGTTATTTAGAGTACCATCATGTTGCAGCGCCTCATATCCGATCGAAAAATACATGTCCTGGTCGCGACGCCCTCGGGCGTTTCGGGGCAGGGCGGCATCGACCGCATCATGGGGGCGCTGAAGCAGGAGTTCGAACGGCAAGAAATCACCGACATCGATGTGCGCTTTCTTGCCAGTCGTGGCCCGGGGCATGTCGGACTTTCGATCTTCTATATGCTCGGTTTTTGCTTACGGATGCTTAAAGCGCGTCTGGCTGGACGCGCCGATGTCATTCATATCAACATCTCAGTTTCCGGCAGCACCTACCGCAAGATGGTGATCGCCGCCTGCGCACGGCTGCTGTCGATACCCTATGTCCTGCATTTGCACGGGGCGCAGTATCAGACATTCTGGAAAGCCGACCGCGGTTTCATAAGCCGCCGTATCAAAGCTCTGTTCGAGCATGCCGATCGGGTGATCGTTTTGGGCAGACTTTGGCGCGATTTCGTCGCCAGCCGGGCGCCGGGCGCAGCCGGCAATATCGTGATCGTGCCCAATGCGACCGAAGTCCCGTCGCTGGCGCATGTCGGCGGCGGCGACCATGTGCATATCCTGTTCCTGGGCCGCATCGGCGACCGCAAGGGCGTACCGCAATTGCTCGAGGCACTGCACCGCATGAGCCCTGTCAAGAATTGGCGCGCCACGATTGCCGGCGATGGCGAAGTCGAGGCGGCACGGGCAAAGTCAGCCGCGCTGCGGATTGCAGACCGGATCGCCTTTCCGGGTTGGGTGGGACCGGACGATGTCGCATCGCTGATTTCTTCGGCCGATATTCTGGTTCTTCCATCCTTCGCCGAAAATCTGCCGATGTCGGTGATCGAAGGCATGGCAGCCGGTTTGGCGGTGGTGGCGACCCCGGTTGGCGCCGTCGAAGACATAATCACCGACGGGCAATCCGGGCTGCTGGTGCCGCCAGGCGATGTTACAGCGTTGACCGAGGCGCTGAGCCGCCTCGTGGAGAACCCGGCACTGCGGGCAAAGCTTGGTGCCGGTGCCATGGCCGTGCATCGGGAACGGCTTGAGCTCGCCCCGTTTGTTGGCGCAATCTGCGATGTCTGGCGGTCGGCCGTGTCAAGCCGTCAACCGGTCAAGCGCTGAGGCCGACGATCGCGGCGGCGCGTCGAGCCTGAATTCGCGGTGGAATATCTCCAAATTCAACAGCGCCCATATCAGCTTTTCGTGGTCTGCAGCACGCGTGGTGTGTTCCGAGACGATTTGATCTAGCTGTTTCGGACTCAGATAGCTGCGAATGACGGAGTGAGGCGAGCAAAGATGGTCATGCACGTAGTTCCTCATCGATCCGCGAAACCATTCGGCGACCGGTACCTTGAACCCGACCTTGCGGCGGCTGAGAATTTCCTCCGGGAGGATATTGGCCATGCTGTCGCGCAGGATCTGCTTGCTGTGCAACCAACCCAGCCTGTAGCGATCGGGCAATTTGCTGACGAATGAAACCAGGTCTCGATCGAGGAACGGCATTCTTCCTTCGATTGAACCGGCCATCATCATGTGGTCGCCTCGTTCCAGGAGATTGTCAGGCAGCCACGATGTCTGATCGAAAAACAGCACGCGGCGAAGATGGGAAGCCGCAGCGCTTGACGAGAACGGAAAGTCGTTGCGCTCATAACGGCGATTTGCGGACGCGCCGATCAGGCAGGCGCGCTGCTGCGCCGAAACGGCTCCAAACCAGGAGACCATCCGGGCGGCAAAGTCCCTTTCGCCCGCGGTGCGGGCAAACGTATCGACCTTGGCCGACGCGCCCGGCATGGCGCGTACCAAAGGGGAAAGGACGTTATCGTGCAGCGAGGCTGGAACAAGCGACTGGTAGATCCCGGCCAGTGATTCCGCGCGATGCTTGGGATAGCCGCCGAGAATCTCGTCGGCTCCTTCTCCGGTGAGCACCATCTTGACGTCCTGGGCGGCGCGCTCCGACATCAGGTAAATTGGAATATCGCTGCTTTGCGAAACAGGTCCCCCGCGTTGGCGAACCATCGCGGGCAGCTGATCCATCAGATCGCCTGGCTGGATGACAAGTTCGCAATGATCGGTCTTGAAATGATCGGCAACGCGCCGGGCGAATGCAAGTTCGCTATAGGCTGCGTCGTCGAACCCGACGGAAAACGTGCGAATGGGCGTGGCGCTATGCCTGGCCATCAGGGCGACGATAGCCGAGGAGTCGAGTCCTCCGGAGAGAAAGGCCCCAAAAGGTGCATCGCTGCGCATCCTGATCTCGACGGAATGGTCGAGCAGTTCCAGAAATCGCTTCTTGGCGGTTTTTCCGTCGATCCGCTCGGCCAGGGCCGCCTGATCCGGAGGCGTATAGTAGCGCGTTTCCTTGACCACCCCTTGCGACCAGACAGCATAGCTTCCGGGATTGAGCTTGCGGATCTGTTTAAAAAGCGTGCGTGGTCCCGGCACATAACGCCAGTTCAGATACTCGTCCACCGCATCCAGATCGAGTTGCTGCGCATCTTGCTGCGCCGACAACAATGCGTTGATCTCCGAGGCAAACAGCAGCAAGCTTTCGCTTTGCATGAGGTAAAGCGGCTTTTCCCCGAAGGGATCCCGGCCGAGGATCAATTCCTGCCTCTGAGCATCCCAGAGTGCAAAGGCGAACATGCCGCTCAGCCGGTCGAACATGGACAAGTGCCACTGATCGTAGGCTCGGAGCAGCACCTCGGTATCGGAGCGCGTTCGAAAATGATGGCCAAGGCCGATCAGTTCCTGCCGCAACTCGATGTAGTTATATATCTCTCCGTTGAAAATTATTTTGAGACGGCCGTCCTCAATCTGCATCGGCTGATTTGACTCAGGCGCCAAGTCAATGATCGCCAGGCGGCGATGGACCAATGCCAATTGTTGCTCGCCGGTGTTCAGGTCCAATATCTCGGCGCCTTCGGCATCGGGACCGCGATGCCGCAATGCGTTTGACATTCTGGCGGCCCGCTCTTGTGGATTTTTAGCCCTTCGACCGATCCATCCGGCAATTCCACACATTGTTCCCCCTAGGCGCGCACATTCCTCAATTCAGTACAACAAATGTGTTAAACACTTCGTGCCAATACAACCCAACCGGGAGAAAGCTGCCACGGGCCGTTCCTCGATCGAGCCTGGCGGTCAGGGGTTGCACCGGTTGTTCGCTGGTGAGGGCGAGTGACGGCACCTATGGCAGGCCCAATGCCTGCAGCATCTCCGGGTCGGGAACCGGGGGACCATCGGGCGGGATGAGGCTCATCCCATAAGGATTGGAGAACTCCCAGACAGACCATGGGATCGCGAAGCGTTCGGCCTCTCGGCGCACTGCCTTGAGATAGCGCGAACGGTCGGCCTCAAAGGCGCCCATGCGGCCGTCCGCGGACATGAGGATAGCGCCGAATTCGCCCATGAAGAGCCGCCGGCTGGGAATGCCATGGCCTTCAGCCCAGTCGACAGCCTGGCGAAAGCTCGCCTCCAGTTGGCTCTGGCCCCAGTTCTGCTCGAAATAGTTCGCGATTGCTTGGCGCGCGGTGGCCATGTTCATGACCTGCTCGACCCTGCTCAAGCCGGCAGCTTCCATCCGCGCTCTAAGGGTTTCGGTCACCACTTCGGGTGTACTACTGTCGGCCGGCCAGGGAAGTCCCGAAGCAAAGCTGATCGTGTCATCGGGCCGCTGGTGGGTGAAGCTGTGCGGCTCATACATATGGAAGCTGTAATAGAGGTTTGGGTCATCAAAGCTGGGGCTGAGGTTGACCAATCCGGCAATGCTGCCGCCGCAGGCGCCGGTTGCAACGATGGTAAGTTCGCTGCTGACCGCTCGAATGTCGTGGACGGTCCCTGCCATGATCCGCTGCCAGTGATCGCTGCCGCTCGCATCGCAAGGGTAGTACGCGGGCTCGTTGTAAGGTTCGAGGGCGACTTTGTCGGTGCCTATCTTGACCAGCGTGGCGGCGACCGCCACAACCATTTGACGATAGCGGGCAACGCCCTCGCTGTCGGCGCCGCCATAGATCATCTCCATGCTGTAGTCGGGAATCTGAGTGACGCCATGCAGGTCGAAAACCACCTTGAGGCCGGTCGACGTGATCCGCTCGACGGCGGCGGCAAGTATGTCCAGCGCCTGCTGCCGCTTGGCGTCCCCGCTGGCAAGCAGCGGGCCGGGATCGACGCTCAGCCGGACGAAGTCGAAGCCCATCGATCGGATGTGGGCAAACACCTCCCCGGCCGGCCGGTCAGTGAGCGGCCTGCTTTCCGCAAGCCACTCCTTTTCGCTGCGATAGGGCGGCCAAACGTAGGTTCCGTCTTTCTCCACCGGCGACCAGTTGAGCCACTGATGCACGCCAACGCCGCGCTTGAGAGGGACGGGCTCTGCCTCGGCCGCCACAAGCAAGACGAGCACCCAGGCAACAACATACACCGCTTTTCGCATCGCTCCCTCCGCATGCTCGCGGGAGATATTAACCGCAACGAACGGGAAAGAAGATTGCCGGCCCGCAGCTTTTCGACGGCATGGTATACAAGGACCGAAACGTTGACGGGGCGTGCATGAGAATCGGCTGGTACATCAACCGATTGCGCAGCATGGGACCGGCCGAGGTGTTGCACCGGCTGGGCGAGCAACGTCGAAGGATCGCGTCGCGCCGCCGCGATGATGGGTGGGAGCGCTATCCATCGCCGCAGTTGCACCCAGTGCTGCCTGGATTTCGCCATGCTGCGCTGGCAGCGGCCGACGCTCAACGGCAGTCCATAGCGGCGGCCGCGCAAGAGATGCTGCATGGCCGGTTTTCGGCACTCGGGCGGACATGGCCAAAGCGTGAGCCCGATCTTTTGTTTCCTGCTGAGCTTTGGCGTCTTGATCCGGTAACCGGCAGGCTTTGGCCTGGCGCCGAGGCTCATACGTTCGATATCGATTTTCGCGATGGCGGCGACCTTGGCGATATAAAATATGTCTGGGAGATCAACCGGCTGCAGCAATTGCCAGTACTGGCTGCACACCTGCTCCTCAGCGAGGACAATCGATCCCGGAGTACCATTGAGGCGGCAATCGGCAGTTGGCATTCCGCCAATCCGCCGTTCCGAGGCATTTGCTGGGCTTCCGGCATCGAAGTAGCGCTGCGAGCCATCAGCCTGATCGTCACCCTGGACCTTATCGGTGACCGGCTTGACCCGGCGACGCTGCGGAAAGCTGGTGAGATACTCGCGGCAAGCGCCTATTGGCTGCCGCGGTTTCCGTCGCGATATTCCTCCGCCAACAATCATCTCGTCGCAGAGTTGGCTGGCGAATATCTGGTTGGCCTGGCGCTCGGGGCCGAATCCGAAATTGCCCGCAGCGCCCTCTTAAATGAGGCGCACAAGCAGATTCTTGCCGACGGCGCCGGTGCCGAGCAAACGCCGACCTATGCAGCCTTCAGCGCCGAACTCATCTTGCTGTGCGCCGCCGCGGCACGCCAGGCGGGAACGCCGTTTCCCTCGGCCGTCGAAGCGCGTCTGGGCGCCTTCGCCAATTTCGTCGGCTGGCTGCCACAGAAAGCCGCCCGCTTCGGCGACGACGATGAGGGCCATGTGCTGAAGCTGGGCGACGAGCCGAACTATATCCGATCCGTCGCGGCCGCCATCAACGGCTTACTGGGGACGCCGGGCAACGCGCCGGAGCCTGACGATTTTCGTTCGCTTTTCTTTGGTGCGCCGTCAGGCCCGGCGTCCGCGGTGGATGGCTTGCAGACATTCACGCAAGGCGGGCTCTCCGTCTGGCGCGGAGCAATGAATGGCCGCAATGTCGAACTGACGTTCGACCATGGGCCGCTCGGCTATCTCTCGATAGCGGCGCACGGCCATGCCGACGCGCTGTCGCTCACCCTGTGCATCGACGATGAGCCGGTGCTGGTCGATCCCGGCACCTGGCTCTACGGTTCGGGAGGCGCATGGCGCGACTGGTTTCGCTCCACACCGGCGCACAACACGCTGAACATCGAGGGCGAGAGCCAAAGCACCATCGCTGGAAATTTCAACTGGTCGCACAAGGCAGTCGCAGCGCTGGTGGAGAGCGAGCCGGGACCGCACTGGAGGCTGAGCGCCCGGCATGACGGCTATAGAAGCCGCTTCGGCGTCGTGCATCAGCGCACTTTGGCGCGCCAGGCCGATGGCATCCTCATCACCGACCAACTGCTCGGCGGCAGGCGCCAGTCCGAGATCGTCTTCCAACTGGCCGCCGGCCTCCATGCCGATCGGCACGAAGAGACGGTCACGGTATTGCGCGGCGACGAGGTACTGTTGGCCATCCGCTTTCCTGATGCTGCGCTCGATATCGGCGCCGGCGGTGACATGCCGGGCCAAGGCGGTTGGGTTTCACTGCGTTTTGGCACCAGGCAGCAAGCCGAACGCCTCGCCTGGCACGGTGAAGTGGGCGAAGCCGGAATCGATATCCATCTTGCCCCAATTCACCCGCCGCAACAGCAAAAACCGGTGCCAACGTAGAGTTGCCGGGCGAGTTCCGGCCGTATTCGACATTAATTACGTTTGGACATTTAGCGGTTTCGTTACCGTTGATCTGCTAGTCTCGCACCATCCAGCCTGCTTTGCCCGCTGCGCCCGCAACAGCCACTGGTTGCAGGCGGCGTAGCGAGTTTGGCGGGAATTTTGTGCTTTGCTATTCGCCAGATCGCCTTCTTACGACCCCAGACTGCCTTCTTACGACCAGGAGCCGCTGCATCAATGTTTTCCGAATTTGCCAGAGCGATTGTGGAAAAGCTTTCGAACGTCAATCTGACCACGCTCGGCCTGCTTCTCCTCACCGCACTGGGCAGCGCGGTGATCGCCTACTGGCGAACTGCCGAACATAAGTCCCTCAGGGACTTTTTCGACTTCGCCTTCCCACAGGAAGTCATCCTGCACCCGTCGGCGCGAGCCGACGCCCTGTTCTGGATCACGAAACGGGCGATGATGCCTTTCCTGCTTATTCCTGCCGGCGTCACCTTCGTCGTCGCGGTGGGCTATGGCACACGCGAGGCAATTGGCTGGCTCCTTAACATCCACGCGCCGCTTCTCGGCGGCCCGGCGGGACCGGTGACGATCGTCATCTTCACCGCAACCATGCTGGTCGCCTATGATATTTCATACTACCTCTACCACGTCGCCCAGCACCGTTTCCCGTTCCTGTGGGAATTGCACAAGGTACATCATTCGGCCGAGGTGATGGTGGGGATCACCAAGGACCGGGTTCATCCGCTGGACGATCTGATGAACCGTATGTGGGATGGCGTCATCCCGGGCATCTGCTTCGGGATCTGGAGCCTGATCGCACTCGATCCGGTAGAGGTCGCCATCTTCGGCATCAACGTCTACGTCATCCGCAACATCCTGATGATGGACTTTGTTCGCCATACGCATCTCAAGATCTCGTTCGGCCCGTTGAACAACATCATCCTGTGTCCGCACTGGCATCAGGTGCATCACAGCATCGACCCTCGTCATTATGACAAGAATTTCGGCCTGCTTTTTTCGTTCTGGGATCGTCTGTTCGGAACGCAATTTGTCCCGGAGCCGGATGAAGACCTGAAATTTGGCCTCGTCGATCGCGATGTGCGCGATTACCAGTCGCTCTTTGGGCTCTACATCCTGCCGCTCAAGAAGATGGCAAGGCATGTCATGCGACTGTTTCACAGACGGCCCAATGTGGTCGCGCAGCCACAGGACAGTTCTCCTTCATGAATACCGCTGTTTCCATCGACGTCCTAGGCGCGGAGCGCCTGGAAATCGTCCGTTCGGCGGATCGCCTGGCTGCGGTCGAGGCCGCTTGGATGGAGCTTTGGCATCGTACCGACGGGCTGATCTTTCAAAGCCATGCCTGGATTTCGGCATGGTGGAGTACCGTACAACGCCGTGACCAGCGCGCGTTGCGGATCGGCCTGGTCTGGAAGGGCGAGAGACTCGTTGCTGTCGTTCCGCTGGCGATCGGCAGGCGCAGGGGGCTGCGGTTTCTCGAATGGGCGGCCGGCAGCTATACCGACTATGGGGATATTCTCGTTGCTCCGGAATGCTCGTTATCGGCGCTGCAGGAGCTATGGACCCAACTCTGCGATGCCGGCGGCTTCGATCTTGCCTTGATCAGTCGTCTCTCGCCGGATGCGGCGGCCCGCAAAATTTTCACGCCGGGAGCTTCCGGCGGCATCAGGCTTCGTCCGTTTCACCGAACGGAAGTCAGCTATCGCGTTGCCGGACAATGGGAAAGCGGAGCGGCATGGTTGGCGGACCAGTCGAAAAAGACGCGCCAGAACTATCGGCGCGGCATCAAAGCGCTGGAAGAAACCGGAGAGGTGAGATTTCGCCTGCTTGCCCCCGACGAGCCGCTGCAACCGGTACTGGAGCGCCTCGCGGCCTTGAAGCGGAAATGGCTGACCGAGCGCATGCGTGAGTCAGACCTGTTCGAAGAGGGCGTGCCGGTACTCGCCGCGCTCGTCGATGCGTTGGCCCGCGCCGGCGTGCTGCATATCTTCGTCCTCGAATGCAATGGCGTGATGGTCGCGGTGTCGATCAACTTCGTGCAGCACGACATGATGATGGCCTTCGTGACGACGTTCGATCCGGATTTCGGCCGGGCGTCGCCGGGTGTGATCCTGTTGATGGATTACGTGCAGTGGTCGATCGATCACGGCTTGAGCATGGTCGATTTCCTCTGTGGCGCAGAGTCGTTCAAACACAAATTCTCAACGCAGGCGGTTACGCTGGAATCCGTCATCGGGACGCGCACGGCACAGGGCGCGCTTGCATTTCTTGCCGATCGTGTCCTCCAGACCGTCAGGCATATGCGCGAGCGGTCATCGGCACCACCAGAGGGACGCGATACGCCCGCTCAAGCCGAAGCAGCCTTGGACTAAAGCGCGTCGCGTTCGATCGGCCTCATGCGACGCGCTTTAGATTCTTGTTTCATACATGTCGTTATCGCAAAACCGCTGCACTTTTGCGCGACATGCTTTAGAATGGTTCATCGTTTCACGGAAACGCCGAACAGCTCCATCTTTTGTTTTGACGCAATTCCGGATGAAAACCGTTCACACTTTTCCTGGAATTGCTGTAGCGACCCGCTCGCAAAAAGCTCAAATGAAGCGCGGTATCGGACCGTTTTGCGGCGTGGTGCGGTCGCCGAGGTCGAGGAAGATTTCGTCGATGTAGCACCATCCCCAACCTTCCGGCGGATCGTAGCCTTCGATGACAGGATGGCCGGTTGCCCGAAAATGCTTGGTGGCATGACGGTTGGGCGAGTCGTCGCAGCAGCCGACATGGCCGCATGTGCGGCAGAGCCGCAGATGCACCCACTGCGAACCGCTCTTCAGGCATTCCTCGCAGCCGAGCGCGCTCGGTGTCACGTCGCGAATGTCCCCGGCGTGCCTGCATTCGTCTGCCATCATACGCTCCTGACCAGTTGTGGCGCCACGGCGAGACTGCCGTTTCGCGCGAGATATGCATGCAGCGCTGCAACCACCTGGGCGCCTTCGCCGACGGCAGCGGCGACGCGCTTGATCGAGCCGGAGCGCACGTCGCCGATGGCGAACACCCCGCCGCGGTTCGTCTCCAGTGCACCACGTTCCTGGCCAATGTCAGGCCCGGTGCGAACGAAGCCCTTCGCGTCCAACGCCACGCCGCATTGCGCCAGCCAGTCGGTGTTCGGATCGGCGCCGATGAACAGGAAGAGGTGGCGGATCGGACGTGCTGTCTCGGTGTCGCGGTTGCGCCAGCGCACTTTGCCAAGATTGCCGTCGTCGCCTTCCAGTGCCGCAATCTGCGTCTCAGCCAGCACTTCGATGTTCGGCTGTGCCCTGACGCGCTCCACCAGATAGCGCGACATGCTCGCATCGAGGCTGCTGCCGCGCGCCAGCAGCCATACCTTCTTCACATGCGCCGCCAGGTAGACGGCAGCCTGACCAGCCGAATTGCCGGCGCCGACAAGGGCTACCTCTTGCCCGGCGCAAAGCCGCGCTTCGATCGGCGAAGCCCAGTAATGCACGGAGGTTCCCTCGAATTGCGCCAGGTTTGCCATGTCGAGGCGGCGATAGCGCGCTCCGCTGGCGATCACCACCGACCGTGCCCGCACGGTCTCCCCGCCGCCGACGGCGAGCGTGTAGTGGGCACCGGACGTGTCGCTTGCGCTGCCCAGCAGCTTCGCCTCGTCCGGTATCACCATCTCGACGCCGAATTTCTGCGCCTGGTTGTAAGCGCGCGCCATCAGCGCCATTCCCGAAATGCCGGTCGGAAAACCGAGGTAGTTCTCGATGCGCGAGGAGGCACCCGCCTGTCCGCCGAAGGCACGGCAATCGAGCACGATCGTCGACAACCCTTCGGAAGCCGCGTAGACGGCCGCCGCGAGGCCGGCCGGTCCGGCGCCGACAATGGCCACGTCGTACAGCTTGCCGGCGTCGATCGGCCTCACCAGGCCGATGCAGCGGGCAAGCTCGTTCTCTCCGGGATTGAGCAGCAGCTTGCCGTTCGGACAGAGCACGATCGGCAAATGGTGGATATCGACATGGAAGCGTTCGATCAGGGTCCTGGCGCAGGGATCGGCAGCCGAATCGAGAACGCGATGCGGCTGACCGCTGCGAGCCAGAAAACCTTGCAGCCTCAAAACGTCGCCGCTGTCGACCGGTCCGACAATGATCGGGCCGGCTGTGCCGCTCTCGAGCAGGCCGACACGGCGCAGGATCAGCGCCCGCATGATGCGCTCGCCGAGGTTTGCTTCCTGCACCATCAGGTCCCTCAGCCTTTGCGAGGGGATGACGAGCGCCTCGACCGGCTCGACCGCCTCCACATCCACTAGTGAGGGTCGGGCTGAAAGCTGCGCCAACTCGCCGACGAAATTGCCTGCACCGTGCGTGACGATTGTTTCGCGCCGGCCGAAGCTGCCGCCCTGGATGATATCCACCTTGCCGGACAGGACCACGATCAGACCGGGCGCCAGCTCGCCGGCTTTGACGATCTGTTCGCCTGCAGCATAGGACACGGCTTCGCCGAAACGGCCCATGCGGTCCAGTTCTGCCTCAGCCAGCACTGGAAACATCTGATCGCGACGGGCAATGGAGATCGGATTGGCGGGTTGAGACATGGTTCGAACCTATCGCCGGTTTCCGACAGTTTGAAGCGGTTTTTGCGGCTTGCGGCCGGTAGGAACCTAGCCCGCCTGTCGGTAAACGCTGTGTCCTTCGCTTCGCAGTTAACTGACGGCGGCCGTGCGACGATGTCGTCGCGACGTGCCTCACAATCCGTTGCATCTCCTTGATTTGTTTGATTTGTGCATCCCGGCAAACCCGGCGCATGCTGCTTCAGACGGCACCTGCCTAAGCCGGCCAGGCCCGGCGGGCCGTCCTGTGTCAAACTCTCGGCCGCCGGGCTTCTGGACAGCAGAAAACGGCCTGTGTCCGAGCACTCCGCAAACTGGCCTGCGGCCTGTTGTTCGGCGAGTGCTCAGGCAGCTACCTGAAGCACAATCTTGCCGCGCGTATGCTGCTTCTCGAGCTGTTCCTCGGCCCTGGCGACTTCCTCAAGAGGATAGATTGCCTGCACGAATGGCCTGACCTTCCCGGCGTCGATGAGGCGGCTGATCTCGGCAAGCTGCGCCGCGTTCGGCTTGGTCAAATAGGAAACGCCGCGAGCCCGATGCAGGCGGGCCTTCACCGCCGACGGCTCGGAAAGCGTTGAGACGAGCGTCCCGCCGGGCTTGAGCACGTCCCACGAGCGGTCCTGTGTTTCACCCGCTACCAGGTCGAAGACGAGGTCGACGTCCTCGACAAGCTCCTCGAAGCGCTGGTTCTTGTAATCGACCGCCTGGTCGGCGCCAAGCGCGCGGACGAAATCGAAATCCTGCGCGGACACGGTCGTCGCGACAAACGCGCCCGCGGCCTTTGCGAACTGCACCGCCAGATGACCGACGCCGCCGGCGCCGCCATGGATAAGGACCCGCTGCCCGGATTTGAGGCCGCCGTGATCGAAAAGGCCTTGCCACGCGGTAAGGCCCGCAAGTGGCACGGCGGCGGCTTCGGCGTGGCTTAAGCGTTGCGGCTTCGCCGCCGCCTCCGTTGCCTTGACGACGACATATTCGGCGTTGCCGCCGCGGTCGTTGCCGAGCATGGCATATAGCGGATCGCCCTTCTTCAGCATATGGGCCCGCGTGCCGCACAGTTCCACCACGCCGGATACGTCGCGGCCGAGCGTGACGGGCAGATCCGCGCCCGAAGAGCCCTCGCGAACCTTGTAGTCGACGGGATTGACGCTTGCCGCGTAGACCTTGAGCGTGACCTCGTCGTCATGCGGCTGAGGCAACGGAACCGCGTCCAGCGAAAGAACCTCCGGTCCACCAAAATCGTGGATACGGACGGCCTTCATCGTAATCATGGCTTGCTCCTCGTCGGTTTGCAGTCCAGTTCGCTCTGAACAGTTTCGCCGGCAGGCCGGCGTCTATCCAGCCGGCGGTTCGGTCGTAGCAAAGGCCGGCCGGTGGTGCGCCGTCAGTGTATCGTTTGCGAATGCTCGCCGCCGGGTTGCGAGATGCCGCTCAGCGCTTCACCTGCTGTCGCCGTCTCGCTGTTGGTGGCGAGGTCGCCCAGCGAAACGATGCCGACCAGGCGCTTGTCGCGGTTTAGCACCGGCAAGCGGCGCACTTTCAGGTCAGCCATGTTACGCAGAACATCCTCCGCGTCTTCGTCTTCGAAGCAATACCTGACCTCGGTGCTCATCACTTCCCGTACCTTGGCGTCAGGTGTCTTGCCTTGGGCGACGCCGCGGATTGCGATGTCGCGATCGGTTACCATGCCGACAAGCCGATCGTTCTCGCCCACCGGCATTGCGCCGGCGTCGAGGCGACCCATCATTTCTGCCGCATCGCGCAGGGTTTGCTGCGGACTGGCGATCTCGACGTCCTTTGTCATGCAGTTGCTAACTTTCATTTTAACCTCCGTTGGTTGCAGGGCCCGCCGCGGGTTTCCATGATGGAAGGGTGAATGAGCGCCAGCGCAAAACGTTCCATGGCAAGACCCGTTTCGAGCGCTTCGCCGAAATCACCCTTGCCATCCTCCACCCGACCGCCCTTCAGGCGGTCGGCCCGGGAAAGGTCGGTTCCGAAGGAATTTCGGAAGGCGTGCCGGGAGGAACTCCGATCGGCTCCTGGTCCGGCGTCGGAATTGGATCCGGCGAGGGCGGGGGTACGCCTGGAGGTTCTCCCGGCGGAGTCTCCGGCGGGGCAGGCGGCCGGGCCGGCTCCGGATTGGGATTGTCCGGCAGTGGATTCGGGTTATTCGGATCGGGATTGTTCATCGATCACTCCCCTGACACTGTGACCTGATCTCCGCCAAGAGCGGGTTGCCGCAGCGGCGAGCAGGCTCTCTTGTCCTAAACCAAGGGGAAGCAAAAGCGTTCCCGCTTCCGACGCCACGCGCGGTGCCAATCTATCGGGCGGTTCCCAGGCTGGCATACATTCCGTTGGTGCGGAATTGCGTCGGGTTGATGCCGTAGAGGCGGCGGAAGACCTTCGAAAAGTAATTGGCATCCTCAAAGCCGCACATGATGGCGACTTCCTTGACCGGCAGGAAATCGGTCTTCGTCAGCAACTTCGCCGCGCGCTGCAGTCGCTGCTGCAGCACAAATTCGGCGGGCGGAAGTCCCTCGCTCTCGGCGAAGCAGCGCGAGAAATGCGCGCGGCTCAGGCCGCTGATCTCAGCGAGATCGGCAACGCGGAGCGGCCTGTCGAGATTGGCCCTGATGTGATCGATGACCGGCTGCATGGCGCTCTTGTCGTCGGTGACGGCATGCGAGCCGAAGACATCGTCGTAGAGCGCCATGGCTGCTTCATAGGCGACGGCCGAGGCGGCTCCCGGCGAGACCGCGCCCGTGATCAGGCGCACACTGCAATCAGCCAGATGATCGATCGTCGAGGGCTGCAGCCGCAGCACCGGACCGACGGCGGCAAGGATCGACTTGTGGATGCGCAGTGCCTCCTCGCCGTTCATCGATATCCAGAAGAACTCCCAGCGTTCGCCCTTGGCCAGCCAGTAACGGTGGTTGTGCGGCACGAGAACCAGCAAAGTGTCGCCCTTTTGCAGGCGGTAGTTCCGGTTCTCGTAGCGCAATCGGCCGGTGCCGCTGATCGTATGCTGGAGCACGGTAAACGGCGTCAGGCCGCGCTTGCGCCCATCCCAGTCGTAGACCTCGTTCTCGCGCACTTCATAGCCGGTGCTTGTCGGCATGGTGTGTAGGCGCTGGCGCCCGCGCGGCAGCGATACCGTCCTGCCCGCCGGCCCGATGTCGATCAAGTTCCGCAGCACAAAATTACCCCTAAAAGCATAATCCTTCTCTGGTCGCGTGCCGAATAAGGCGCATAATCCCTCGAGAAAAGCAAAAGAAACCGCGGTCAAAGAGCGGATGGGAGGAAGTGCCGGATTCCAGCCTGCATAGCGTGGCAGGCGGGCCAGGCCTCTTTTCTCCGCCTTTGCCCTAGCATTCGATCAGGTCGAGGTGAGGCTGATGAGTTTCAAGATCGCTATCATCGGTGCGGGAAGCGTCGGGTTCACCAAGAAGCTCTTCACCGACATTTTGTGCGTTCCTGAATTCAGGGATGTCGAATTCGCATTGACCGATCTCAGCGAGCGCAACCTCCAGATGATCAAGTCGATCCTCGACAGGGTCGTCGAATTCAACAGGCTGCCGACCAAGGTTACGGCAACGACAGACCGCCGTGCTGCCCTCGAGGGCGCCCGCTACATTATCAGCTGCGTTCGCGTCGGCGGTCTCGAAGCCTATGCGGACGATATCCGCATTCCCTTGAAGTATGGCATCGACCAGTGCGTCGGCGACACGATCTGCGCCGGCGGCATCCTCTATGGCCAGCGCAACATTCCGGTAATCCTCGATTTCTGCAAGGATATCCTCGAAGTCGCCGAGCCTGGGGCGAAATTCCTGAACTACGCCAATCCGATGGCTATGAACACCTGGGCGGCGATCGAATATGGCAGGGTCGATACCGTCGGCCTCTGCCACGGCGTCCAGCATGGCGCCGACCAGATCGCCGAAGTGCTCGGCGCCAAGTCGCGCACCGAGCTCGACTACGTCTGCTCCGGCATCAATCACCAGACCTGGTTCATCGACCTGCGTCTCAACGGCCGCAAGATCGGTAAGGACGAGCTGGTTGCCGCCTTCGAGGCGCATCCGGTCTATTCGCAGCAGGAAAAGCTGCGCATCGATGTCCTGAAGCGCTTCGGCGTCTATTCGACCGAAAGCAACGGCCATCTTTCCGAATACCTGCCCTGGTATCGCAAGCGGCCGGACGAAATCACCCGCTGGATCGACATGTCCGACTGGATCCACGGCGAGACCGGCGGCTACCTTCGTTATTCGACCGAAACACGCAACTGGTTCGAAACGGAGTTCCCGCAATTTCTGGAATCCGCCGCCAGGCCGATAGACCCCGCCAAGCGCTCCAACGAGCATGCCAGCCACATTCTCGAGGCGCTGGAGACGAACCGCGTTTATCGCGGCCATTTCAACGTCAAGAACAACGGCATCATCACCAACCTGCCGCAGGACGCGATCGTCGAGTCGCCCGGCTTCGTCGACCGCTTCGGTATCAACATGGCCTCCGGCATCACGCTGCCGGAGGCCTGCGCCGCCACTTGCATTTCCTCCATCAACGTCCAGCGCATGTCGGTTCATGCGGCGATCTCCGGCGATATCGACCTGCTGAAGCTCGCGGTCCTGCACGACCCGCTGGTCGGCGCGGTTTCGACGCCGGAAGAGGTTTGGCAAATGGTGGACGAAATGGTCGTCGCCCAGGCTCGCTGGCTGCCGCAATATGCCGATGCGGTGCCGGCCGCGAAGGAACGGCTTTCGAAATCCAGGATCAAGACCGGCGAATGGGCCGGTGCGGCAAGGCGCGACGTCCGTTCGATCGAGGAATTGCGTGCGGAAAAAACGGCTCTCAAGCAGGCCGTGTGAATTTCACCGGGTGGATCGCGGCGAGCTTTCGGGAGAATTTTCCGCACCCGTCTGTACATTCGTTCGAGGAGAAATGGAGCGCGTCAACGCGCTCCTGAACAAACAGGGAGGAGAGACGATGAGGAATTTTCGAAACATTGGCATTCTCGCCGGGCTGGCGCTTAGCGTCTCGGCCTCGGCGCTGAACGCGTATGAATCCGAGCCGACCGTGCCGCCGGTGCCCGCGCAATTCCCCGCCGAGGGAAAGATCAAATACGTCGCGCGCGACTCCATCCTGGAATTCAAGGCACTGCCGGAATATCACGAACCGGATTGGGTCACCGAGAAATACGTCAAGGCGGGCAAGCTGCCGCCGGTCAAGGACCGTTTGCCTAAGGAGCCGCTGGTCTTCAAGACCGGCAACATGCCGGATGGCATCGGCGTTTACGGCGATACGATGCGCCATGTCATCGGCGGCCGGCCGGAAGGCTGGAATTATGGCGCCGGCCAGACGCAAGGCTGGGGCGGCATCGACATCGGCCTTTCCGAATGCCTGACGCGCACCGCGCCGCTTTTCCAGGTCGAGGCCAAGGACACGGAGCCGCTGCCGAACCTCGCCAGGAGTTGGGACTGGTCCAAGGACGGCCACACGCTGACGATGCATCTGGTCGAGGGCGCGAAATGGTCGGACGGCGTTCCATTCAACGCCGACGATGTGATGTTCTATTGGGACGACGAGGTGATCGACCCCAATGTGTCGCCGCTGAACGGCGCGACGCAGGAGACCTTCGGCGTCGGCACGACGTTGAAGAAAATCGACGACTACACCGTCGAGTGGACGTTCAAGGACGCCTTTCCGAAACAATACCTTTACGCCATGGCTTACGGCACCTTCTGTCCGGGCCCGTCGCATATCCTCAAGCCGCAGCATCCGAAATATTCGAAGAACACCTACGAGCAGTTCAAGAACGCGTTCCCGCCGGAATATATGAACATGCCGGTGATGGGTGCCTGGGTGCCGGTGGCATACCGCCCCGACGACATCATCGTCATGCGTCGCAATCCGTACTATTGGAAGGTCGACGAGAAGGGCAACCAACTGCCGTATCTCAATGAACTGCACTACAAATTGTCGACCTGGGCCGACCGCGACGTTCAGGCCGTCGCGGGAGCCGGCGACTTCTCCAATCTGGAGCAGCCGGAGAACTTCGTTGCCTCGCTGAAGCGCGCGGCGCAAAAGGACGCACCGGCACGGCTTGCGTTCGGCGCGCGGCTGATCGGCTATAATCTGCGCATGAATTTCTCAGCCAATGGCTGGGGCAACCCCGACGAGCGCGGACAGGCGATACGCGAGCTGAACCGCAACGAGGATTTCCGCAAGGGCGTCACCATGGCGCTGAACCGCAAGGCGCTCGGCGACTCGCTGGTCAAGGGTCCGTTCACTGCCATCTATCCGGGCGGCTTATCCTCGGGCACGAGCTCCTACGACCGGAAGTCGACGGTCTACTACCCCTTCGATCTCGAAGGCGCCAAGGCGGAACTCGCCAAGGCAGGCCTGAAAGACACGGACGGCGACGGCTTCGTCAATTTTCCTGCAGGTACCGCCGGCGGCAAGAATGTCGAGATCGTGATGCTCGTCAACAACGACTACACTACCGACAAGAGCCTTGCCGAAGGTGTAGTCGCCCAGATGGAAAAGCTAGGGCTTCGGATCGTGCTCAACGGACTCAACGGCACCCAGCGCGATGCCTCGCAATACTCCGGCCGCTTCGACTGGCTGGTACGGCGCAACGATCAGGAGCTGACTTCCGTCGTCCAGAATACCGATCAACTGGCCCCGGTCGGTCCACGAACCAGTTGGGACCATCGTGCGCCGGAAAACGGCGAGGTCGATATGATGCCTTTCGAGAAGGACCTCGTCGACATCGTCAACAAATTTGTCTCGTCCGCGGACAATGACGAACGCGCCAGCCTGATGAGAGAGTTCCAGAAGATCTCGACCGAGCACGTCTACAATGTCGGCCTGACGGAATATCCCGGCGCGCTGATCATCAACAAACGCTTCTCCAACATCCCGCAGGGCACGCCGATCTTCATGTTCAACTGGGCCGAGGATTCGATTGTCCGCGAGCGGGTCTTTGTCGCTGCCGACAAGCAGGCCAAATACGAGCTGTTCCCCGAAGAGCTTCCCGGCAAGCCCGGAGACAAGGGCCCGATGAACTAGGTTTACCTCCCCTGACTGAGAACTCCGGCCGCGCCAGTTGGCGCGGCCGGACAAAGCAAACCTCCGTACGCTCAAAGAGAGCGACCGGCTAGACAAGGAAGCGGACCGACCGATGTTGCGATTCCTGCTCACGCGCATAGCGTCGGCGATCCCGGTCCTCGCCATTCTGAGCCTGGTCACCTTCGCCATCATCCAGGCGCCGCCGGGCGACTATGCCGACTACATCCGCTCGCAGTTGATCAATCAGGGCGGGGCCTCATTCGCCGAGGCCGACGCGCAGGCCAAGGCCTATCGGATAGAACACGGTCTCGATAAGCCGCTGCCCGTCCAGTATCTCAACTGGATCGGCGGCATCATCACCCGCGGCGATTTCGGCTACAGCCTCTATTACAATAAGCCGGTGGCCGATGTGGTGGGCGAGCGCCTGCCGCGCACGCTGCTCCTGGCGCTGGTGTGCCATCTGCTGGCATCGGTCCTCGGTATCACCTTCGGCATCTGGGCGGCGACCAGGCAGTACAGCTGGATCGACAGTACGCTGTCAGCGATTTCCTTCCTCGGCATGACGGTGCCGCGCTTCCTGATGGCGCTGATCATCGTTTATTTGCTGGTCTTCCAATTCAACGTCTCCGAGATCGGCAGCTTCTTCTCGCCGCAATTTGGCGGGGCGCCGTGGTCCTGGGCGAAGTTCGTCGATCTCGTCCGGCATGTCTGGCCGGTTGTCGCCATCGCCACCTTCGGCGGGCTCGCCTACAACATGCGGGTGATGCGCGGCAATCTGCTCGACACGCTGAATGCGCAATATGTCGAAACCGCTCGCGCCAAGGGCCTTAGCGGCGGTGCGGTCGTGATGCGCCATGCGGTGCCCAATGCGCTGCATCCGCTGGTCATGTATCAGGGCGTGGTGCTGCCCTATATGCTGACCGGCGAGATCGAGACCGCGATCATCTTTGCCCTGCCGACCGTCGGCCCGGCGATCGTTGGCTCGATGGCGGTGGGCGACGTCTATGTCACGGCGACATTCATGATGGTGCTGTCGGCGACGCTGATCGTCGGCAACATCATCGCCGACATGCTGCTCGTCATGCTCGATCCGCGCGTGCGCCAATATGCAGGGTCCTGAGATGCTTGCTTTCGAGCCCTCGCTGCCGCCAATTGCCGAGGAACCGGCCAAGATCAAGCCGCGCGGCAATGAGAGTTACATCGCACTCGTCTGGCGCCGCCTGAAACGGTCCTGGACCGGCATGGCCGGGCTCATCCTGGTCGCGTTTCTGGTGCTGCTGGCGGTGTTTGCCGACTTCTTCGCACCGATGGATCCCAAGGTGACCGATGTCGGCTTCGCCCCGCCGCAGATGATGAGCTTCCATGACAAGGACGGCAACTTCGTCTTCCAGCCACGCGTCTATGCCCTGGCGGATTCGGAAGACCTCGACCCGGTCACCTTCCAACCCGTCGTCGGGCCGGACTACGACCATCCGCGGCTGCTCGGCTTCTTCGTCAAGGGAGCGGAGTACAAACTGCTCGGCCTGCTTCCCGCGAACCGGCACTTCTTCGGCTCGACCGACGGCCAGCCGGTGCACTTCCTTGGCACCGACAAATTCGGTCGCGATGTGCTGGCTCGTGCGATCTATGGTTCGCGCATCTCGTTGATGATCGCATTGACCGTGGTCTTCATCGTCACCGTGATCGGCACGACGGTCGGCATGGTGTCGGGCTATTTCGGCGGCACATTCGACGTCTGGGTCCAGCGCTTCGTCGAACTGGTGCTCGCGTTTCCGCAATTGCCGCTTTATCTGGCGCTGACCTCGCTGGTTCCGGTGACGGCGCCGACGAATGTTTTCCTGGCCTTCGTGATTGTTGTCATGTCGGCACTCGGCTGGGCGCAGATGTCGCGCGAAGTGCGCGGCAAGACCCTGGCACTGGCGCGGATCGACTACGTTCGTGCGGCGATGGCGGTCGGCGCCACAGATGGCCGCATCATCATGCAACACATTTTTCCGAACGTGATGAGCCACGTGATCGTTGCGGTCACGTTGGCAATCCCCAGCGTGGTCCTGCTCGAATCCTTCCTCGGTTTTCTCGGCTTCGCGGTGAAGCCGCCGCTGATCTCCTGGGGCCTGATGCTGCAAGACACCGCGACCTATTCGGTCATCGGCACTTATCCCTGGATCCTTTCGCCGGTCGGCTTCGTGCTTGTCACCGTCTTCGCGTTCAACGCGCTTGGGGATGGACTGCGCGATGCGGTCGATCCTTATTGAGCATGACATGATGCAACACGCGCTCGTCAAATCCTTCGCACCGCCTGTCCGGCTCGACCATGACGGCCGTTCGGAAAACCCGGTCATTGATGCCCGCAACATCGCCGTCGATTTCAAGGTCGAACACGGCATGATCGTAGCCGTCAAGGACATCTCGTTCCAGCTCTATCGCGGCGAGACGATCGCCATTGTCGGCGAGTCGGGATCGGGCAAGTCGGTGACGGCGCGCACCGTCATGGGACTGTTGTCGAAGCGCGCAGTCGTGTCGCCGAAATCGACTGTCGAATACAACGGGGCGAACATCCTGAAATTTTCCGAGCGTGCGCGGCGCAAACTGCGCGGCGACCGCATCTCGATGATCTTTCAGGAGCCGATGAGTTCGCTCAACCCGATCTACACGATCGGCAGCCAGATCGTCGAGGCGATACGGGTGCATCGCAAGATGAGCCGCAGGCAGGCCGAAGCAAGGGCGCTCGAGCTGCTGCAGCAGGTGCAAATCCCTGAACCCCAAGCGCGGCTGAAACAATACCCGCACCAGCTTTCCGGCGGTCAGCGCCAGCGTGTAATGATCGCCATGGCGCTGGCCAACGATCCCGATGTGCTGATCGCCGATGAGCCGACGACGGCGCTCGACGTCACGGTTCAGGCGCAGATCCTCAATCTCATCCGAAACCTGCAGAAGAAACTGCGCATGGCGGTGATCCTGATCACGCACGACCTGACCGTGGTGCGGCAGTTCTCCGACTATGTCTACGTCATGCAGCATGGGGAGATGCGCGAGCACAATGTGACGGAGAAGCTGTTCGCCAATCCGCAGCATCCCTACACCTGTCACCTGCTTGCCTCCGAGCCGCGCGGCCAGGCAAATCCGTTGCCGGAAGGCGCCGACGTTATTCTTGAAGCTAGGAATGTGCGCGTCTCCTTCATGCTGCGGCATGGCACGTTCATGAGGCCGGACCTGCGCGAACTCGTCGCCGTCGACAGCCTCAGCCTGACCCTTCGGCGGCACGAGACGCTGGGTCTCGTTGGCGAATCCGGATCGGGCAAGACCACCTTCGGCGAGGCGTTGCTCAGGCTCAACACCACGGACAGCGGCGAGATCTATTTCGATGGCCAGCCGATCCATGGCTGTTCGCGCGCGCAGATGCGGCCGTTGCGGTCGCGCATGCAGGTCGTCTTCCAGGATCCGTTCTCGTCGCTCAACCCGCGCATGACGATCGGCCAGATCATCGAGGAAGGGCTGGTCGTCAACCGCATGGGCGCCACCAGGAACGATCGGATCGAGCGGGTGCGCGAGGCGCTGATCAGCGCCGGCATGCCCGGCGATATCCTCTCGCGCTTCCCGCACGAGTTTTCCGGCGGCCAGCGCCAGCGTATTGCGATTGCCCGCGCCGTCGCGCTCGAACCGGAATTCATCGTACTCGACGAGCCAACATCGGCGCTGGATCTCTCGGTCCAGGCGCAGATCATCGAATTGCTGCGCAAGCTGCAGCGCGAACGGGGCCTGAGCTACATCTTCATCTCGCACGACCTCAAGGTCGTGCGGGCGCTGTGCCACCGCGTCATCGTCATGCAGCACGGCAAGATCGTCGAAGAGGGGCCGGTCGACGAAGTCCTGTCCCATCCCAAGACCGCTTACACCGAACGGCTGGTCAAAGCCGCTTTCGAGGTAGCCTAATTGCTTATGCCGGAGGTTGTTGTGGCAAGAAATCCCAAGGTCGCTTTCATCGGAGCTGGCTCGACGGTGTTCATGAGGAACATCGTCGGCGACATATTGCAGCGTCCGGCTTTATCCGGCGCGACGATCGCGCTGATGGACATCAATCCGCAACGGCTCGAGGAAAGCGCAATCGTCGTCGGCAAGCTGATCTCGACGCTTGGCGTAAAGGCCAAAGCCGAAACCTATTCGGACCAGCGCAAGGCGCTGGCGGGCGCCGATTTCGTCGTCGTCGCCTTCCAGATCGGCGGCTACGAGCCCTGCACGGTGACCGATTTCGAAATTCCGAAGAAATACGGGCTGCGCCAGACCATCGCCGATACGCTCGGTGTCGGCGGTATCATGCGAGGGTTGAGAACCGTGCCGCATCTCTGGAAGATCTGCGAGGACATGCTCGCGGTCTGCCCGCAGGCGATCATGCTGCAATATGTCAACCCGATGGCGATCAACACCTGGGCGATCGCGGAGAAATACCCCGACATCAAGCAGGTCGGCCTCTGCCATTCGGTGCAAGGCACGGCAATGGAGCTGGCGCATGATCTCGACATTCCCTGCGAGGAGATTCGCTACCGCTCGGCCGGCATCAATCACATGGCCTTCTACCTGAAGTTCGAGCATCGCCAGCCGGACGGCTCCTACCGCAATCTCTATCCGGATCTGCTGCGCGCCTACAGCGAAGGGCGGGCGCCGAAGCCTGGATGGAATCCGCGCTGCCCGAACAAGGTGCGCTACGAGATGCTGAAGCGCCTCGGTTACTTCGTCACCGAGAGCTCCGAACATTTCGCGGAATACACGCCCTATTTCATCAAGGACGGGCGCGAGGATCTGATCGAGAAATTCGGTATCCCGCTCGACGAATACCCGAAGCGCTGCATCGAGCAGATCGAACGCTGGAAGGGGCAAGCGGAAGCCTATCGCTCGGCTGACAAGATCGAAGTGGAGCAGTCGAAGGAATATGCGTCCTCGATCATGAACTCGGTCTGGACCGGCGAGCCGTCGGTGATCTACGGCAACGTCCGCAACAATGGCTGCATCACGACATTGCCGTATAATTGCGCGGCCGAGGTGCCATGCCTCGTCGACGCCTCCGGCATTCAACCCACGTTCATTGGCGACCTGCCGGTGCAGCTCACCGCGCTGATCCGCACCAATATCAACGTCCAGGAGCTGACGGTCCAAGCGCTGATGACCGAGAACCGCGAGCACATCTATCACGCGGCGATGATGGACCCGCACACGGCGGCCGAGCTCGACCTCGACCAGATATGGTCGCTGGTCGATGATTTGCTGGTTGCGCATGGCGATTGGCTGCCGGCCTGGGCGCGTGGAGCGCGCAGCGTTCGGGCGGCCTGAGGCGCAGGGCTGTCTGTTTCACTCACCTATGCCGACCATAGGGCCGGCTTTGAAAGCGGAGCGGCGTTGCCGGCAGATGTTTCGAAATCAAAGAGTTTCTGCGTTACGAGAGCAGCCGCTCCCCTTGCCCAGGAATTGTCCTCCCAGTCCAGCAGCATTGGTGGTGCCGCGCGAAAGGTATTTTTCCCAAGCGTCAGCCGCATTGGGCCAAACAGCGCATCGCCAAACGACACGGCTTCACCGCCGACGACAATGACCTCCGGGTCGGTGATGTTGACAAGATTGGCGAGATGCCGGCCGATGCCATGTCCGGCTTCTTCGAGAATGGCGACGGCTCGCGGTTCGCGGTCTGCCAAGGCTGCCATAAGGCTGACTTTGCTATCCGTTTCGTTGTGCCCGGTGGCTTCGCGCCAGGTGCGCAGGATCGCCGGCTCGGCGTAATAGGCCATCAAGCAGCCGCGTTTTCCGCACTCGCAAAGGCGGCCGTTCTCCTCATAAGAGCTGTGGCCGAACTTGCCGGCGGCACCGTTCGCGCCGCGATAGAGTTTGCCATCGAAGACGAGCGCGCAGCCGATTCCGACGCCGATCGCCAGCACGGCCATATTGCGGTGCTGGCGTCCGAGGCCGAAGAGTTGCTGGGCAATGGCATAGGCATTGGTGTCGTCCTCAAGCCACACGGGGACGTCTACCAGTTCGGCCAGCATCGGGCCAAGGGGAACGTTGTCCCAGTTGTAGCGATTGCTGCGGATACACACAGCCTTCTGGTTGTCTATGACGCCAGGCATTGAAATGCCGATCCCGGCAAGCTTGGCAGCGGGCCGATCGACAATCGAAATCAGCTCCGGCACCGCCTTGGCCAAGGTCGCTATGATATGGTCGGGATCGCTGTCCGAGAGCTTGACGCGCAGAGAGCCCAGCGGATTGGTCGCAAGATCGGTGACCACGCATTCGACCGATCCGACCATCAGCTTGAAACCTATGGCAAGGCCGTTGGCATAGTTGATATCCACCGGGATAGGGCGGCGCCCAGCCGAGCCCACGACTGTCTTGCCTTCGATCAGCAGGCCATCCTCGATGAGGTCGGCCACGACGAAGGTGACCGCTGCCGGACTAAGGCCGGTAACTGACGCTATGTCGGCCCGGCTGCGCGCTCCTTCCTGCCGCAAGAGATTGAGGATCAGTCTGCGGTTCATCGCCCGAGTCGTGCTCGGGTCACCCTTGAGCTTCACGGATCCGCTTTCTTAATTTTGTAAATTAATTATTGCCTCTCGAGAAAACGTATGCATAAGTTTGCCCGACTGTTCAACACCCGAACCGGGGGTCAGCGAAATTAATCCGGTTAGCAATATCACCGCGCTCTGAAGGAGCGGGCAAGCATATTCCCTTGCCCGGGAGGTGAGCGGTGCCGGTGAGAAGAACAACCGCGCCGGCCGGTGTGCCAGTAGAGAAATTGACAACACGGGAGGAGTAACAATGACGTTCAAGTGGATTGAAAAGCCGTCGACGCGGCGCAATTTCCTGAAGGGAGCTGGGGGCATTTCCGCTGGAGCCCTCGCGGGCTTCCCGATGCCGGCACTCAGCCAGCCGAGCGAAGTCACCATCATTTCAGACGAAAACAATGCCGATGCCCTGCGGATCTTGCGGCGCATTGCGGCCGACTTCGAGAAGCAGTCCGGCACCAAGGTTGTGATCAACAATATGGATCACGAGGCCCACAAGACCGCGATCCGCAACTACCTTGTCGCCGGGGCGCCGGATGTCTGCTTCTGGTTCTCCGGAAACCGCATGCGCGCCTTCGTCACCCGCGGCCTGTTCGACGACATTTCGGATCTGTTCGAGAAGGAAAAGTACAAGGACGTGCTGGGTGCCATGACCGGTGCCGTCGCTGTCGACGGCAAGCAGTATGGCCTGCCGACTGGCGGCACGATGTGGGGCATGTTCTATCGCAAGGACGTCTTTGCCGAGCACGGACTGACGGTGCCGGCGACCTGGGACGAATTCCTGGCTTACGGCCAGAAGTCCAAGGCTGCCGGCCTTATTCCCGTCAGCATCGGCACCAAGGAACTCTGGCCGGCGGCCGGATGGTTCGACCAGATGAACCTGCGGATCAACGGTCTCGACAAGCACTTTGCCTTGATGAACGGCAAGATGGCTTACACCGACCCGGCGCTGACGCCTGTTTTCGACCACTGGGAAGAGCTGATCAAGCAGGGTTTCTTCACACCGGATCAGACGTCGTTCGGCTGGCAGGAGGCCGGCGCCTTCCTCGCCCAGAAGAAGGCCGGCATGATGAACCTCGGTGCCTTCGTGAAGGCTACTTTCCCTGAGCAGGATCTCGAGCAGCTGACATTCGCTCCTTTCCCGAAGATTGACGGCGCCCTCGACCGCTACGAAGAATTCTCGGTCAATTCGGTCCACATCCCGGCCAACGCCAAGAACAAGGCGGGTGCCCGCGAGTTCCTCGCCTTCTTCTACCAGCCGGAAAATTTCGGCCCTTATCTGGAACCTGGCGGCAACGTTCCGCCGCGCAACGACCTTCCGGCCAGCAAGGATCCGCTGGTCAACGCAGCCGTGGAAAGCCTGAAGACGGTGGCCGGCACATCGCAATATTACGACCGCGATACCGATCCCGACATGGCCCAGGCCGGCCTGGTCGGCTTCCAGGAATTCATGGCCAAGCCGGAGCGCCGGGACGCCATTCTTCAGCGTCTCGAGGGAACCCGTCGCCGGATCTTCAAGATCTAGCGCCTCCCAGCGGAGGGGAGCGGGGTTCGTGCTCTGCTCCCCGATGCTTTCCGTGAATGAGGTCTCCCAAAATGACGAAGCTTTGGCGCCGCCATCGCTGGTGGCTGACACCGACACTTCTGATTCTGCCCGCCGCTGTGCTGTTTTCCGTCGTCATTCTGGCATCTGCGGTCGAGAGCCTATGGATCAGCCTGCACGAATGGGACGGCTTCAGCCCGATGGTCTGGATCGGCCTCGGCAACTACCGCGAACTGTTCGCCGACCCGCAGTTCTATGTTTCGCTGAAGAACAATCTGATCTGGTTGGTGATGTTCATGCTGGCGCCGCCGCTCGGCCTCGCCATCGCGCTGCTCGTCAACCAGAAAATCCGCGGCATGCGCCTGCTCAAATCGCTGTTCTTCATTCCGCTGGTGCTGGCTTCGGTTGCCGTCGGCGTGGTCTTCACCTGGGTCTATACGCCGGAATTCGGACTTCTCGCCCTGATCTTCCGCACCTTCGGCGCGACCGCCCCGGCAGTGCTGTCGGATGAAAATTTCGTCACCTTCGCCGTCGTGATCGCAGCGTTGTGGCCGCAGATCGCCTTCTGCATGGTGCTCTATCTCGCCGGCCTCAACAATCTCAGCGAGGACCTGATCGGCGCCGGGCGGGTCGACGGCGCCAGGGGCTGGAACATGCTGCGCCACATCGTGTTGCCGCAGCTGACGCAGGTCACCTTTATCGCCATCGCCGTCACTGTCGTCGGCGCACTGCGTTCCTTCGACATGGTCTCGGTGATGACCAGCGGCGGCCCCTTCGGTTCGTCCGAGGTGCTTGCCTATCAGATGTTCGAGCAGTCCATATTTTCCTACCGCTTCGGCTATGGCGCGGCCATTGCCTCGGTGCTGTTCGTGATCATGGCGGTCTTCATCGCCTGGTACCTGACGCGGATGATCCGCGCCGATGAAAGAGGCGGCTGATGTTTCCCCGCCCGATTCCCGAGACTGCTATTTGGCAGCGTGGCCTCTATGTCGTGCTGGTGGTCGGCATCCTGATTGTCTGGCTGGCGCCGCTCTTTGCCATCATTCTTACCTCGTTCCGCTCTACGCAGGATGTCATGGGCGGCAATCTGTGGGGCTGGCCGACCCAATTCGGCCTGGTCGACAACTACACGGCGGTCTTCACCCAGACGCCGATGGCCCGCTACTTCCTCAACAGCCTGACGATCACCATCCCCTCGGTGATGGGCGTTCTCATCTTGAGCACGCTCGCTGGGTTCGTGCTCGCCCGTTACCGGTTTCGCGGCAACATGCTCGTCTTCGCCCTGTTCGTCGGCGGAAACTTCCTGCCGCACCAGATCATGATGATCCCGGTGCGCGATCTCATGGTGCGGCTCAACCTCTACGACACGATGGCGGCCCTGATCATCTTCCACATCGCCTTCCAGACCGGGTTTGCGACACTGTTCATGCGCAACTTCATCGCCGCCTTGCCGGGAGAACTGTTTCAGGCCGCCAGGGCCGAGGGCGCGACGCCGTTTCAGACATTGGTACATGTCGTGGTCCCATTGGTGCGGCCGGCTCTCGCGGCGCTGGCCATCCTGCTCTTCACCTTTATCTGGAACGATTATTTTTGGGTGGTCGTGCTCACCATCAGCGATACCGTCAAACCGGTCACCGCCGGCCTCGCCAATCTGCGCGGCGAATGGGTCTCGGCCTGGAACCTGATCTCGGCTGGCACCATCGTCGTGGCTTTGCCGCCGGTTGCCATGTTCTTCCTAATGCAGAAGCACTTCATCACCGGCCTCACCATGGGAGCGGTCAAGGGATGAGCGACCATGGCTTCAAGGCGTCGCCCACCCGATCCGAAACTGATTTCGCAAGCAGGGCTCCATGACCAGTCTTGAACTCCGGCAGATACAAAAGAATTATGGCAGCTACCACGCGCTGCGCGGCATCGATCTCAGCGTCGAACAGGGCGAGTTCATTGTCACCGTCGGGCCGTCCGGCTGTGGCAAGTCAACGCTGTTGAAGATCATCGCCGGGCTTGAAATCGTCTCGACCGGTAAGATTCTGATCAACGGCCGTGATGTCACCACCACCGAGCCGGGTGAGCGCGGCATTGCCATGGTCTTCCAGTCCTATGCGCTTTACCCGCATATGACTGTCGCCGAGAACATGGGTTTCGGCCTGCGCATGGCGCATCGCCCCAAGGCCGAGATCGATGCCGCCGTGCTGCGAGCCGCCAAGATCCTTCGCATTACTGACCAGCTCGACAAGCGGCCGAAACAGCTTTCCGGTGGCCAGCGTCAGCGTGTGGCGATCGGCCGTGCCATAACCCGCTCGCCCGACGTGTTCCTGTTCGACGAACCGCTATCCAACCTTGACGCAGCGCTGCGCACGCAGATGCGCGTCGAGCTTTCCGATCTGCACGCCAGGCTCGGCGCCACCATGGTCTATGTCACGCACGACCAGACCGAGGCGATGACAATGGCGAGCCGTATCGTCGTGCTCAATCGCGGCTCGGTCGAGCAGGTGGGCGCTCCGCTCGAACTCTACCGCAATCCGGCCAATCTCTTCGTCGCGGGCTTCCTCGGCGCACCCCGGATGAATTTCTTCGAAGTGACCGTCGCCGCTGTCTCCGGCGGCGCCGCCACGCTGTCGACCGCCGGTCTTTCTCCTTTGACTGTCGAACTGACGGAAGCGGCATCCGTACAGGTCGGCGATAGGGTGACGATGGGGATTCGGCCGGAGAGCATCAGCTTGGCCGCGGAAGGGACAGCGAGTTTTGCAGGACGGGTGCGGCTGGTCGAGCATCTCGGCCGCGAGACCATCCTCTATGCCGACGCCGGCCCGCTGCAATGCGTCAGTTCTGAAAGCGGCAGCGGCAACGTCACCGTCCAGATCGGCCATGCGAGTGCCGTCGCTGCCGACGCGACCGTCGGCTTCAAGGTCGAGCCGCGTGA
Source organism: Mesorhizobium sp. M0522 (assembly GCF_040321085.1). Lineage (NCBI taxonomy): Bacteria > Pseudomonadati > Pseudomonadota > Alphaproteobacteria > Hyphomicrobiales > Phyllobacteriaceae > Mesorhizobium > Mesorhizobium sp. M0522. Next base: position 105,405 of record NZ_JAMYQW010000003.1, read on the forward strand.
CGTCTATCTCTTTTCCTCTGTCGATGAGCGGACAATCAGTGCCCGCAAATCCACCATCACCGACTGATCTGCAGGAGTATCCTTCGTGAACAAGACTTCAAAAGGCCGCGCCCTGTCGGTCTGGCGCACGATCCAGACCGACCGCTTTCTGGTCGGCGCGCCGCACTACCCCGAACATGTGGACGAGAGTTACTGGGACAACGACGCCCGGCGCATGGCCGAGGCCGGCTTCAACGTCGCCCGCCTCGGCGAATTCGCCTGGCACATTTTCGAACCGCGTGAAGGCATCTTCGATTTCAGCCTGTTCGACCGGGCAATCGAGGGCCTGGCGCGTCACGACGTCAACACGATCTTGTGCACGCCGACCGCCACTCCGCCGCGCTGGCTGACGGCAAAACATCCGGAAATCCTGCGGCGTGATGGAAATGGCCGGTCGATGAGCCACGGCTCACGCCAGTATGCCGACACCAGCAGCCCGGTGTTTCGCGACTATAGCCGCAAGATCACCAACGCGATGGTGGACCACTACCGCGACAACGCAAATGTCATTGGCTGGCAGACCGACAACGAACTCAACACCAGCATGCCGGAATCCTATTCGCCGTCGGCATTGAAGGAATTCCAGGCTTATCTCCAGGAAACCTACAAGACGATAGACAGGCTGAACTTCGCCTGGGGTGGCGATTTCTGGGCGACGGCTTACGGCGATTTCAGCGAAATTGTCTTCCCGCTGGAATTCTCACCGTCCTTTCCCGGTCCCGGTCACCTCCAGGACTACCACCGTTTTCTCGCCTTTTCGACAGCACGGTTCCAGCACGACCAGGTCGAGATCCTGAGAAAAGCGAATGCCAGTTGGTTCATTTTCCACAATCTCGGCGGATTGCGTGACATCGACTTTCGCGGCCAATTCTCTACCGATCTCGACTTCGTCGGCTACGACATCTATCCGTTCCTCTATGACGAGTTCTTTCGCCTAGGCAACCACGCCAAGATCCAGGCGCTGCATCTCGACATCTGCAGGGGATTTTCCGGCAACTACATAGTGCCGGAACAACAGTCGGGTTTTGGCGCCCAGCCGGGCTTCTGCACGCTGACGCCGGAGCCGGGCGAAATGCGACGCATGGCGATGTCGTCGGTTGCGCGTGGCGCCGATGGGATCATGTTCTTCCGCTGGCGTCCCGCACATTTCGGCGCCGAGATATACTGGATGGGCATCATCGATCACGATGATGTCGCTCGCCGCCGCTATGACGAAGCCAGGCAGTTCGCCACCGAGATGACGGCGCTTAAAGACAAGATCCTGGGCACCCATGTGCGGATGGATGTCGGCATCGCCGGCTCGGACTTCGACAATCAGGAAGCCCACAAGACCTTCCCCATCGGCCTGCCAAGTCCGCAGGATGATGCAATCTTGCTGCATCAGTATTGCTATGACCGCGGCATCGCCTGCGGCTTCATCCACCCGGAAGACGATCTGTCGAAGCTCAAGGTGTTCTACGTGCCGCATTGGGTGATCTGGAAGGACAGCTGGACCGAGCGGCTGCAAGTCTTTGCCGAAAATGGCGGTACCGTCATCATCGGCGCGCGCACGGGAACCCGCGACGAAAACAACCACGTCATCCGCGAGACAGCGCCGGGCCGGTCGCTGTCGAAGTTGACCGGCGTTCGCGTCGAGGATTTCGGGCGGCTGGCGGCACCTGGGGCCAATGGCCTGTTCAATACGATGTCGCGCTCCGGCGGGCTCGTCATTCCTCCCGACAGACCGGCCGAATCCAGCCGCCGTATCCGTCGTTTCACCGTCGGAAACCACGAGTTCGATGCCGGTTATTTCTATGAGAACCTCGCAGTCGAACCGGAAGTCGAAATTGTAGGGGTTTGGTCGAACCGCTACGCGGCAGGAACGCCTGCAATTACCTCCCGCGCCGTCGGCAAGGGCCGTGTGCTCTATGTCGGCACTTATCTAACCCCGGAGCTGACAGCTCAACTCGCTACGCGCACTTTCGTGGATGCGAATGTGGAGCCTCTGGTTCCGGATCTGCCGGACGGCGTCGAGGTCACGATGCGCGAGAATGACGAACGCCGGCTGTTGTTCGTGCAAAACATCAAAGACACGCCCGTTGCGGTAACCGGCGTTCCCTTCGGCAGCAACCTGCTCGATAGCGAAGGACCTGTCTCCGGAGTGTTGACGCTGGACGGCTATGGCTGCGCTGTCCTCGAATTGATCTGAGCATTGTCGCGGACGTTAGCCATACGAAACCTGAGTACTCCTGGAATTCGACCGCCATCGGCAGCACGCCGGCATCGATCCATATCGAACCGGCGCTTTGAACGTGCGCAAGGAACGGCCGGCGAACTGCTGTTGCTCGCATTCAACGACGGCAGTTACACTAGCGGCGCGACCATCGGAGCCGATGGCGGCATCTCGTTTCATCCTTGTGAGCGCCATGAATTTCGACATTTCCGTCCGAACCGAGGCCTTCCGCAGCCGGATCGCCGATTTCGTCGAGCGCGAAATCCTGCCGCTCGAGGCAGATAAGGCTTCCTACGACGGCCATGGCAATGTCGCGCTGCCGCTGCTCGAAACGCTGCGGGGCAAGGCGAAAGCAGCCGGCCTGTGGTGCCTGCAGCTCAAACCCGAGACCGGCGGGGCCGGCCTTTCCAAGGTGGATATGGCCGTCTGCTATGAAGAGATGAACCGCTCGATCTTCGGTCCGGTCGTGTTCAATTCCGCGGCCCCCGAGGATGGCAACATGATGGTGCTGGAGCGACTGGGAACGCCGGAGCAGAAGCAAAGATGGCTGAAGCCGATCGTCGAGGGCAAGGTGCGTTCGGCTTTCGCAATGACGGAACCGCATCCGGGCGGCGGCTCCGACCCGTCGATGATCATGACCAGAGCCGAACGGCGTGGCGACAGATATGTCGTCAAAGGCCGCAAATGGTTCATCACCGGCGCGCAAGAGGCGAGCCACTTCATTCTCATTGCGCGCACTTCGGACGATCCGCGTCACGGCCTTTCGGCCTTGCTGTTCCACAAGGACCAGCCGGGCTGGCGGATCGTGCGGCGCATCGAGATCATGGGACCGGAAGAACATGGCGGCCATTGCGAGTTGGAATTCGACGGCCTGGAAGTCCCGGTCGAGGACGTGCTTGCCGGCGAAGGCAGCGGCCTCCGGGTTACCCAGGTCCGGCTCGGTCCGGCGCGGCTCACCCATTGCATGCGTTGGCTCGGGCTTGCCAAGCGCTGCATCGAGATCGCGCGCGCCTATGCCGCCGAGCGTAGCGGTTTCGGGCAGCTTTTGGCCGACCGTGAGAGTATCCAGCTGATGCTCGGCGATCTTGCCATGCGCATCGAGATCGGGCGGCTGCTGGTGATGAAGGCGGCTTGGGAGCTCGATCGCGGCGGCTTTGCCCGCAAGGAGATCTCCATGGCCAAGATCCAGGTCGCCAACATGCTGCATGACGCCGCCGACGTGGCGATCCAGATCAACGGCGCCCGCGGCTATTCGAAAGACACTGTACTCGAATGGATCTACCGCTACGCCCGCCAGGCTCGCCTGGTGGACGGCGCCGACGAGGTCCACAAGATGGTGCTCAACCGCTTTCTCAACGAGGAAGGTGCGGGCTTCTGGCGCTGGCATGTCGAAGCCGGCAGACAAGACGAAACAGGTCGCGGCGGGAACCGCTGAGCCGGCAATGAGGATGGATTTCGATCCAGTACGCCTGGAGGATTTTCTGAGAGCGCATTTTGGCGATGGCCAGATGTCGCTTGAGCGGATCGTCGGCGGCCAATCCAACCCGACCTATTTCGTCGACTATGGCGGCCGCCGCATGGTTCTGCGCAAGAAACCTCCGGGACCGATCCTGCGCGGCGCTCATGCGGTCGATCGCGAGTACCGTGTGATCGAGGCGCTAGCATCGACAAAGGTGCCGGTGCCGCGGCCGGTGCTCTATCACGACGGCGACGAGCCGCTCGGCACGCCGTTCTATCTGATGCAGCGGCTCGACGGCCGGGTGTTCCACGATGGCGCGTTGCCGGGACTGACGCCGGACGAGCGGCGCGGCATCTATTTCGGCATGGCCGAGGCGCTGGCAAAGCTGCACGCCGTCCGGCCGGAAGAGGTTGGGCTCGGCGACTATGGCCGTCCCGGGAACTATTTTGAGCGACAGATCGCGCGCTGGACCAGACAGTTGCGGGAATCGCCGAGTGAGCGCATTGCCGCGCTCGAAGCCGTCGCCGAATGGCTGCCGCGACATCTTCCGCCAGATGACGGCCACGTTTCGATCGCGCATGGCGATTTCCGTCTCGGCAATCTCATCTTCCATCCCGAGCGGCCCGAGGTGATCGGCATACTCGACTGGGAGTTATCGACCCTCGGCCATCCGCTTGCTGATCTCGGCTTCTGCTCGATGCCCTGGCATTCCTCATCGGACGAATATGGCGGCATCCTCGGCCTTGATCAGGCAGCCCTCGGGATTCCGACACAGCGCGAATTCCTCGATTATTACTTCGCCCACGCCGTGCCGACGGCGCCGCTCCAGCGGTTCCATCTGGTGTTTGCCATGTTCCGCTTTGCCGTGATCTTCGTCGGCATCGCCGACCGCGTGCTGGCCGGCAGCGCGGTTGCGGCCGATGCGGCCGACGTGGCACCGCTGGCCGGCCGTTTTGCTGCACGCGCTATGGAAGTCATCGACGGCGCGCGGCCGTGGTGACGCGAGGCTGGCAATCAGCTGAGCGAACCGCACGCGATAACGCTGTTCAGTTCATGCGAACTTCCGGTTCGGCAAGCAGTGGAATCTCCAGGCCACGCCGCAAGCCGGTCGCCACGACCGACACCCTGAATTTTCCGGCGAGTGCCTTGTCGAAGATGGCGCCGACGATGATGTCGGCATCGTTGTCGACCTCCTCGCGGATGCGGGTAGCGGCTTCGTCGACCTCGAACAGCGTCATGTCCATGCCGCCCGATATCGAGACAAGGACGCCCTTGGCGCCCATCATCGAAGCTTCGTCGAGCAGCGGGTTGGCGATTGCCGCTTCCGCTGCCTTCTTGGCGCGGCCTTCTCCGGCGGCTTCGCCGGTTCCCATCATGGCGCGGCCCATGTCGCGCATCACCGACTTCACATCGGCGAAGTCGAGATTGATCAGGCCTTCCTTGACGATCAGATCGGTGATGCAGCCGACACCCGCATAGAGGACCCGGTCGGCCATGGCGAAGGCGTCGGCGAACGTGGTTCTGGCGTCGGCGATCCTGAACAGGTTCTGGTTGGGAATGACGATGACGGTATCGGCGCTTTCGCGCAGGCGCTCGATGCCCTCATCGGCAGCGTACATGCGGCGCCTGCCTTCGAAGACGAATGGCTTGGTGACGACGGCAACGGTCAGTATTCCGGCTGCCCGCGCTGCCTGCGCTATCACAGGCGCGGCACCAGTGCCGGTTCCGCCTCCCATGCCGGCGGTCACGAAGCACATGTGCGTTCCAGCAAGGTGATCCATGATCTCGTCGATGGATTCCACGGCCGCAGCACGGCCGACCTCGGGCAGGGACCCGGCGCCGAGACCTTCGGTGATATGAGCGCCCAACTGGATCAGCCTCGTTGCCTTCGACATGGCAAGGGCCTGGGCATCGGTGTTGGCGACGATGAATTCCGCGCCCTGCAGGCCTTCGGCGATCATGTTGTTGACGGCGTTGCCGCCGCCGCCGCCGACCCCGACGACGGTGATCTTGGGCCTCATCTCCGAGATTACCGGCCTCGTCGCGGTGTTCATTGCCGTTCTCCCTGGATACGCCGAGTGGTCGCTGGAAGCTTGTCCCGGGCGCACTGCGAAAACTCTGAACCGGGCAGTGCGAATCAGGACAGCCCCAGAATGCAGGGAATCAGAGCGCGGAGCGGGCTGCAAGTGCGCGATGTGCCTCATAGGGGACTTGCGTCTGAAAGTTCACGCAATGCGCCTTGATACAGTGCAGATCGCGGCGCGGGGCGCCGCACGCTACAACTTCGGCGCGAGGCACTGCGCGACATGGTCGGCAATCGTCAGGCAGGAGGTCAGGCCGGGGCTTTCGATGCCGAACAGGTTGACCAGGCTATCCACGCCGTGCACCGCCACGTCCTGGACGACGAAGTCGGCATTGGCCTCACCGGGACCGGACAGTTTTGGCCGGATGCCGCTGTAAGCGGGTTGCAGGCTGCCATCGGCCAGGTCCGGCCAGTATTTGCGGATCTCGCTGTAGAAGCGCTCGCCACGAGCCGGGTCGACGCGATAGTCGAGTTGATCGGTCCATTCGACGTCCGGCCCGAAGCGGGCGACGCCATCAAGGTCGAGTGTCAGATGAACACCGAGCCCGCCGGGTTCGGGCACCGGATAGACCAATCGCGAGAACGGCGCCCGGCCGGCCACCGAAAAATAATTGCCCTTGGCATAATGGAGCTTTGGCACGAATTGCTGATTGAGCCCTTCAAGCGAACCGGCAAGTGCTGCGGCGCCAAGCCCGGCGGCATTGACGAAACGCGGAGTGGCGATCTCGAAGCGCTCGCCGCCGGCAGCGTCCACCGTCTCGAGCACGACGCGGCCTGCTTCGATGCGGCCGGAGGCGATGCGCGTGTTGAGACTAAGTGCCGCCCCGTGCTCCTCGGCGTCGCCCAACAGGGCGAGCATCAGGGCATGGCTGTCGATGATGCCGGTGGCGGGCGACAGCAGCGCCGCCGTGCACTTAAGGCTGGGCTCCAGCGTATGCGCCTCGGCTTCGCTCAAGCGCAACAGGTCGCCGGCGCCGCAAGCGCGTGCATTGGCCCGGATTGAGGCGAGCACCGGCTCCTGTTCGGCATTTGTGGCAACGATGAGCTTGCCGCAGCGCGCGTGCGGGATCGCCCGCTCCTCGCAATAGCGATAGAGTCTTTCCCGGCCGGCCACGCAGAACCGGGCTTTCAGCGATCCAACCGGATAGTGGAGGCCGGCATGGATGACCTCGGAATTGCGCGAACTTGTCCCGGTGCCGATAGCGCTCTCGGCTTCCAGGACCAGCGTATCGATGCCGCGCTGCGCCATCTCTCGCGCGATCGCCAGGCCAACAACGCCGGCGCCGGCGACAATGCAGTCGACATGGTCCACGGTCAGGTCAAGCCGAAGTTCTGCATGCGTCCATCCATCCGCTGGCCCTGTCGAAAGCGCTTGACACTATACCGTTCGAGAAAGATGCATCAAACGGCATAATGCACGGGGACCTGCCGAGCCGGACCGGCGGCAGGACTGTTTCCGCGTGCAGCACAGGAGCCATCATGGACGCACGACCGAATTCTCCCGAAGCCCGCGACATAAGCTTTCACATGCATGGCTATACGAATGCGCGCAAGCATCAGGAATCGGGGCCGCTCATTATCGAGAAGGGCGACGGCATCTATGTCGAGGACCTCGCCGGCAACCGTTATATCGAGGCGATGGCCGGGCTTTGGAGCGTCGCGGTCGGTTTTTCGGAGAAGCGGCTGGTCGATGCGGCAGTACGGCAAATGTCGAAGCTGCCTTACTATCACGATTTCGGCTCCAAATCGCATTCGCCGCTGATCGATCTCGCCGAGAGACTGGTGCAGATGGCGCCGGTGCCGATGAGCAAGGCGTATTTCACCAATTCCGGCTCCGAGGCCAACGATTCGGCCATGAAGATGATCTGGTACCGGTCGAATGCGCTCGGCCAGCCGGCGCGCAAGAAGATCATCAGCCGCAAGAAGGGCTATCACGGCGTCACCATCGCCTCGGCAAGCCTGACCGGACTGCCCAACAACCACACTTCCTTTGACCTGCCGATTGCCAATGTGCTGCATACCTCGACGCCGCACCATTGGCGCGAGGCGCTGCCGGGTGAAAGCGAAGAGCTGTTTTCGACGCGGCTCGCCGACGAGCTGGAAAAGCTGATCCTCGCCGAAGGACCGGAAACCATCGCCGCCTTTTTCGGCGAACCGATCATGGGCGCCGGCGGCGTCATCGTTCCGCCGGCCGGCTACTGGGAGAAGATACAGGCGGTGCTATCGAGATACGACATCCTGCTCATCGCCGACGAGGTGATCTGCGGCTTTGGCCGAACAGGTGAGATGTTCGGCTCGCAGACCTTCGGCATCAGGCCCGACATCATGGTGTTGTCGAAACAGATCTCTTCGTCCTACCTGCCGATCTCGGCCCTGCTGATCAACGAAAAAGTGTTCGAGCCGATCGCCGACGAAAGCAACCGTATCGGCACTTTCGGCCACGGTTTCACCGGCGGCGGCCATCCTGTTGCGGCAGCGGTCGCGCTCGAGAACCTGAAGCTGATCGAGGAGCGCGACCTTGTCGGCAATGCGCGTGCGGTCGGCGCGCATTTGCAGAAGCGGCTGCGCACGCTCGCTTCGCACCCGCTTGTCGGCGAGGTGCGCGGCATCGGCCTGGTCGCGGCGGTCGAGCTGGTCGGCGACAAGGCAAACAAGACGCCGTGGGGGAAGACCGGTGAACTGGGCGGGCTCGTCAACGGCTTCATGCAGCAGAACGGCGTCATCTCGCGCAATATGGGCGACGCGCTGGCCTTCTGCCCGCCGCTGATCATCACCGAGCCGCAGGTCGACCAGGTGATCGACGCGTTTGAACGGTCGCTCGAGGCTGCCGTCAAGCAGGTCCGATCGCAGAGCTGATCGCGCTATTTAGCGACGCCGGCCGCATCCGGAACGACCACCAGCTTGCCGACGAAATCCTTGCCGATGAAATCCGCCTGGGCACGGTGGAAATCGGAGAGCCGGTAGACGCCGCCGACCAGCGGCCGGATTTTCTTGTCCTCGATGTAACGCACGATGCGGCGGAAATCCGCCCGCGTGCCTTGGCTCGAGCCATGCAGTTGGAGCTGTTTCAGGTACATGGTGCGCAGGTCGAGCTGGACGACCGGGCCGGCGATCGCGCCGGCCGTGGTGTAGCGGCCTTCGGGCCTCAAGATGCGCAAGAGGTCATTGAAGATGGCGCCGCCGACCAGGTCGGCGACCACATCGATTGGCCGCCCGCCGGTCGCCTCGTTCACGGCTGCCGGCAGGTCGGCCACGCCACGGGTGATCACCGCCTCGGCGCCGATGTCGCGCACGGCCTGTTCCTTGCCCTTGCCGGCAACCGCATAGGGAATGGCGCCGCGCGCCCGCGCCAGCTGCACGATGCCCGAGCCGACGCCGCCCGAGGCGCCGGTGACCAGCACACGCTCGCCGGCTTTCAATGCGGCGCGTTCCAGCATCTGCTCGCCGGTGAGATAGGCGCAGCAGAAAGTGGCAAGCTCGACGTCGCTCAGATCGGTGTCGACGACATGGGCGTTTTCGGACGGTACTGCCTGGTATTCGGCATAGCCGCCGTCTCGACCGTGGCCCATATAGTCGATGTCGGCGAGTGAATCGTCGTCGCGATTGTAGATGGAGAAATCGACCATCACCCGCTCGCCGATGCGGGCCGGCGACACGCCGTCGCCGACGGCAACGATGTTGCCGACCGTGTCGGTGCCCTGGATGCGCGGGAAGCTCAGCGTATTGCCCTGACGACGCCAGGTCGACACAGCGGCGGCATCCTCCTCCGTTCCATAGGCGCCCTGGCGCACCCAGACGTCGGTGTTGTTCATGCCGCACGCGGTGACCTTGATCAGCACTTCGCCTCGGGCGGGCGAGGGTACTTTCACGTCGGTGCGGTAGACGAGCTTTTCCGGCCCGCCGTGCCCGATCAACTGCACGGCGGCCATGGTGGCGGGGAGGGTTTTGGTCATGGCATTCATGTCGGCTCTTCAGATGTTGGCAAACACGCTCTTCACCGCGTCGGCCGTCTTCGACACGACGATATCGGCCTCTTGCCGCGTCAGGCAGAGCGGCGGCGCGAAACCGAGAATGTCGCCCTGCGGCATGGCCCGGCCGATGACGCCGCTTACCGCAAGCGCGGTCGCGACCTGCGGCCCGATTTTTTGCGAGGCGTCGAAGAACACGCGATCGTTCTTGTCGGCGACGAACTCGATTGCCGCCAGCATGCCGTCGCCGCGTACCTCGCCGACATTTTTGTGGCCACCGACGGCTTTCGTTAGCTCGGCGCGGAAATAGGCGCCAGTCTCGCCGGCGTTCCTGACCAGATCCATCTCGTCGATCAGTTCCAGGTTGGCGACGCCGGCGGCCACGCAGATCGGATGCGCCGAATAGGTCCAGCCATGGCCGAGCGAGCCGAGCTTGTCTGAACCCTGCACCAGCACCTGCCAGACCTTGTCTGAGACGATGACGCCCGACAGCGGCGCATAGGCCGAGGTCAGGCCCTTGGCGATCGTGATCAGGTCGGGCTTGATGCCGTAGTGGTCGGAGCCGAACATGGTGCCCAGCCGGCCGAAGCCGGTGACGACCTCGTCGGCAACCAGCAGCACGTCGTACTTCTTCAGCACCGCCTGGATCTTCTCCCAGTAGCCGGCCGGCGGCGGCACGATGCCGCCGGTGCCGAGGATCGGCTCACCGATGAACGCGGCGACCGTCTCCGGCCCTTCGGCGAGAATCATCTCCTCGAGCTTGTCGGCACAGTATTGCGAAAACTGCTCCTCGCTCAGCGAGCGGTCGGCGCGGCGGAAGTAGTAGGGCGCCTCGGTGTGCAGGACCGGCGCACGCGGCAGGTCGAAGGCGTTGTGGAACAGGTCGAGGCCGGTCAGCGACCCGGTCATGATGCCGGAGCCGTGATAGCCGCGCCAGCGCGAGATGATCTTCTTCTTCTCCGGCCGGCCGAGCACGTTGTTGTAGTACCAGATCAGCTTGATGTTGGTTTCGTTGGCATCGGAACCGGAGAGGCCGAAATAGACCCTCGACATGCCTTGCGGCGCGCGGTCGATGATCATCTTGGAAAGGGTGATCGATGCCTCGGTGCCGTGCCCGACATAGGCGTGGTAATAGGCGAGGTTCTTGGCCTGCGCGGCGATGGCGTCGGCGATCTTCTGACGGCCATAGCCGACATTGACGCAGTATAGCCCGGCGAAAGCATCGATGCTCTTGCGCCCATTGTTGTCCCAGATGGTGACGCCTTCGCCGCCGGCGATGATGCGGGTCGGCGATTCACCCCGTGCATGCGTGCCCATATGGGTCGAGGGATGGAAGAAGTGGTCGCGGTCCCAGGCGGCGAGTTCGTTGGACTGGTCGAGCATCTTTTTACTCCTGAGGAAAAGTGTCGGGCGCGGCTTACGCCACGTCCAGACAGAGGTATTTAAGATCGGTAAAGGCTTCGAGCCCGTGGCGCGAGCCCTCGCGGCCAATGCCGGACTGTTTGACGCCGCCGAAGGGGACCGGCGCGCCGGTGATCTTGACGCGGTTGATGGCGACCATGCCATAGTCGAGCGCGCGGCCCATGCGCAATTGCCTACCGCCGTTTTCGGTGACGACATAGGCGACGAGGCCGTATTCGGTGGCATTGGCGCGGGCGACGACTTCCTCTTCGCTGTCGAAGGGCGTCACGGCCGCAACCGGACCGAAGGTCTCCTCGCGCATGATCAAAGCGTCGTCTCCAACGTCGGCGAGCAGGGTCGGCTGGTAGAACAGCGGCCCGGCAGGATGGCGCTTGCCGCCGGTCAGGCAACGCGCGCCTTTGGCGAGCGCATCGGCCACCTGCTCCTCGACCTTCTTGACGGCGCGTTCGTGCATCAAGGGTCCGATTTCGGTGTCGTCGGCGAGGCCATTGCCGGCCCGCAATGCCTCGACGCGTTTAGCGAAAGCAGCGCAGAAACGATCGTAAATCGGACGCTGAACATAGATGCGGTTGGCGGCGAGGCAGTCCTGGCCGGAGGTCGCGAATTTAGCGTCGACGGCTATTCTCACCGCCTTGTCGATATCGGCATCCGCAAAGACGATCAGCGGCGCATGACCGCCGAGTTCCATCACAAGACGCTTCATCGTCGGCGCACTCTGCGCGGCGATCAACCTGCCGACCTCGGTCGAGCCGGTGAAGCTCATGGCGCGGACGCGCGGATCTTCGCACATCCGCCCGACGATGGTCGAAGCCTTGCCGGTGAGAACGTTGAACACGCCAGCCGGCAGGCCGGCACGTTCGCCAAGCTCGGCCAACGCCAGTGCAGACAGCGGCGTTTCCGAGGAAGGATGCGCGACGATGGTGCAGCCGGCGGCGAGGGCGGCCGCCGCCTTGCGGGTCAGCATGGCCGCGGGAAAATTCCACGGGGTGACGACGCCGACGACACCAAGCGGTTCGCGTCGCACCACCATCTCGGCATTTGGCAGATGGCTGGTGACGCTTTCGGCGTTGAGGCGTTTGGCCTCCTCGGCATACCATTCGACGAAAGAGGCGGCGTAGTCGATCTCGCCGCGCGATTCCTTCAGCGGCTTGCCTTGTTCTAGCGTCATCAGCAGGGCCAGGTCATTTTTGGCGGCGACGATCAGATCGAACCATTTTCGCAAGATTTTCGACCGTTCCTGCGGCAGCAATGCGCGCCAGGCAGGAAAGGCGCGCGATGCCGCATCGATCGCCAATGTGGTCTGCCGGGCATCGAGCGCGGCAACGAAAGCGACGGTGGATCCGGTGGCCGGATCGGTCACCTCGAAACTCTCCGCGGTCTCGCTCGCCGTCCAGTGGCCAGCGACATAGGCGAGTTCGCGCAGCAGCCGCCGGTCGGCAAGGCGATCAAGCGCTTCATGGCGGTGCGAGCGGGCAAAATGTGCGGACATCATCGGGCTCCCGGTTCGGGTGATGCCGCAAGACTATCTCTGCCGCGCAAACAGAGAGGCTGTTTGCGTGCCCGCACGTAGAGAGATTGTCTCTATTGCCCTGCCCGGCCAGACGATCTCTCCGGTATCAGGAGGATGCCGGCAACAGATCCGCCACTGGTAGCACACTCTCCTCCTTCACCGTCTTGGTGACGATGTAGGTGAAATAGCGGTCGATGCCGATCTCGCGCTCGAGCAGAGTGTCGACCAGCCGCTGATAGGCGTCGATGTCGCGCGCCATCACCTTCAGCAGGTAATCGACGCCGCCGCCGACAGACCAGCAGGCGACGATCTCGGGGATGTCGCGGATGACGCGCTCGAAACGGTCGAAATCGGCCTGGCGGTGGCTAGCCAGCGTCACCTCCATCAGCACGGTGGCGACCGGTGCGATGGCGCGCATGGCGATCCTGGCATGATAGCCGCAGACGATGCCGGCTTTTTCCAGCTTGCGCAGCCGCATCCAGCAAGGCGTCGGCGACAGGCCGACCTTCTCGGCCAACGCCAGCTTGGTGATGCGGCCGTCGCGCTGGATGGCGTCGAGGATTTTCAGGTCGATCGGATCGAGTTTTGCTGCAGCCATGATCGTCCACTTCCAGTGCCGGACACCATGACGGCGCATTATTTCGATTGTCAATTGCACTGATTTCGATCTCTAATAAGTCATGACATTTTGGCGACCAGATCCCGCTCTTATCCGGCGGCCGGCCTATCAATCGCTCGCCGACCAGTTCGCGCGCGCCATCCATGACGGGCGCCTGGCCAATGGCGCTCGGTTGCCGACGCACCGGCAGTTGGCTGACGATCTGCAACTTTCCGTGCAGACGGTCAGCCGCGCCTATGAGGAGCTGATCCGCCGCGGGCTGGTGTCCGGCGAGGTCGGCCGCGGCAGCTTCGTGCAGACGCAGCGCCGCGAGCCGGAGCCGCCCTATCTGCCGGAGCGGCTGGGCGAGGTCATCGATCTCTCCATCCTGAAGCCGGTCTGCGAACCGATGCATCTGGAGCGGCTGAGACAGGCGCTGGGCTGGCTCGCCGAAAACCTGCCGTCGAGCTCGGCGCTGTCGTTCAGGCCGAACATGGTGTTCCCGCGCCACCGCGCGGTGGGTGTCGAGTGGCTACGCCTCTGTGGCCTCGACGCGTCGCCGCAGAACATCAGCCTGACCAACGGCGCCACCGCAGGGATGACAGTGGCGCTGATGAGCGTGGCGCCGCCCGGCTCGACCGTCGCCACCGAGGCGATCGGTCACCACACGCTGATCCCGCTGGCGCGTTATCTCGGCTTCAATCTCGAGGGTTTGCCGATCGACGACAATGGGCTGATCCCGGAAGCGCTGGACGAGGCCTGCCGGCTGTCGGACATCCGTGCCGTGTTCGTGCAGCCGTCGGTGATCAACCCTACGGCTACCCTGATGGATGCCGGCCGGCGCGAACAGATTGCCGCCGTTGCGCGCAGGCATGACATCGCCATTATCGAAAACGACGTCCTCGGCCCGTTGGTCGAGGACCGGCCGCCGCCGGTAGCCGCCTTCGCGCCCGAGCGCACGCTCTACGTCACCTCCTTCACCAAGATCGTGGTGCCGGGCCTGCGCATCGGCTATCTCGCGGCGCCCGATCGTTATGTCGCCGCGGTCGCCAATCGCCATCTCGTCTCGAACTGGATGGCGACGCCGTTGGTGGCCGAGATCGCCACCAAATGGGTGGCCGACGGCACCGCGATGGAACTCGTTCGATGGCAGCGTATGGCTTTGCGGCGGCGTCTGGACATCGCCGCCGAGGTGCTCGCCGGAGTGGACTATCGGGCTCATCGCGACGGGCTGCATGTCTGGCTGCAACTGCCCGATGATCGCGGCGAGGAAAGCTTTGTTTCCCAGGCCCGCCTGCAGGGCGTGGCGATCGCGCCCGGCACGTCGTTTCGCATTTCGCAGATGCCTTGGCATCCAGCCGTACGGATTTCGCTGGGCTCGACCACGGAGGGGGAACTGCGTGCCGGTCTCGGCGTTGTCACCAAGCTTCTGCTCGGCGATCCCGAGCATCTCCTGCTTGCGATCTAGGCGACAAATGGCGCGAAATTGTGCGGAATCCGAAATATTGTCATGATATCATTTTCTTGATTGACATGATTTGCCGCGATCCGCATCGTTAAAGGCAAGCTTCTCCAGCACGGGAAATTCATTGTCGGCTCCCATCATCAAGATCGACGGCATTTCAAAAAGCTTCGGCACCTTCAGGGTGCTGGACGGCCTCTCGATGCAAGTCATGCCCGGCGAGAAGCTGGCACTGATCGGTCCATCGGGTTCGGGCAAGACGACGATCCTGCGCATCCTGATGACGCTAGAGCGTATCGACAGCGGCCACATCCAGGTCGACGGCGAACAGTTGTACCACATGGAGCGTAACGGCCGGCTGCTGACGGCCGATGAACGGCATTTGGCAAAGATGCGCCAGAAGATCGGCATGGTCTTCCAACTGTTCAATCTGTTTCCGCACAAATGCGTCATCGACAATGTGACGCTGGCACCGATGCTGACCAAAGGCGTGCCGCGGGCCGCCGCCGAAAAGCGGGCGATGGAACTGCTCGACATGGTCGGCATGGTCGACAAGGCCAAGGCGATGCCGGCGCAGCTTTCAGGCGGCCAGAAGCAGCGCGTCGCGATTGCGCGGGCGCTGGCGCTGTCGCCGAAAATCATGCTGTTCGACGAGGTCACCTCGGCGCTCGACCCTGAGCTCGTCGACGAGGTGCTCAACGTCATGCGCAAGCTCGCCGCCGAGACCGACATGACCATGCTGCTGGTCACCCACGAGATGGGTTTCGCCCATGACTTCGCCGACCGGGTGCTGTTCTTCGATCGCGGCAGAATAGTCGAGGAGGGCAAGCCCGACGAGATTTTCCGCCATCCCAAACAGGAGCGTACGCAAGGTTTCCTGAAGAAGATCATTGCGGCCGGACATCGGGTCTGACTGCCATGCGAGGCGGCGACGCCTCAAGCAAGCCAAGAAGACAGACAAACAAGGAGTTGGGAACAATGAAGAAATTTGCCATTTTGGCCGGCGTCGCCGGTATTGCGCTGACGGCGGTGCTGGCCGCCTCGACGGCCGGCTCGGCCGACGACAGCAAGCTCGAAGAGCTCAAGGCGCAAGGCTTTGCCCGCGTCGCCATCGCCAACGAGCCGCCCTATACGGCGGTCGCTGCCGACGGCAAGGTTTCGGGTGCGGCGCCTGACGTTGCCCGTGAAATCTTCAAGCGCCTTGGCGTCAACGATATCGTCGCCTCGATCTCGGAATATGGCGCCATGATTCCCGGCCTGCAGGCCGGCCGTTTCGACGTCGTCACTGCCGGCCTGTTCATGAAGCCGGAACGTTGTGCTGCGGTCGCCTATTCGGAACCGGTGCTGTGCGACGCCGAGGCGATGCTGGTGAAGAAGGGCAACCCGAAGGGTTTCAAGAGCTACGAGGACGTCGCGAAGGACGCGAGCGCCACGATCGGCGCGCCGGGTGGCGGCACTGAAGAGAAGCTGGCGCTCACCGCAGGTGTGCCGCGCGAGCGCGTCATCGTCGTGCCGGACGGCCAGAGCGGCCTGAAGATGCTGCAGGACGGCCGCATCGATGCTTATTCGCTGCCCGTGCTGTCGATCAACGACCTGGTCAAGAAAGCCAATGATCCGAACCTCGAAGTCATCGCGCCGGTGGTCGGTGCGCCGGTCTATTGCGACGGCGCGGCCTTCAAGAAGGGCGACGAAGCGCTGCGCGACGCCTATGATGTCGAGCTGGCGAAACTGAAGAAGTCCGGCGAGTTCGCCAAGATCATCGAGCCTTACGGCTTCTCGGCGGCGGCGGCAATGTCGACGAGCCGCGACAAGCTCTGCTCGGCGAAGTAAAAAGTGCCGCTCACCCTAGCCTCTCCCCGTCAAAAACGGGGAGAGGGGGGCGTCAACGCTGGAGCTTCACCCTTCTCCCCGTCCCTATAACGGGGAGAAGGTGCCGGCAGGCGGATGAGGGGCGGCGCCGGCGTTCTGCAATGATCACCAAGCGAGGAAACGCTTAGCCCCAATGACCCAATGGTCCGGCTATTTCGGCCTGATATTGCAAGGAGCGCTTGTCACCATCGAGCTGACGCTGATGGGGTCGGTGCTGGCCTTGGTCATGGCCTTTCTTGCCGGGCTGGGGCGGCTGTCGCGGTTTTTCGTGCTACGCGCGCTGGCCACCGCCTATATCGAGTTCTTCCGCGGCACCTCGATTTTCGTGCAGCTGTTCTGGGCTTATTTCGTGCTGCCTTTTGCCGGCATTTCGTTGACGCCGCTGCAGGCCGGGGTGCTGGCGCTGGGCCTCAATGTCGGCGCCTATGCGGCGGAAGTGGTGCGTGGCGCCATCAAGTCTATCGGCCGCGAACAATATGAGGCCTGCACCGCCCTCAATCTCGGCCGCTGGCAAGCCATGCGCCATATCATCCTGCCGCAGGCGCTTCTGGTGATGCTGCCAACCTTCGGCAACAACGCCATTGAATTGCTCAAGGCCACCGCCGTCGTTTCGCTAATCTCGCTCGCCGACCTGACCTTCCAGGCGCAGGTGGTGCGCTCGCAGACCGGCAATACTCTGGTGCCGTTCAGCACCATCCTCGTCATCTATTTCGTGCTGGCGCTGCTCATCTCCTGGGGCGTGCGGTCGCTGGAACGCCGCATGGCTCGTGGCCTCGACGGGGTGCGCGTATGATGGATCGGGCCTGCTAATGGAATGGGATTGGGATTTTGTCCGGCAGATCCTGCCGACGCTGATCGAGGGGGTGAAGATCACCATCCTGGCGACGCTGCTCGGCTCGGTGCTGGCGGCCATCGTTGGGCTGGGCATCGCGTTGGCGCGCCGGTCGCCGAACAGGGCTCTGTCGCGCACCGTCGGTTTCCTTGCCGAGTTCATCCGTGGCACGCCGCTGTTGGTGCAGCTCTATTTCATCTTCTACGTGCTGCCGGATTTCGGCATCCTGTTGCCGCCGCTGGTGGCGGGCGTCATCGGTCTCGGGCTGCATTACGGAACTTACACGGCCGAGGTCTACCGCGCCGGCATAGACAATGTGCCCCGCGGCCAGTGGGAAGCGGCCAAGGCCTGCAATCTAAACGCCACCCAGACCTGGACGCACATCATCATTCCGCAGGCGATCCCCCCGATGATCCCGGCGCTTGCCAATTATTTCATCGCCATGTTCAAAGAGACGCCGCTGCTGTCGGCGATCACCGTGCTGGAACTGATGAACCAGGCCAAGAGCGTCGCCAATACCTATTATCGGTATATCGAACCGATCACCTTGGTCGGCGCCTTCTTCCTCGCCATCAGCCTGTTCTCGGTGGTGCTGCTGCGCTGGCTGGAACACCGTTATGGGCGGATCGAACGATGAGCGCTGCACCCGATATCCGCCTGCACTCGGCCCGGCCGCCGCTCGATGCGCGTCCGCTGGAAAAGCGGGTCGGCCTGATCATCCTTGCCACCGACCATACGAGCGAACCGGATTTTCACCGCATGGTGGCAAGCGACCGCATCGGCATCTATGTCGCGCGCATCCCCTACGCCAACCCGACGACGCCGGACAATTTGCGCAAGATGCAGCCGTCACTGACGGCGGCCGCGGCCCTGATCCTGCCCGACGAGCCGCTCGATGCGATCTGCTATTCCTGCACCTCAGCTTCCGTCGTGATCGGCGATGCCGAAATCGAGGCGGCGGTGCAGGCCGCGAAACCCGGCGCGCCGGTGGTTACGCCGCCGATGGCCGGCGTGCGCGGCCTGAAGGCGCTGGGCGCCAGGACGATCAGCATTCTTACCCCTTATACGGTCGAGACCAGCCGGCCGATGGCGACCTATTTCAGCGAGCATGGATTCGAGATCGCCAGCTTCACTTGCCTCGGCTTCGAGGACGACCGCGAGATGGCGCGGATTGCGCCGAAATCCTTGGTCGATCTGGCTCGCGAGGCGACGGCCGAACACTCGGACGCGCTGTTTGTGTCCTGCACGGCACTGCGGTCCGCGGCGGCGGTTGTGGGTATGGAAGAGGCCATCGGCCGCCCTGTCGTCACCAGCAACCAGGCGACGGCCTGGAATTGCCTGCGGCTTTGCGGAGATAAGATGTCGCGTCCTGAATTCGGCCGTCTGATGACGCTGCCGCTGAACTGATTGCAGAGCCATGACCACGTCCAGGATAAGCCTCTCCGATATCCGCGCCGCGCGCGAGCGCATCGCAGGCAAGATCGAGCGTACGCCGACCGTTCCTTCCCGGAGTCTTTCCCAGCACTTGGGCGCTCCTGTTTATCTCAAGCTCGAACATCGGCAGACCACCGGCGCCTTCAAGCTGCGCGGTGCCTCGAACGCTATCGCTTCGCTGACAGACGAGGAGAGGGCGCGTGGCGTCGTCGCTGCCTCGACCGGCAACCACGGCCGGGCGCTTGCCTATGCTGCTCGACTGCAAGGCATCCACGCGACGATCTGCATGTCGCGGCTGGTGCCGCAGAACAAGCTGGACGAGATCCGTCGGCTCGGCGCCGAGATCCGCATCGTCGGCAACAGCCAGGACGATGCGCAGCGGGAGGTCGAACGGCTGGTCGCGGAAGAGGGGCTGATCATGCTGCCGCCCTTCGACCATCCTGCCGTTGTCGCCGGGCAAGGCACGCTCGGGCTGGAGATCATCGAACAGGTTCCGGACGCCGCCTTGGTGCTGGTGCCGCTTTCCGGCGGTGGGCTGGCGGCTGGCGTTGCCGCTGCCGTGAAGGGCGTCAGCCCGGCGACGAAGGTGATGGGCGTTTCAATGGCGCGCGGTGCGGCGATGAAGGCGAGCCTCGACGCCGGACATCCGGTTTTGGTCGAGGAACTGCCGACGCTGGCGGATTCACTCGGCGGCGGCATAGGCCTCGACAACAGGCTGACCTTTTCCATGTGCCGCGACCTGCTCGACGATGTGATCCTGCTCAGCGAGGACGAGATCGCCACCGGCATCCGCCATGCCTATGAACAGGAGCGCGAGATCGTCGAAGGCGCCGGCGCGGTCGGCATCGCAGCCGTGCTTGCCGGCAAGGTCAAAGCGAATGGCCCGACGGTGCTCGTTCTGTCCGGCCGCAACATCGATATGACACTGCACCGCAAGATCATTTGCGGCGAAGCAATTGCGGAGAGCGCAGCATGAGCCGGATGACGATCCTCACCGAAGCTGAATTGCGCAAGATCGTGAAGCTCGATCTTGATGCCATCGCCTGCGTCGAGAACGCGTTTCGGGCGCTCGCTACCTTGCCGGTGGCGATGCCGCCGATCCTGCGGCTGGACATTCCAGAGCATCGCGGCGAGGTCGACGTCAAGACCGCCTATGTACCGGGTATCGACGGTTTTGCGATCAAGATCAGCCCCGGCTTTTTCGATAATCCCAAGCTCGGCCTGCCCAGCGTCAACGGCATGATGGTGCTGCTGTCGTCCAAAACCGGTTTGGTCGAGGCGCTGCTGCTCGACAATGGCTATCTCACCGACATCCGCACGGCGGCGGCCGGCGCGGTTGCCGCCAAGCATCTGTCGCGGCCGGGTTCCTCCGTTGCCGCGATCTTCGGCGCCGGTGTTCAGGCCGGAGTGCAGCTCGAAGCGCTGATGCTGGTGCGGCCGATCACCGGGGCTCGCATCTGGGCAAGGGATGCCGCCAAGGCCGAGGCCGCGGCCGACGCATTGTCCGAAAGACTGGGCATTGCCGTTCACGCCGAGCCCGACGCGGCAAAGGCTGCGGCCGATGCCGACATCATCGTTACCACGACGCCGTCGACCGAGCCGCTGATCAAGGCCGGCTTCGTCTCCGCCGGCCAGCATATCACTGCCATGGGCTCGGATGCCGAGCACAAGAACGAGATCGCGCCGGCGATCCTGCGCATGGCCGATCTCTACGTCGCCGATAGCGCCAAACAGACGCGCCGGCTGGGCGAACTGCACCATGCTATCGCGGCGGGCGTGATGGCGTCCGATGCCGAAATCACCGAGCTTGGCCACATCATCGCCGGCGAAAGGCATGGCCGGCGCTCGGACAGCGACATCACCATCGCCGACCTGACCGGCACCGGCGTGCAGGACACGGCGATCGCCACGCTCGCCCGCGACCGTGCGCGTGCAGCCAAGACCGGTACGATTTTCGAAAGCTGATGCTGGCCGCAAGGCCCAACAAAAGAGGACCAAGAACAATGCAGCCTAATTTGAAATTCTCGCGCGGCGAATATGCGGAGCGCCTCGCCAAGACGCGGAAGGTCATGGAGGCCAAGGGCGTCGATCTATTGATCGTCAGCGATCCGTCCAACATGGCGTGGCTGACCGGCTACGACGGCTGGTCGTTCTACGTGCACCAGGCTGTCATCGTGCCGCCGTCGGGCGAGCCGGTGTGGTACGGGCGCGGCCAGGACGCCAACGGCGCCAAGCGCACCGCCTATCTCGCGCACGACAACATCATCGGCTATGCCGACCACTATGTGCAGTCGACCGAGCGCCATCCGATGGATTTTCTGTCCAGCGTGCTCTCCGATCGCGGCTGGGGCAAGCTCAGCATCGGCGTCGAGATGGACAATTACTGGTTCTCGGCCGCTGCCTTCGCAGCGCTGCAGAAGCACTTACCCTATGCCCGCTTCGTCGACGCCACGGCACTCGTCAACTGGCAGCGCGCGGTGAAGAGCCCGACCGAAATCGACTACATGCGCAAGGCCGCCCGCATCGTCGAGGCAATGCACGAGCGCATTGTCGACAAGATCGAGGTCGGCATGCGCAAATGCGACCTGGTCGCCGAGATCTATGATGCCGGCACGCGCGGCGTCGATGGCATTGGCGGCGACTATCCGGCGATCGTGCCGCTGCTGCCGTCAGGCACTGACGCATCGGCGCCGCATCTGACCTGGGACGACAGGCCGATGAAGTCGGGCGAGGGCACTTTTTTCGAGATTGCCGGCTGCTACAACCGCTACCATTGTCCGCTTTCCCGAACTGTGTTCCTTGGTAAACCGACGCAGGAATTCCTCGATGCCGAAAAGGCGACGCTGGAAGGCATGGAGGCGGGACTTGCCGCCGCCAAGCCCGGCAACACATGCGAGGACATCGCCAACGCCTTCTTCGCGGTGCTGAAGCGGTACGGCATCGTCAAGGACAACCGCACCGGGTACCCGATCGGGCTTTCCTATCCGCCTGACTGGGGCGAGCGCACGATGAGCCTGCGTCCAGGCGACCGCACCGAGTTGAAGCCCGGTATGACCTTCCATTTCATGACCGGCTTGTGGCTTGAGACGATGGGGCTGGAAATCACCGAATCCATCCTGATCACCGAGACGGGCGTCGAGTGCCTGGCGAATGTGCCGCGCAAACTGGTCGTGAAGAATTGAGCCCGATGTCCAGCCTTCGCCCGTCACCGATCACGCCGACCGTCGATTTCGAGCGCGACGGCGTGCAGCACGGTTTCCTGCGTCTGCCTTACAGCCGCGACGATTCCGCCTGGGGATCGGTGATGATCCCGATCTGCGTCATCCGCAACGGCAAGGGGCCGAGCGCATTGCTCACCGGCGGCAATCATGGCGACGAGTACGAGGGGCCGCTGGCGCTCTATGACCTCGCCCGTACGCTCGACCCGAAAGACGTCAGCGGCACGATCATCATCGTGCCGGCGATGAACTATCCGGCGTTCCGCGCCGGCACGCGCACCTCGCCGATCGACAAGGGCAATCTAAACCGCAGCTTTCCCGGCCGGCCCGACGGCACGGTGACCGAGAAGATCGCCGATTACTTCCAGCGCGAGCTTCTGCCCCGTACAGACATCGCGCTCGACTTCCACTCCGGCGGCAAGACGCTCGACTTCGTGCCGTTCTGCGCCGCCCACGTCCGGCCTGACAAGGTGCTGGAAGCGAAGGGGTTCGCTGCCGTGGCAGCGTTCTCCGCACCCTGGTCGATGAAGATGCTGGAGATCGATGCGGTCGGCATGTTCGACACTGCCGCCGAGGAGATGGGCAAGCTGTTCATCACCACAGAGCTCGGCGGCGGCGGGACTTCGCGCGCGGAGACGGTGCGGATCGCGCGTCGCGGCGTGCTCAACGTCTTGCGCCATGCCGGCATTGTCGCCGGCGCGGTCGAGATGCAGCCAACCCGCTGGCTCGACATGCCGTCCGGCGATTGCTTCTCGTTCGCCGAGGACGACGGGATGATCGAAACGATGATCGATCTCGGCGAGCCGGTGGCAGAGAACCAGGTGCTGGCACGTATCCATTCCATAGGCCGCACCGGCGGCGCTCCGCAGGAGATCCGGGCCAAAATGTCCGGTCTGTTGGCGGCGCGGCATTTTCCGGGGCTGGTCAAGGCCGGCGACTGCGCTGCCGTGGTCGCCGTGCTGGTCGATTGATGGTTAGGAAGCCGATGTCGGGAACGGCTCGGTCCTGCCTTTGGGGCGATCGCCGATGGCAAAGACGGCGCTCGCCTCGCTGACGATCGAGACATGATCCTTGGCGGCTGTTCCGGCCGCCGCACTGTCGCCGCGCATGATTGCGGTGACGATGGCGTCATGCTCCTGCCATGACTGGGCCAGCCGGCCGGGCAGCATGAATTGCGCGCGCCGGAACGGCGCCAGGCGGCCGCGGGTCATGACGGTCAGTTCATAAATGTGCTTGCTGTGGGCGCCGCGATAGAGCCGGGTGTGGAATTCGGTGTTGAAAAGCTCATACTCTTCTTCGGCACCGAGCTGCACGAAGCGCGCCGAGGCCTGGTGCTCGGCCTCCAGCGTGCGGCGCTCGCCAGCGGTCATGCGCTCGGCCGAGAACCGCGCGCAGATCGCTTCAAGCTCGGCCATGCTTTCGAACATCGAGGCGAGGTGCTCCTGCGTCACCACGGCGACGGTGGCGCCGCGGTTCGGCCGCCTTTCGACCAGCCCCATGGCGCTGAGCCGGCTGAGCGCTTCCCTGATCGGCGTGCGTGAGACGTCGAAGCGGGCGGCGAGCGAGGCCTCGTCGAGCTTTTCGCCCGGGCGCAGGAAACCGGTGACGATCCGGTCGCTGATCGCCCTCACCATCTGATCGACAGTCGTGCCCGACCTGATCAAATTGCGCTTTCCCGACACGTCTCCTCCGTCCAGTCTTTTTCGCGCAGCCGTAAGCCACTCACCGGCTTCGATTCCTCCGCATCTCTGTATGCCTATGTTTTAGCCTTCATGTCAAATTGGCGATTTTGTAGGCAAAAAGTGTATGCAATTGCTCCGGCTTTGTGCAGGCCACATCGGCACACTCATTGATATTGCTGAATAAATCTCATTTCTGAAACTGGCATGCTGATTGCATACACTTCTTTCATTGAGGTGTTAACCGGCCCCAAAGGCCCCACAGAGGGAGCATTCAATGTCCGAGAGATTCATGCTTAGCCGCCGCGACCTGCTCAAGACCTCCGCCGCCGGAGCGGCGCTCGGCCTTGCGTCCGCATCGTTTCCGATCAGCAGGGCCCTCGCCGCGACGGCCACCGTCGGCTTCATCTATGTCGGGCCAAAGGACGATTACGGCTACAACCAGGCGCATGCCGAAGGCGCCGCCACGCTGAAGGGGATCGAAGGCATTTCCGTCGTCGAGGAGGAGAACGTGCCGGAGACGGTCGACGTGCAGAAGACGATGGAATCGATGATCAACCTCGACGGCGCGTCGCTGATCTTCCCGACCTCGTTCGGCTATTTCGATCCGCACATGCTCGCCATGTGCGCGAAATTCCCCGACGTGCAGTTCCGCCATTGCGGCGGCATGTGGAACAAGGACAAGCATCCAATGAATGCCGGTTCCTATTTCGGCTATATCGGCATGGGCCAGTATCTGAACGGCGTCGTCGCCGGTCACACCAGCAAAACCAAGAAGCTCGGCTTCGTCGCGGCAAAGCCGATCCCGCAGGTGCTGCTCAACATCAATTCCTTCCTGCTCGGCGCGCGCTCGGTCGACCCGACCATCACCTGCCAGGTGATTTTCACCGGCGAGTGGTCGCTAGCGGTCAAGGAGGCCGAGGCCACCAATGCGCTGGTCGACCAGGGTGCCGACGTCATCACCTGCCATGTCGACAGCCCCAAGGTGGTGGTCGAGACGGCGGCCGGGCGTGGCGCCTTCGTCTGCGGCTATCATGCCAACCAGAGCCCGCTGGCGCCGGAAAAATACCTGACCGGCGCGGAATGGAACTGGGCCAAGGTCTACAAGATGTTCGTCGACGATCTGGTGGCCGGCACACCACTGCCCAATTTCACGCGCGGCGGCCTGGCCGACGGCTTCGTCAAGATGAGCCCGCTCGGCCCCGCCGTCGGCGATGCCGCCCGCAAGCAGTTCGACGGCACGCTGGCCGAAATGATGAAAGGCGGGTTTTCCGTCATCAAGGGTCCGCTGAAGAGCAACAAGGGCGTTGTCGTGGCGACCGAAGGCCAGGCCTTCGCCGAGACCGCGCTCGAGCTCGAAAGCATGGATTACCTGGTCGAGGGCGTCGTCGGTTCGACCGCCTGAACCGGATCGGAGACGGGCCATGGCAGACACGGTCGGCACAGCGGGCGCACCGGCGCTGTTTGGCGCCAGGAATTATCCGGCGGCGCTCGAATGGGCGGCGCGGCGGGCGGAAGCCTTCGTCATACCGCTCGCGGCGCTGATCGTCGGCATGGTGCTGTTCAGCCTATTCATCGCGCTGGTCGGCAAGTCGCCGGTGCAACTCTACGAGACGATGTGGCGCGGCGGCTTCGGTTCGTGGTTCTCGATCCAGAACTCGCTGTCGCGCGCAGCACCGCTTTTATTGGCAGCGCTCTGCGTGGCGCTGCCGGCCCGGCTCGGCCTTGTCGTCATCGGCGGCGAAGGCGCGATCGTGCTGGGCGGCGTCGCCGCCGCCGCCATCGGCGTCGCGGCGAATGGCGCGCCGTCTTTTGTGGTCATCCTGCTGATGGGAGTGGCGGGCGCGGTCGCCGGCGGCACCTGGATAGGTGCCGTCGGCGCACTCCGCCACTACCGCGCCGTCAACGAAACCATCTCCAGCCTGCTGTTGGCCTATATCGCCATCGCGCTGATGAACCATCTGGTCGAAGGGCCGCTGCGCGATCCGGCCTCGCTCAACAAACCCTCGACCGAGCCGCTGGCGGATGCCTACCGCATCGGCAACATTCCAGGCATGGACGTGCACTGGGGCCTGGTCGTCGGCATTCTCGCCTGCGTCCTGTCCTGGCTGCTGATCGAAAAGACGCGCTGGGGGTTTGCCGCTCGCATCGCCGGCGGCAATGTCAGGGCAGCCCAGGTACAAGGACTTGCCGTCGGACCGCTGATCGTCGGCTTCACCGGGCTCGCCGGCGGCTTTGCCGGGCTAGCCGGCATGCTGGAGGTCGGCGCCGTGCAAGGCAGCGCCAACGCCTCGCTCGCCGCCGGCTACGGCTATACCGGCATCCTCGTTGCCTTCCTCGCCCGCCACAATCCGCTCGCCATCATCCCGGTCGCTTTCCTGCTCGGCGGTATTGGCGCTTCCGGCGGGCTGATCCAGCGCCGCATGGACCTGCCCGACGCCACCGTGCTGGTGCTGCAAGGCATGCTCTTCGTCGTCATCCTGTTCAGTGAAACCTTTTACGGCCGCTTCAAGGTCTTCAATCCCGATCTGTGGAAGAGGGGCTCCTGATGGACGCGACCGAGATCGGCCTGTGGGGCGTGCCGCTCGCCATCCTCGGCGGCGCCATCCGCGTTTCGACGCCGTTCATCTTCGTCTCGCTCGGCGAAGCCATTACGGAGCGCTCAGGCCGCATCAATCTCGGCCTCGAAGGCACGCTGGTCTTCGGCGCAATGACCGCCTATGCGGTCGCAGTGATGACCGGCTCGCCATGGCTCGGCCTGCTGGCTGCCGCAGGTGCCGGTCTTTGCTTCGGCCTGTTCCATGGCTGGATCTGCAAATTCCGTGGGGTTAACGACATCGCCATCGGCATCGCGCTGATGCTGTTCGGCTCCGGTCTCGCCTTCTTCTTCGGCAAGCCGTTCATCCAGCCCTCGGCACCAGACCTGCCGGCCATCGCCTTCGGTGGCTGGTCGGATATCCCGCAGGTGCAGGCGGCGCTCAACGTCAATGTGCTGTTCCTGATCGGGGCCGCACTTGCGCTGTTCCTGTGGTGGGCCTTCCGCAATACGCGCGCCGGCCTGATCGTGCGCGTCGTCGGCGACAGCTCCGATGCGGCGCGGGCCATGGGCCTCAATCCCAACACCGTGCGCCTGCTTGCGACAGGCGTCGGCGGTGCGCTCGCCGGCATCGGCGGCGCCTATCTGTCGCTCTATTATCCCGGCAGCTGGACCGAACGCATCTCGTCGGGGCAGGGGCTGATGGCGGTGGCGCTGGTTATCTTCGCGCGCTGGAACCCGCTTGGCTGCTTTGCCGCGGCACTGTTGTTCGGCGGCGCCGGCGCGCTGGGCCCGGCGTTGCAGTCGGTCGGGGTGACGCAGGGCTACTATCTCTTCTACGCCGCACCTTACATCCTCACGCTCATCATCATGATCGCCACCTCGTCGCCGAACCGCTCGCTTGCCGGCGCGCCGGGGGAGTTGTCGATCACCAAATGACTGGAGTTTTTCCGATGAACGCCAGAGCCGAGATCATCCAGCGCTACATCGATGCCGACCCTTATCCATGGCCTTATAATGGCGAGCTGCGGCCGGACAATACGGCACTGATCATCATCGACATGCAGACCGATTTCTGCGGGCCGGGCGGCTATGTCGATCATATGGGCTACGATCTTTCGCTGGTGCGGGCGCCGATCGAGCCGATCAAGTCGGTGCTCTCAGCCATGCGGGCCAAGGGCTACACCATCATCCACACGCGCGAGGGCCACCGGCCCGATCTCGCCGACCTGCCGGCCAACAAGCGCTGGCGCTCGCGCCGCATCAATGCCGGCATCGGCGACCCCGGACCTTGCGGGCGCATCCTGGTGCGCGGCGAACCCGGCTGGGACATCATCCCCGACCTCTATCCGGCGGCGGGCGAACCGATCATCGACAAGCCGGGCAAGGGCTCGTTCTGCGCCACCGACCTCGAACTGATCCTGCGCCAGCGCGGAATCGAAAACATCGTGCTGAGCGGCATCACCACCGATGTCTGCGTCCACACGACGATGCGCGAGGCCAACGATCGCGGCTTCGAATGCGTGATGCTGGAGGATTGCTGCGGCGCGACCGATTACGGCAACCATCTCGCCGCGATCAAGATGATCAAGATGCAGGGCGGCGTGTTCGGCGCGGTGTCGAATTCGGCATCCTTCGTCGCGCAACTGCCGTGAGGAGACGATCTTGAGCGGAAGCATCGGCAAGAAAGCCGTCGGCGTCGAGACCATCGGCATGACCATGCGCTTCGGCGCCTTCACCGCGCTGGACGACGTCTCGATCAAGGTGCCGGCGGGATCGTTCCATGCGCTGCTCGGCGAAAACGGCGCCGGCAAGTCGACGCTGGTCAAATGCATGATGGGTTTTTACCATCCGACCGCCGGCGACATGCTGGTTGAGAGCCGCGAGGTCGCGATCGCCAGTCCGAAGGATGCCTCGGCATTGGGGCTCGGCATGGTCTACCAGCATTTCACGCTCGTCCCGTCGCTGACCGGCGCGGAGAACCTGGTCATTTCGCGCGAGAAGGTGCCCGGCGTCATCGACTGGCGCAAGGAGCGCGCCGCACTTGCGCAATTCATGCAGCGTATGCCGTTCAAGCTGCCGCTCGACGTCAAGGTGGCGGAACTTGCGGCCGGCGAGAAGCAGAAGCTCGAAATCATCAAGCAGCTCTATCTCGGCCGCAGTTTCCTGGTGCTCGACGAGCCGACTTCGGTGCTCACTCCCGGCGAGGCACACGAAGTGCTTGGCCTGGTGCGCGAGATGACCAGGACCGGCGACCTCACCGTGCTGATGATCTCGCATAAATTCCACGAGGTGACGGCCTTTGCCGACGATATCACCGTGCTGCGCAAGGGCAGGCTGACCGGAACCGGAAAGGTCTCCGAACTTTCCCACAAGCAGATGGCGGCGATGATGATCGGCGACCAACCGATCGCCGCACTCGACAGCCGCGCCCCGGTGCCGGCCGGCGCCAGACAGGTGCTGACGGTAAAGTCGCTGAAGGCGCCCGACCGCACCGGTTTGAAAACCATCGACATCGGCGAA
Organism: Mesorhizobium sp. M0522; assembly: GCF_040321085.1. Classification (NCBI taxonomy): domain Bacteria; kingdom Pseudomonadati; phylum Pseudomonadota; class Alphaproteobacteria; order Hyphomicrobiales; family Phyllobacteriaceae; genus Mesorhizobium; species Mesorhizobium sp. M0522. Next base: position 134,249 of record NZ_JAMYQW010000003.1, read on the forward strand.
CTCGATGTGAAGTCGGGTGAGATCGTCGGCATTGCCGGCATCTCCGGCAACGGCCAGAAGGAGTTTCTCGAAGTCCTTGCCGGACAGCGGGCGCGCAATGGCGGCGACGTTCTGGTGAAAGGCTCGCCCTATGGCGCCAGCCGCAGCGAGGCGCGCACGCTCAATGTCCGCTTCATTCCGGAGGAGCCCTTGCGCAATGCCTGCGCACCGAAGATGACGGTGGCGGAAAACATGGCCTTCCGGACCTTCGACCTCAACGAGGCCGGCAAGCCGGTCAACTGGATCAGGATGAGTGCGATCAGGGACTACGCGGCCCGTCTGGTCGAACAGTTCAACGTCAAGACGGCCTCGCTCGCTTCGCCGATTTCGTCGCTCTCGGGCGGCAATGTGCAGCGCGCGGTGCTGGCGCGGGAACTGACCGGCGAGGTCGATTTGCTCATCGTGTCGAACCCCTGCTTCGGCCTCGACTTCTCCGCCGTCGCCGAAATACGCGCGCGCATCATGAAGGCGCGCAATGCCGGCGCCGCGGTGCTCCTTATGTCGGAGGACCTTGATGAGCTGCTCGAGCTCTCGGACCGCATCTTCGTCATGTCGGACGGCGCGCTGGTCTACGAGACGCCGATCGCGCAGGCGAGCGTGCAGACGATCGGCGAGCACATGGCGGGACATCACTGATGGCTGGGATCGAGGCGCTGCCGTTTCCGTTTGTGTTCAAGCCCGAGGCGATGGCGCTGGTCGTCATCGACATGCAGCGCGACTTTGCCGAACCCGGCGGCTTCGGCGCCAGCCTCGGCAATGACGTCAGCCGGGTCACGGCGATCGTGCCGACGGTGAAGAGGCTGATCGAGGGGTTTCGCGCCGCTGGCCTGCCGGTGATCCACACGATGGAGTGCCACAAGGCAGACCTTTCGGATCTGCCGCCGGCCAAGCGCAATCGCGGCAATCCGTCGATCAGGATCGGCGATGTCGGGCCGATGGGTCGTGTGCTGATCGTCGGGGAGCCGGGAACGGCGATCCTCGATGAACTTGCCCCACTGCCTGGCGAGATCGTCATCGAAAAACCCGGCAAGGGCGCGTTCTATGCCACCAGCTTCGGCGACGACCTCAAGCGGCTTGGCGCACAGCAACTGGTCTTTGCCGGGGTGACGACGGAGGTCTGCGTGCAGACGACGATGCGCGAGGCCAACGACCGCGGCTATGAATGCCTTCTGGCGGAGGATGCCACTGAGAGCTATTTTCCGGAGTTCAAGGCGGCAGCCCTTGCCATGATCAGGGCGCAGGGCGCCATCGTCGGCTGGACGGCAACGACGGACCAGGTGCTCGAGGGACTTTCCAATGCCTAACGTCGCATACGCGGCTCTCATCCAAGGGGGCTGGCGTGATCTGCCATTCGAGCATTTTCGCGAAGGCATCACAGTGCATTGGCTGCTCAAGGGTGGGCCGATGGAACCGTCGGTTGCCATCCTGAACTACCGGGCTGGCGCCAGCGTGCCGCGTCATCGCCATGCCGGGCTGGAGACGATCATCGTGCTGGAAGGCACGCAGAGCGACGAGAACGGCGATCATGCCGCGGGCAGCGTGATTCTGAACCCGGTCGGAACCGAACACTCGGTGTGGACGAAGGATGGCTGCGTGGTGCTCATCCAGTGGAACGTGCCGGTAGTCATTCTGGGCGAGGCCAAATGAACGACATCCGCTTCGACATAGGCAACTTGCACGCCGCCTATCAGGCCGGCGTCAGCATCGGCGAGATGGTCGATACGGTGCATGCGCGGCTCGCGGCGGCCGATGATCCGGGCATCTTCATCCATCTGGCGAGCAGGGCGGAGATGCTTGCCGAAGCAGAGAAGCTCGGCCCGTTCGATCCCGCGGCAAAGCCGCTGTGGGGCGTGCCATTCGCGGTCAAGGACAACATCGACGTCGCCGGCATGCCGACCACGGCGGCTTGTGCGGAATATGCCTACTTGCCGGCGAAAGACGCCACCGTCGTCGCGCGGCTCAAGGCCGCCGGCGCGCTGGTTGTCGGCAAGACCAATCTCGACCAGTTCGCCACCGGCCTGGTCGGCGTTCGCACGCCCTATCCAATCCCGAGGAATGCGATCGACCCGAAACTGGTGCCGGGCGGTTCCTCGTGCGGCTCGGCCGTGGCGACGGCGCGCGGCATCGTCTCCTTCGCGCTCGGCACCGACACCGCCGGTTCGGGGCGCATTCCCGCCGGCCTCAACAACATCGTCGGGCTGAAGCCGAGCGTCGGCGCGCTGTCGGCCGCCGGCGTCGTGCCGGCCTGCCGCACGCTCGACTGCATCTCGGTCTTCGCGCTCACCGTCGATGACGGCTACCGCGTGTTCGAGGCGGCGGCGGCAAAGGACGACGCCGACCCCTATTCGCGTGACCTCGGCGTCCAGGGCCTTGCCGCGCGCCCGCCGGTGCTGACTGTCGGCGTGCCGGCCAGGGCGGACTGGACCTTCTTCGGCGACGAGGCGATGCAGGCGGGTTTCGAGGCGGCTCTTGCCTCGCTGGAGACGCTGGGCTGCCGGCTGGTCGAAATCCCGTTCGGTGATTTCTACGCCACCGCCAACCTGCTCTACGAAGGCGCCTGGGTGGCCGAGCGTTATGCCGCGATCAGGGACTTCATGGAAGCCAAAGAGGCCGCCATGCATCCGGTGACGCGGCAGATCATCGGCGGCGCGCGAACACTTTCAGCCGCGGACGCCTTCAACGGGCTCTATGCCTTGCAAGGCTACAAGGCCAGGCTGGCGCCGGTCATCGCCTCGGTCGATCTTTTCTGTGTGCCGACCGCGCCGACGCATTACACGGTTGAAGCGGTATTGGCAGACCCCATCGTCACCAACAGCCGGCTTGGCACTTACACCAACTTCGTCAATCTGCTCGACATGTGCGGCATTTCGGTACCGAGCGGAACCCGCAGCGACGGTCTGCCGATGAGCGTCACCTTAGTTGCCGCGGCGGGCAAGGACCATCTGCCGGCGTCGCTTGCGCAGGATGTCCATGCGGCAAGCGGCCTTTCGCTTGGTGCTACCGGCTGGCCGCAGCCGCAGCGCGGCGATGTTCAGGCGGGCGTGGACGAGGGCACGATCGAGCTGGCCGTGGTCGGCGCGCATCTATCGGGGATGGCGCTGAACGGCCAGTTGCAGCAGCTCGGCGCGATTTTCGCCCGGGCGGCAAGAACGGCGCCGCTCTACCGGCTTTATGCGCTCGCCGGCCAGTCGGTGTCGCGACCGGGGCTCGAGCGCAGCTGCAATGGCAAGGGGACAGCGATCGAGGTCGAAGTCTGGCGGCTCTCGCCACAAGCCTTCGGGCGCTTTGTTGCCGCGATCCCGCCGCCGCTCGGCATCGGGACGCTTCTGCTTGATGACGGAACTTCGCCGAAAGGCTTCCTCGTCGAAAGTGCCGGCCTCACCGATGCAAAGGAGATTTCGCATTTCGGCGGCTGGCGCAATTTCATGGCGGGTCAGCTGCAGCGAAGCTGACGCTATCACTCGACCTTTTGCCTGAACTTCGAATGGCAGCTCGAGCAATCCTGCAAGATGAGATGCAGGAGGTGCTCCGCCGGCAATTTAGTGGGATCGGCTTCCGCGAGTGATGGTCGCTTGCCAAGCAGGCTGCCACCGCCCATTGCCAGGCCGGAACCCATTCTCATGTCGTCGGTGATAAACGGCGGCGCCCGCTCGGCGTCGGAGGCCAAGGCGCTGGCCAGCGTCCCGATGTGGCGAGCCAGCTCTTCGAACTCCGCGCGGGCGGGGTCGATATCCGGCCTGGCGCCTGACGGCGCACCCAATGTCGCGCTTGGGAATTCGGCAATCAGGGCAGGGCCGGTGCGGGCGCGGATGGTCTCGGCCGCCGCCTTGAAGGCCGCGGCGTCGTACGCCTGCTTGCCGTCGAACATCCCAGCGATCGCCTTTGCCGCCGCGGCCATTTCCTTCATCGAGGCCTGGCGAGCCTGGATGACCGCATCACGACCCGAATGGGCGGCGGCGAGCACGACAGAGACGCAGGCAAGCGACAGGACCGCTATGATAGCTGCTCGTCTCATCGTTGGCACATAAGGAGCTAGAGAATTCTTGTGACCAGACTGTCCAGTCGGGAGTTCTCGCGATAGGCCAATCGGACCACAACGGCACCTAAGACGCCAGTGATGGCACCGCCTATCACGTCGGTGAGATAGTGGGTGCCGATATAAATTCTCGACCAGCAGATCAGCAATGCCATGATGGAGAGGGCCAGCGTCCGGCGCGGCAGACCTTGCATTGCAAGAGCCGCAACAACCGCAAAGCTGGCTGTCGCGTGGTCGGAGGGAAACGACCAGTCGGCGCTGGGCGCAATCAGCAGATGCGTCACGCCGGCATCGTAGGGCCGCAGCCGGTGGACGAATAGCAAAATGAACTGATTGATCGCCAGACCGAGCAGGAACGCCAAGCCGGCGGACAAGGCAGCATGGCGCACATGGTGGCGGTCGGCCTTTGCCCACCATTGCAGGGCAACAGCCAGCACCATCAGCGGAACGCCGATTTGTGAGACGGCGATCATTGCCTTATCAAGAAAAGGGCTGATCCCGGCTGCCGCGTTGATCCAGTGGGTTAGGGCTGCATCCATCGTTTCTCGTTTCCGCTGTTGTCGATCGCAAGGTGAATTTTGTGAAAGCAGTAGACGAACGCCGCATCCATCAGATTTTCGAGCTCAGCATCTGGCTTAAAGGGGCGCATGCCCTGATCGAATGCGTGGGCGGGATCCTGCTTTATGTCGTCACCACCGACGCCATTGCCTCCTGGGTCAATACATTCACCCAAGAGGAATTGATCGAAGATCCGAACGATTTCATAGCTGGCTATCTGTCGCAGATGGCAAGCCACTTTTCCGTCGCCAGCAAGGAGTTTTATGCCTTCTACCTGCTTAGCCACGGCCTGATAAAACTGCTGCTCGTTGTCGGGCTGTTGAGAGGCAAGCTGTGGTCGTATCCGGCATCGCTTGCGGCGCTGGGCGCATTTATGTCCTATCAAGTCTACCGCTACTCCTACACCCATTCGTTCGGCCTGCTTGTCCTGACCGTATTCGATGCTGTCGTCATGGTGCTGATCTGGCATGAATGGAAGGTCGTGCGGCAGCACAAGCCGGCATGACAGCGAAGTTTGCACGTCAGCCGCTCCGATTTTCAATCCACCTCACTGGGCGACGCCTTGTCCTGCCAGCTCGTCGATAATCGGGCAATCCGGCCGCTCGTCGCCGTGGCAGTGACTGACCAATTGGTGAAGCAAGCCGCGCAATCCGACCAGTTCGGCGATCTTCCTGTCGATCTCCACCAGCTTGGCGCTCGCGATGGCCTTCACGTCGGCGCTGTCACGTTCCCTGTCCTGGTACAACGACAGCAGCTGGCGGCATTCGTCGACCGAAAACCCCAGGCTTCGCGAGCGCTGCAGGAAGCGCAGCCGGTGAATATCGGCCGTCGAGTAATCGCGATAGCCATTGTCCGTCCGGGCCGGGTGCAAGAGCCCGATATCCTCGTAGTAACGGATCGTCTTGGCCGGCAGGCCGGATTTTTCGGATGCGACGCCGATGTTCATGGCGGAAATCTCCTTTATTGGAGGAAATAGACCTTCCAGTAGATGGAAGGTCAACATGATGTGGCGATTTTGGATGCCCGACGCAACCGCCCGCCCGCTCCAACCGTTTGCCTGCCAACAGCGCACACTGAACCTTCGGGAAGAAATCAGTTTTCGGAAACGTTTATCGAACAGCGCTCAAAACCCGGTGTTCGACACCGGGTAACGATGAGCAAGGACCCTCCGGCGGCACGTTACACCGTGCACACGCCGAGGAGACAGAATATGCCCGTCAACGCCTATATCAACCGGATCGCGACGGCGGTGCCGGAGCACGAGGTTCATCAATTCTACCTGCGTTTCGCGGCCTCCATGCTCGCGGCCGATCGGCGGAGGATCTTCGAACGCATGGCCGATCTTGCCGGCATCGAGCACCGCTATTCCTGCTTTGCGCCGGCGTCCGACCCAGAAGGACCAACTGCCGACCTGGCCGGGACCTTCATCCGGGGCGCGTTTCCCGGAACGGCCATGAGAATGGCGATGTTCGACGATGCTGCACCTGTTCTGGCACAAAAGGGCATCGACGGATTGCAGCTTGGCGATGACGCTTCCCGCATCACCCATTTGATCGTCACCACCTGCACCGGCTTTTCGGCGCCGGGCATCGATCTGGAGCTGATCGCGCGTTGCGGGCTGCCCGATAGTGTCGAACGCACGATGATCGGGTTCATGGGGTGCTACGCGGCGATCAACGGCCTCAAGCTGGCCCGTCACATCGTCCGCTCGGACCCGCAGGCCAAGATCCTGCTGGTCAATATCGAGCTCTGCACGATGCATCTGCGCGAAACCACCGAACTGGAAAAACTGCTGTCGTTCTGCCTCTGGGGCGACGGCTGCGCGGCCACGCTCGTCACCGCCGAGCCGGCCGGCATCGAGCTCGACAGCTTTCACTGTCTGGTGGCGCGGGAGCGGCGGGATCTGATGCGCTGGAATATTCGCGACCACGGCTTCGAAATGGTTCTTTCCGGCCAGGTCCCGGCAGCGATTCATGAAGCGTTGCGGAACAGCCAGGCCGCCATGCTCGGCGGCCGGCCGACGGAAGACATCGACCTTTGGGCCGTACACCCGGGTGGACGTTCGGTGCTCGACGCCGTCGAAAGGGCCCTGGAACTGGAGCCCACCGCGCTGGAACCATCGCGCGAGGTGTTGCGCGAATACGGGAACATGTCGTCGGCGACCGTCATGTTCGTGATGAAGGAGATGTTGAAGGCGCCACCCGGCCTGCTCGGTTGCGGCATGTCGTTCGGACCCGGGCTGACGGCCGAAACCATGCTCTTTCGAACGGTGTCATGAGCGGCCTGGAGCACCGGCAGCTTGCGCCGGAAATCCTCGACGGACTTGCGGCCGAAGATCCGCGAGCGCTGGCCGCGCGCCGCGACCTTCGGCGCATCAATATGCTGATGTTTCAGGTGCCGATCATGACGTCGTTGCTCAGGAGGTTCGTGCCAACGCCGCCACGCCGCATCCTGGAGATCGGCGCCGGCGATGGCTCCTTCATGCTGGCGGTGGCGCGGCGCATGGCCAGGCATTGGCCTGGGGTCGAACTGGTAATGCTCGACCGCGTCGGCCTCGTCACCGCGCAATTGCGCGGCGATTTTGACAGGCTGGGGTGGAGGGCCGAAGGCGTCACCGCCGATGTCTTCGACTGGGCAGGAAAGATCGAGGGTGCGCGGTTCGACGCCGTCACCGTCAATCTGTTCCTGCATCACCTCGACGATGCGCAGCTCGTGCGTCTGTTTTCGCTGATCAGGCCGAAAGCCCCGTTGCTCATCGCGACAGAGCCGCTGCGGGCGAAACTGCCGCTGGCCGCGACCCGTCTTCTGCCGGCAATCGGCGCCAACGACGTCACACGAAACGACGCGGCGCAAAGCGTGCGTGCCGGCTTTCGCGGCAGCGAGCTTTCCCGTCTCTGGCTTGCGGCCAACGGCAAACCGGTCGAGGAGCGGCGCGCCGGCCTGTTTTCCCACATCTTCGTCGGCGCCAGTGCCAGTGTCGAGCCATGACGCGATTGTCGACCCATGACGCGATCGTCATTGGTGCCGGCCCGGCGGGCACATCCGTCGCGCTCACGCTGGCCCGGCGCGGATGGACCGTGGCAATTGTGGAAAAAAGCGCATTTCCGCGCCGCAAGGTCTGCGGCGAATACATCTCGGCAAGCAATCTTGCGCTTCTCGACCGGCTCGAGATCGGCGATGCCTGGCGTACCAATGCCGGCCCCGAAATCCGCCGCGTCGGCCTGTTTTCCGGCGAGACCTGCGTCGAGGCGGCAATGCCACGTGCAGGAGCTGGGCCTCGCGCGAAAGACAGCTTCGGCCGGGCGCTCGGCCGGGACATTCTCGACTCTCTGCTTCTACAGGCGGCGCGATCGGCGGGTGTCGAAATCTTCCAGCCCTGCCGCGCCGTCGCCATCGAGCCGGACGGTGAGATGCAAAGGGTGCGAATTCAGGCCGGGGATGAAGCGGCGATATTGCGTGCGCCGGTGATTGTCGCCGCACACGGCTCGTGGGAACCGGGACCATTGCCCAGCCAGTTCGGCAAGGCCAACCGGCCGTCGGACCTGCTCGGCTTCAAGGCACATTTCACCGGGTCGTCCCTGGCGCCGGATTTGATGCCTCTGCTGGCCTTCCCCGGCGGCTATGGCGGCATGGTTTCGGCGGATCATGGCCGGTTGTCGATCTCGTGCTGCATCCGGCGCGATATGCTCGCGCGGCTGCGTAAACAATATGGCCCCAAACAACGGAGCCACGTGTCGGCCGCCGATGCGGTCTCCCGGCATCTCCTGAATTCATGCCGGGGCGTGCGGGACGCCCTGGAACCGGCTCTCCTCGACGGTCCGTGGCTTGCCGCAGGTCCGATCCGGCCGGGAATTCGCTCGTGCTACGAAGGGGACATCTTCCGCGTCGGCAATGCAGCCGGAGAGTCTCATCCTGTCATCGCCGAGGGCATCTCGATGGCGCTTCAGTCCGGCTGGCTGCTGGCTTGCGAACTCGCATGCGCGCCAAGTGGCCGAGCAGGGCGCGAGGCTGCCGCCAGACGCTACGAGGCGGCCTGGAAAAGACTGTTTTCGATACGGGTCTACGCCGCCGCGGCCGTTGCCGGAATTGCCCTTCGCCCCGGCAGCGCCACCTTGATGGCGGCGATCGTCCAGAATTTCCCGCAGGCACTGACGCTGGGCGCGCAACTGAGCGGCAAGACCAAGCCGGTTCCAGGCTTCGTCTAGGCGACATAGCGGTCCCATGAGCCGTAGTGCTCCTGGCTTCGGCGCCCCCGAGGCAGGCTGAGGCCGATCACAACTAGCCCTGCAACGGCATTGTTCAATGTCGAACCTCTGGTCGCGCCGTCGAGCAGCCAGGGCGCTGCGATCAGCCATAACCCGAACGGCAGGTTGAGGAAACGCAACGGCCGTGCCACCTCGGCCATGGCGCAGACCGCGATCGTGATGATCATGGCGCCCGAGAGGTGATCGCTGTTTGCAATGGCGCCGGCCGTGCCGAAGACCAGCCGCGAGACCATCAGCCAACCGCCGACGATACAGCATGCGACCAGCGTCCATGGAAACGTGACACCGCGAATGGCTGCGGCGGACTGTGCGGCAAGCGCGGCGGAAAAGCCGGGATCGTTCTTGTCCGCCTCGCCGTTCGGCTCCGGCCCGCCTTGGAAAAAGGTGCGCCAGAACGGACGGTCTGCCCGCACGCTGCGCAGCATGTACTGGCCCATGGCGACCACCTCGTCCAGCGTCAGCGGGATCATGACCAGCATGGCCGCCGCCGCGATGAGGCACAGTGTGCAATAGGTGCCGATCATGATCGGCTGGATGATGATGAAGAAGATCGAGACGCCGCCGAGCGGCACCACCAGGATGAAGAAGAAGGTCACCATCCAGGGCATGGTGCGCCAGCGGGTCGCCGTGCCCATCGCGCCCATCAGGGTTTCGATCATATAGGCCACGGCGCCAAGCCCGGCATCAGCGACTGGCCAGGCTCGAGAAACGTCGGATGTGATGATGAATTCCGTGCCGTTCCTGCCGTCTCCGCCGGGGAAGAACGGCTCCCAGACAGCACCCACATGGCCGAGCTGGTAGGCAGTGAGATAGCGGGCGATGAGGAAACCGAAGAAACCGAGCGCGATGATCGGCAGGCGCTGCAGCCAGGATGACGGCGAGTAGGTCCAGCCAGGCGGAACGGTGCTCTCGTCCATCATCCCTTCGTGGCTCATGCCCGGCATCATCGGGACGAGCACCGAGAAAGCGATGGCCAGCGCGCCGACGATCGTGTCGTTCATGGTGGCGGCGGCGCTCGGCGTCCAGAAGAACAGCGGCGCGAACAGCAGCCACAGGCCGGCGATCGTCGTGCCCCATTGCGCCCAGGAAAAACGCGGCGACAGTGCGAGCCCGCCAAACAGCATCAGCAGCAAGCCCGAGACAATGTCGCTCCAGCCGGTGAGCGCGTTGCGCAGCACCGGTTCCCACAGTCCACGCTCTTGCGTGACGTCACGCACAGTGCCGGCCGCCGCCGGATCGAACAGCGCGAACTGAAGCGGGCTGGTGAGGAGCCACACGCCAAGCGTGATGACCAGGAAATGAGCCCACAGCATCTGCTGGCCCATCCCCGCCATCTCGGCCATGTGTCCGGGTTTCATCTTGTCGTGTTTGGCCTCGAACGCCTTGTCTTTCTCTCGCGCTTTTGTTCCGCTGCCGGCCACCTTGGCCGCGTTGAGCTTGTTGGCCCGATACCAGCCGGCGGGATCTGCCTTGAGCGCGTCGACGATCCGCGGCAACGTCTCGCGCAGGGAATGCCGGGGCTGCCAGCCGAGGACATTGCGGGCACGGCTGATATCGATCGCGTAGTGGTCGTCGGCGATATCGACCATCCAGGGACGAACGAATGATTCTTCGCCCAGCACGTCCTGTTGGACCCAGGCACCCGCCTTGGCGAGCGCCTTCGGCACCTCCCGTGTCTCCCAGTTCTCGCCACGGATCAACCGACCAATCTCGGCTTGAAGTTCGCCGTAGCCCATGACCTCAGGCTCGCCGAGAAGCAGCGCCAGCTCCGTGGGAAGTTTCTTCCGCCGATCTATAAGGCGCCCCACCGCATCGGTGAGGTCTTCCAGATGCAGGAACGACTGCCCGGTGAGCAGGTCACCCGGATATACATGCCCGGTCGGATCCTCTTCGTAGATACGCGCAATCTGATTGGCGAGGAATGCGTTACGGCCGAGATCATCATAGACGCCGGCCGGCCTGGCATAGACGACAGGGATCGCCCCGTGCTGCTCATGGATCAGGCGCTCGGTCTCGATCTTCGAGGTGCGGTAGGGTAGGTTCGATTCGAGCGGCCAATCCTCATCGATGATGTCGCCTGGTCGGCCACCCTTGTGCGCCAGCATCGAACTCATGAAGACAAACTGCTCGACCTCAAATTGTTTCAGGGCGCGCAGGAGCTTCTCGGTGCCGCCAACCGTAATCTTTTCGTAGAGCGGGTTCCGTTCGCCTGTGAGATCGAAATAGGCCGCAAGATGGATCACCGAGGCGAGGCGGGCGCCATAGGCCGTCCGCACGCGCGCCAAGCCGGCTGCCACGGCGTCCTCCGATGTCAGGTCGATGCAGACGCACTCCGCGGCCGGCGGCGGCTGACGCGTCGCCGCCCGGTCGAGGCCGACGAGAGCAAACCGGTCGGCGAAGCTGTTGACCAGAGCCGAGCCGATGAAGCCGGTGCTGCCGGTAACAATAACCGTGTCTTTGCGCTTCGCCATCCAGACCTCATAGCCGGCGATTTGCCACTCCTGAGAGGGCCGAAGGCGACAGACGTTAAGAGCCGAGGGGCCGGACCAGTTCCGACGCCGACCCGATGACGCTGCTGCTTCCGATGACGACTACAACTTTCCGCCCTTTTTGCTCTTTTGACCCCGACTGCCTATGCCGTCAGGTTCGCAAATATTTGACCAGCGCCGCGATCGCGAGCACGAGGGTGACAAGCACCAGGACCCAAATGAGCGCCATGCCGCCCATCATCCACATTGAACCGTCCATCATCATCACAACCATCCCTCCCGCCGCCGCTGCCACCGGCGATTGCGAGGGGAACTAGTTCGCCATGTACGCCCGTCAAGGCGAACTCGATCAGCCCACGAAGGCGGTGGCTTGCCGGTCAATCAAGGCACGTTCAATGCTATAGACGAACGAGTTCATAATAGGCTTCTGCCAGAACATGCTGGCCACGCGGTAACTCCGAAAGGGCAGGGCTTTAATCCAGCGCCTCCAGCGCCCGCAGCAAGTGTTCCGCGACATCTGATCTGCCTTGCCGATATGCCTCTCTGACAGGGCCAGTAGCTGCCTTTCGACATTCATGGTTCGGTCCGCAATTGGACGACCTCCGGAAGTTAGCAATGAGCCTAACGGTTCCAGCCACCGGAAGGTCAAGCGCTCCTTTCAAGAAGCTAGAACAGGTTGAGAGCGCTTGTTGAACCGCAGCCGAGTTGTCGCCCGGCTCTACTCTCCTCCGCCGCAGCCGTCTGAGAGATCCCAGACGTCGACGACCTGCTTGCCGGTGAAACCGTGCTCGCGGATCAGGAACTTCGCCAGCCCGCCATACACTTTCCAGCGCCAGCATTGGCAGCAGCATGGACCTTTCTCGTTGGAATTGGCCATCGCATAGTCGTAGGCCTGCTGCTCTTCGCCGGAGAGTTTCACATCGTAGTAGGGCATCATCTTCTGTGCGATGCCGGCCGGAATATCGTACGGATCGCTTGGGATCATCGCAATCTCGCGGTACCTGGCCAGGCCGCTCACCTGCTCGGCATAGCGCTTCGTCTCCATCGGGCTGCAGCACGAGCCCGTGATCCGCGACGTTGCCGGCATGGTCGCGATCGATTCCGTGAACTTGGTCGAACACGTGCTGTTGCCGTTCTGGCTGAGATATCTGAAACGGCGTGCCAGATCGGGATCCTCAGCGGCGATCGCCAAATCCGGCCCCTTGAGCAGGCTCACGACCGCAGCGGCGCCAAAGGCGCTCCCCAGAACAACCGTCCGTCGGTTTGGGCAAAATATTCGGCTCATTTGCTGGTCCTCGCCTGCTCGATCAGTTTCTTCATCGTTGCGAGGTCGGTCGCGCCGGGGAAAATCTGCTCGCCAACGACGAAGCTTGGCGTTCCGCTGATCTTCAGCGCCTGGGCCAGTTGCGTATTCCGGTCGATCGACGCCTGGATATCGGGCTGCTGCATGTCGGTCTTCAGTTTAGCCACATCGAGACCGACGTCGGCAGCCACCTTCAGCACGACCGCTTCGGTCACCCGCGTCTTCACCGCATACAAGGCCTTGTGGAACGCCATGTATTTGCCCTGGCGCACTGCGGCGAGAGCCGCCTTGGAAGCAAATACGGAATCCGTGCTGAGGATCGGGAATTCCTTGTAGACGATCTTGAGCTGCGGATCGTCGGCCATTGCTTGCGCCATGATCGGCGCAACCTGCCGGCAATAGGGGCAGTTGTAGTCGAAGAACTCGACCATGGTGACGTCGCCTTCGGCGTTGCCGCCGACCGGGCTCGCCGGGTCCCGGAAAATCTCGTCCGCCTTGTCCGTCAAAGCGGCTTTCGCCTCTTTTGCGGCAGCCTCGCGCTGGCGGGCGTCGAGGCTCTGCAGCGACTGCACGAGCACCTCTGGATGCGCAAGAATGTAGTCGTGAATGCGCTGGTCGAACTGGTCCTGGGACATCTCGCCCGCGGCGATCGCCTGATTGTGGAGACCGAGCGCGAGCCAGATCGTCGCGCCGGCCAGCATGACGGCACGGGCCATTTTGCCGACGGCTCCGCTCAATGGATTGGACTTGTGGGTCACAGGGTTCTCCTTCCCTCTGTTTCGCCGGACCGCCGGCACGTGCAAATGATGCCTCAGAACATGCCCTTGATTTTCGCCCACCATCCCGTTTCCTGCTCATGGTGCGGGCGCTCGACATTGTTGGTAAGCGCATTGACGAATGTGACGAGATTGACCGATGCGAAATCCAGGCCATGGAAATTCGCCCGCCAGCGGCCCTCCTTGTCGATCACATGGGTGATGGTGCCGTGCATCTGATAACCATCATCCGTCAGCGTGAACTTGTGGCCGAAGGCCTCCGCCAGTCTGCGGGTCGCATCCTCCGGCTGATCCTCCATCGTGGTCAGGAACAGCCAATTGACGGGATCGAGCCCGTGCGCCGGCCCGTATTTGCTGAGCACGTCCGGCGTGTCCCTGGTCGGGTCGGTGGTGATGGTCACAAAGCTGACCCGGTCCTTCATCGGCGTGCCGTTCACCATTTTCTGGATCTCGGCGATCTTCTCGGCATGAAGGGGGCACACATCCGGGCACGACGTGTAGATGAAGTGGAGGACGACCACCTTGCCGCGCAGATCGGCCGTCCGCACGACACGCCCGTCGGCGGCGCGCAGCGTGAAATCAGGCGCCGGCTTGTCGATCGGCTGGAAATATTTCTCGTCGGCCTCAAGCGTGGCGTCGATTTCGTCGAGCGAGTGGGCTTGCGCCTGATACGAAAAGCCCGCGGTCAGCGCCGCAATGGCAATTACGTTTAGCAGCAAGCACCTCCATTCGTTCAAAGCCGATGCAACGCAGCGAGCCTTTAGCCCGAACATATCTGTCCCTTTCTCACTTGGCGGCGATGCGGCTGCGGATGAAGTCGACCATGTCGGGGGCGTCCCATTCGGCCGGCCCAATCAGCCGGCCGATCTCCTTGCCGTCGCGGTCGACCAGCAGGGTTGCCGGAAGGCCGACGCTTCCGATGGCGAACATGGCCCTGCCCGAGACGTCGATGTTGAGGGCGAGGTGCTTGATGCCGATGTCGGCGAAGAACTTCTTCACAATCTCAGGACCGGCGCGGTCCATGGACAACGCGACGACCTCGAAATCCGGACCGCCGAGTTTGGCCTGTAGGCGATCGAGCGTCGGCATCTCCTTGCGGCAGGGCGCGCACCATGTCGCCCAGACGTTAAGCAGCACGACCTTGCCGTGGAAATCCGCAAGCATTTTCGGCTTGCCATTGCCATCCTCGAAGCTGATTTCCGGCACGGGGACGGGCGCCTCGTGAACGGCAAAGTTCTGCGGCGGCTCAGCGGCTGATACCGGCCACGAAAACGCCAGCAGCATGCCAACCAGGACCATGGCCAGTTTGCTCACAATGTCCTCACTCGGTCGCGTAGACGGTGGGCGCCTTGCCGTCCTTGGTGAAGGCGTAGACGACGAAGGGGCCTTGCTTCTCGCCACCCATGCCTGGGGCGCCGGCCGGCATGCCGGCGAGCGTTATGCCGGTGATGGCAGGGCGCTCGGTCAAAAGCTTCTTGACGATCTCGACCGGCACCAGGCCATCGACGATATAGCCGTCGACCATCAGCGTGTGGCAGCCTTCGAGGTCGGCCGGCACGCCGGCATCGCTGCTGATCTGGGAGAGATTGTTGACCGGCTTGATGTCGACCTTGAAGCCGTTGTGCTCGAGATAGTTGGCGTAGGACTCGCAGCAGCTGCATTGCGGGTTCTTGTACATGACGGCGTTGATCGTTGCGGCGAAGGCGGGCAGCGGCGTTGCGATCAGCAGGGACAGGGCGGCAAGTCGGTAGGTCAGTTTCATTGCAGTTCTCCTTGGTTGGATAAAAGTTTCAGGTCACACGGAACGCCGTCATCAGGCCGGCCATCTGGTGATCGGCGACATGGCAGTGCAGCATCCAGTCGCCCGGATTGTCGGCGACGAAGGCGCATTCGAGCGTATCCTTGGGGGCGAGCAGCACCGTGTCCTGCCATTGCCGGTGCGGCACCGGCGAGCCGTTGCGCGAGATGACCGACAGGCTGAAGCCGTGGACATGCATGGGATGCCACCAGGCGGTTTCGTTGCGCATGGTGAGATGGCAGGTGGCGCCGCGTGACAGCGTGAACTGCGGCGCCATGCCGGCATGGCCGTCGCCGGTCATCGACATGCCGTTGATCGCCCAGGCCGCACCGCCGTTCATGCCCATCATCCCCATGCCCATCATGCCGCCGACGCCCTTGAGCTTGCCGCCGCCCATCATGCCGCCCTGCAGCACGATCTCCTGGCGCTCGGCGCCAGCGAGGTCGGGCTGGGGCAAGGGGTTGCGCGGCAGGCCGACAGGCGTGTCGAGCGGATGGGTTCTCAGCGGCGGCGCTGCGTCATAGGCCAGCGTGGTCAGCGTATAGGCGAGGCCGTCGTAGAAATCGTCGATCACCGCGTGGCGGCTGCCGGGGTGGCCCTGCATGTCGAGCACGATGTCGATGCGCATGGCGGGCGCCAGCACCAGGCGACCGCCCTCCGGTTCATGCGGATCGCAGGGCTGGCCGTCGATGGCGACGACGACCGGACGGTGGCCTTCGAAGCGCAGCGCCATCATGCGGGCAAGCGAGGCATTGGCGAGCCGCAGCCTGACGCGCTCGCCGGCCCGCACCTTCTGGTCCGCCGGCGGCGCACCGTTGAGGGTCACGAGGCCGCCGACGCGGCCGGACATGGCGGCATCCATCGCGCTGCCGAAGCCGCCGGCGATCTGTCCATCGGCCGCAAGCCGCCAGTCCTGCAGCAGCCACAGAATGTCACGGTCGACGGCGACCGGCTCGACCTCCTCGACGACCAGTGCGCCGGCAAGGCCACGGCCGAGCTGGACCAGGCTGTTGGCGTGCGGGTGATACCAGAAGGTGCCGGCATCGGGCGGGGTGAATTCATAGATGAAATTTTCACCTGGCCTGATCGGCTTCTGCGTCAGGCCGGGCACGCCATCCATGGCGTTCGGCAGCCGGATGCCATGCCAGTGAACCGTGGTGTCTTCGTCCAGTCCGTTCTCGACGATGATCCGAGCGGGCTGCCCCTGGCGCAAGCGCAGTGTCGGGCCGGGGATCGTGCCATCATAGGCCCATACCGGAGTGCGCGGACCATCAGGGCCGGCGAACCGTGCCTGGCCCGGCGCCACCCTGATCCGGTATTCGCCCGTGGCCATCGCCAGCGCAGGGCGGATCGGCGCGGCGGCAATGCTTGCTACCGCAAGCAGGAATTTGCGGCGCGTTATGAACGGATTTGAAACGGAATTCACTTTTGTGACCCTTGCGGTAACCGACGGCGAACGTCGCGACGTCGATTGAATTGCTACCGCGCCCGCTGCGCAGTACGCGCAACCGGGCGATCAAACGCCGCTAATCAGCCGTGGAACGGCAGAAACGGCGTCAGACGAGAGCGCTGGGTCTTGGAGGGAATGGCTCGGGCAGCAGACTTCGCCCGTGCAGGAACGGGGCGGGACGCGCCGACGGCAGCTCGGGCTGCGGCAGTCCCGTCACGGGGAGAGCCTCCGGCAGCACCGCCAGAACCGGTGCGACACAGGTCGGCGCACATTGCATCGGTTTGTCATTGCCGGCCGAGCCCTTGAGGCAAGCGTTGCAGTCACCGTCCCTGGCATCGGCCATCTTGGCCATGTCGGCGTCGGTGGTGCCGGTATCTGCGGCCATGGTCATGTGCCCGTCGACTGCCATCCTGGCCGACATGACGGCAGCTTGAGCGGCGGACAGGCTGAACCCGGCGGTCACGACGACCGCGAGAAGCATGACCAGGAGGTGTTTTGGTGACAGGCGCGCCATCATCCGCTCAGGTTGACCGTAAAGTGCGGCTTTTGCAAGCTCCGGATGCCGCGACATCGGGGCTGACGCGAGCTCTGCTCTGGCAAATCAATGGTGAGGATGCTCGCATTTATCGTGATCCGCCAGCACCTCGATGACACGGCATTCGCAGACTTTTCCGTGCCGGCAGCCTTCGACCATATGCTCCAGCTCGGCTTTCAATGCTGTAAGGCTGCGTATCCGCTGAACCACGTCGGCCAGACGCGCCTGGGCAATGGCGTCGGCGGTCGCACAAGGCTGGCTGGGATTATCCTGCAGCGTCAGCAGCGCCCTGATGGCTTCGATCTCGAACCCCAACTCGCGCGCGTGCCTGATGAAGGCGAGCCGGCGCAAGTCTGCCGCTTCATAATGCCGGCGATTGGTTTCGCTGCGGGCAGGGGCAGGAAGCAACTCGATCTGCTCATAGTAGCGGATGGTTGGAACCTTCACGCCGCTGTGTCGGGCCGCTTCACCGATGGTCATACCTGCTGGCATTTTCGCTTGCTCCTCTAGTCGCTAGAGGATGTAGCGTCGCGGTCGAAGATACAAGAGGTTCACCATGGCTGCGACCAAACAACAGACCCGCTACCGCGTGGAAGGCATGGATTGCGCCGGTTGCGCCAGCAAAATCGATACGGCCGTGCGGCGGATGCCTGGTGTTCAGGACATCAACGTATCCGTTTCGGCGGGCACTCTGACGGTCACTCATACTCCCGAAAGCAATCTCGGCGCGATCGAGAGGAAGGTCACCGGCCTCGGCTACGCCGTCGCTCCGCTGACCTCCAAGTCTGGGACGCCGGCGTCCGATCAATCCGCCGACAACCATGCCGACGGAAGGCGCAATCACGACGAGAACGTAGCGGGGTTACATGATAACGATGATGCGCCGGCGTCGGAGCTATGGTGGGACAGCGCCAAGGGCCGCCTGGCCATCGCCAGCGGAGTCGCCTTGGCCGTGGCTTTCGCGATTGATTACGCCTGGCCCGCGACCGGCCAGTGGGCCTTCATCGCCGCAATGCTGCTCGGCCTGACTCCGATCGCGCGCCGAGCGGCCATGGCCGCAGCGGCAGGCATTCCGTTCACAATCGAAATGCTGATGACTGTGGCGGCGGCCGGGGCCGTCATCATCGGTGCCGGCGAGGAAGCGGCGACGGTGGTCTTCTTGTTCCTGATCGGCGAGTTGCTCGAAGGGGTTGCGGCCGGCAACGCACGGTCCAGTATTCAAGCGCTCACGACTCTCGTTCCCAAAACCGCGTTCGTCGAGAAAGACGGCCAGACCCGCGAGGTGCCGGCAGAAAGCCTGGCTGTGGGCGCCATCATCCTCGTGCGGCCGGGCGACCGGATTCCGGCTGACGGCGAGATCACCGAAGGCGGGAGCGCCATCGATGAATCACCCGTCTCCGGTGAAAGCGTGCCGGTGCGCAAGGACGTCGGCGACACGGTCTTTGCCGGCACTATCAACGGCGACGGCGTGCTGCGCGTCAAGGTGACGGCGACCGCCGCAGACAACACGATTGCACGCGTGATCAAGCTGGTCGAGGAGGCGCAGGAAAACAAGGCGCCGACCGAGCGCTTCATCGATCGCTTTTCGCGCTGGTACATGCCCGGCGTTGTCGCCGTCGCGGCGCTCGTGGCCACCACACCGCCGCTGCTCTTGGGCGGCGATTGGAACGAATGGATATACAAGGGGCTGGCGCTGCTGCTCATCGGCTGCCCGTGCGCGCTGGTCATTTCAGTTCCGGCGGCGATCGCGGCGTCGCTTTCGGCCGGAGCCCGGCGCGGCCTGCTGATGAAAGGTGGGGCGGTGCTGGAAGGGCTCGCGACCATCACCGCCGTGGCGCTCGACAAGACCGGCACGCTGACGCTCGGCAAGCCACAGGTCACCGATGTCGTTGCGGTGGGTGCCAGTGAACGCGACATCCTTTCGCTCGCGGCAGCGCTTGAGATCGGCTCGAGCCATCCCCTCGCTTTGGCCATCCTCCAAAGGGCCAAAGCCGGCAACATTCCCGTGCCGCCTGCCGCCGAAGCCAAAGCGATCGGCGGTAAAGGGGTTATCGGTCGTGTCGGCGGCAAGAACCTGTTTCTGGGATCGCCAGTCGCGGCGGGCGAGATAAACCTGCTGCCAGCAGACCAGGCGGCACGCATCGTGGCATTGAACGATGAAGGCAAGTCAGTGGCGGTGCTGCTTGTAGACAACGCGCTGGCCGGCTTCATTGCCATGCGCGACGAACCCCGGCCGGATGCTTTCGCCGGGCTAAAGGCGCTGACCAATGCAGGCATCAGGACAGTCATGCTAACCGGCGACAATAAGCGCACGGCGGCTGCCATTGGCAAACAGCTCGGCATCGAGGCGCGCGCCGAACTGCTCCCGGAGGACAAGCAGCGCATCCTCGGCGAGTTGAAGGGGCAGGGGCTTAGGGTAGCCAAGGTCGGCGACGGCATCAACGATGCGCCGGCACTTGCCGCGGCCGATGTCGGCATTGCCATGGGCGGCGGCACCGATGTGGCTCTTGAAACGGCTGACGCTGCGGTGCTGCATGGACGCGTCGGCGACGTTGCGGCCATGATCAGGCTGTCCCAAGCAAGCATGGCCAACATCAAGCAGAACGTCACCATTGCGTTGGGCCTGAAGGCAGTGTTCCTGGTGACGACGATCGCCGGCATCACCGGCCTCTGGCCCGCCATTCTCGCGGACACCGGGGCGACGGTGCTGGTGACGGCCAATGCCATGCGGCTGTTGCGGTGGAAGAGCAGCTGGTAAGAGCGACAACGGCATCGTGTTAGGGCAGACCATGCAGCAAGCCATCACGTCGGACGGCCTTCGCCGGGTGGTGCTTGTCGTCGCACTGCTGAACCTGGGTTATTTCGGCATTGAATTCGCCGTCGCGCTGGCGATCGGCTCGGTGTCGCTGTTCGCCGACAGCGTCGATTTTCTGGAAGATGCCTCGGTCAATCTCCTCATACTGCTCGCCATGGGATGGTCGCTGCGTGCCCGCTCGCGGGTCGGCATGGCGCTGGCGCTTATCCTGCTGGTGCCGGGCCTGGCGACGCTGTGGACCGCGTGGGAAAAGTTCAACATGCCGGTGCCGCCGCAGCCAACGGCTCTGACGCTGGCGGGGTTGGGCGCTCTCGCGGTCAATCTGTCATGCGCCTACATGTTGGCGCGCTACCGCCATCACAGCGGCAGTCTTACCAGGGCGGCATTCCTCTCGGCCCGCAACGATGCGGTCGCCAATGTTGCGATCATACTGGCCGGATTGGTGACGGCCTTCCTGTGGCGCTCGGCGTGGCCGGATCTGATCGTCGGCCTGGGAATCCCGGCACTGAATGCAGACGCGGCGCGCGAGGTCTGGGGGGCAGCTCGGGAAGAGCACCGGGCCATTTCGTGAACTCCAAAACGCTCAGCGCGCTGCCGATTGCCACTCCGCCAATGCAGCAGTCAGCCGGAAACCTGCGCGATCTCTAATATAATCGCACCCTTTCAAAGCGGGCGGAGGGAGAACCGCTCATAAGTAAAATCGGAGGAAAACCATGAACAGCATGAGCCTCACCACACTTGGACGAAGTCGACCGGGTCGAAGCGGTGAAACGATGAACCGCTCAAGGCCACGCACGTCATCAAAAGGCCCGCGTCCCTGATGGAGGACGCGGGCCCGATTTTCGGCGGCATGCCCTAGGCAGGTATCAAGACGGCGATGCGGTGGATGCCGACCACCTTGCTGGTGTTGGCTGCCTCGTCGGTCTTGCCCTTGGAGCAGGTGTACACGTCACCTTCCTTGAGCTTGAATTTCTTGTCCGCCTTCTTGATCGTGAATTCACCGGCAGCAATGGTGCAGACCATGTCGTTGTCCATCACCATTTGAGGGGCGGCTGCTCCGGGCTGAAAGACTATATCGACAATTGAGATGCTCTTGTAAGCGGGGATATCGGAATTGCCGGTGCCGACCTCGACCAATCTGACGCCGGGGGCTATCTCCTTGCCTTCCTTCGGGCCGTATTTCTTGACCTTTGCAGCAGCCGCCAGCGTGAACAAAGGCGTTACCGCTGCCGCCGTCACGCCGAGCGCGATTGCAGACCTGCGATTTATGGTTTTCATCGCATCCTCCCATTTTATGTTTGGCCACGCACCAATGCGCATGACCACAATATATTAACACATATGCAGATAATTGCAGCACGGCGTTTCGGAGCTTCCGGGAGCGAACCGCCTCCCGGTCGAATGCGACCGAATAGCAAACAATTCCATGCTATGCTGACGAGCCATCAAACGGACGGCGGGGGATAGCAATGTTGGAAACGGACAAGGTATTCGCCGGCTCAATTCCGGAAAACTACGACCGCTATATGGTGCCGTTGATTTTCGAGCCGTTCGCCGCAGATCTTGCACGACGGGCAGCGTCCTTGTCGCCAAGCGCCGTTTTGGAAACCGCCGCGGGCACCGGGGTTGTCACCCGCGCATTGGCGCCAAAACTGTCCGCCGATGCAAGCTATGTCGTAACCGACCTCAACCAGCCGATGCTCGACTACGCCGCTTCGCGGCAAGCTCCCGACGATCGCATCAAATGGCGTCAGGCGGATGCTCTGGCGCTACCGTTTGAAAATGCGGCCTTCGATCTCGTTTGTTGTCAGTTCGGCGCGATGTTCTTTCCCAACCGCTCATCTGCCTACCGCGAAGCCCGGCGAGTCCTGAAGCCCGGAGGACATTTTCTATTCAGCGTATGGGATCGCATCGAGGAGAACGTGTTTGCCGACGATGTGACGAACGCTCTCGCAAGGATTTTTCCGAACGATCCGCCGCGCTTTCTGGCACGCACGCCGCATGGCTACCACGATACGGCACTGATCCGTAGCGAGCTGGAGGACGCAGGTTTTTCCGGTGTGGTGATCGAGACGAGGGCCGAACAAAGCCGTGCCTCCTCGCCGCGTCTTCCGGCCGTTGCTTATTGCCAGGGCACTCTCCTTCGCAATGAAATCGAGGCCAGAGAGGCGGGAAAACTGGACGCTGCAACCGACTACGCCGCAGCCGCGATTGCAGACAGGCATGGCAGCGGCGAGGTTGCTGCCAAAATCCAGGCTCACATAGTGGTGGCTGTGGCCTAGGTGTTGGATATCCCGCTCCGGCACTTGGCGACATTCAGCTGCTGTGCGGCAAACATCTTGCCGCTATCCCGAATTCTCAGACATTAACGTTCATTCGCCCGAGTGGCAGGTCGACAAGTGCCAGGTCGATAATCGCCGGTCTGACCGATCGCCGGGGCTTGATGGCGGCGGCTGCCGGCCGCAAGATTCCGGTCGGCCCGGCTTCACTTTCGCAGCCATGGCCGACTCCGCCCAGCAAGGTCTAGTCATTTCGCTTTCTTGACTCGGCCGACAAAAACGGGCAGCAAAGTCATCATTGGAGGGCAGTTTTGCCAACTATGCAGGTTTTGGAGGGCGTTTTTCGGTGTGACCGTCGCCCAATCGGCGGTCGGTAGAGGGATTGGTTAACCAACTTTGTCCATCTTTTGAATCAATCGGCAACAGACGCGAAGCGTGCTGGGGGCACCAGGCGAACTGTGAATGTCACGGCTGCGAAATCCGCTAGCCGGCATCGGCCGATTGAGAGTGGTTGAATGGCGTTTGTAAGTGCGAAAACCCGGGGTGACAGTCCTGCAACTGGATTGACTTCGATGAGGCCCGGCCTGCGCTGGGTCGCGGTTCCGGCCGTCGGCGCAGCCATTGCTTTATGGTCGGTGGCGACCTTGGCCGGCCTTTATTCGATGGGAACTTCGCTCACCGCCGCTTCCAACGGTCTCCCGCAAAGCCTGCTCGCGCCGCGCACCATCGCGCTTGCCGATCCTCGCCGCAGCCTTGCAAAGGCGCAGGCCCCGACATGGGCCGCGGCCAACGCGGCGCTGTCGGCCAAGCTGCTGCAGCACGGGTGCGATGCCAACTGCCTGCGGTCGGCGTCGAACTTCGTCCACCAGGGAAAATCGGCCCGCCTCAAGCGCAACACCGTGCCGCTTGTCGCCGATGCGTCGCGGCAATCGAGCTTCGACGACGTGGTCGCCAAGGCCGCGCTGTCGCCGCAAAAGCTTGCCGCCGCCTTTGCCCGTGCCTCAGCCCGCTCTCCCGTCATGCTCGCCAGCCTGCCGGCCCACGCCCGGTTCGCCGAGCCGGTACGCATACCCGACCCGAACGGCCCGGCACCGGTGCGCTTCGGGCCGGAGGTGGCGGAGATCGAACGCTCGTCGCGCCTGGCGCTGGCGCTGGCGAATACATTGCCGGAGCAGATGATCGATGTGCTCCCGGCAGCCATCGCGGCAAGCGAGCCCGCGGCTTCGCAAGAGCCGCAAGAACCTGAGGTCCAGCTAGCCTCGCTGCCGCCGCAAGACGACATGCCCGACAGCATTCCGCTGCCGACGCTGCGTCCGCGGGCGGACATCGATAAGCCGGCCGAGGCGCCGCGGGCTCAAGCGTCAAGAGATCAGGCGTCAAAAGACCAGGCGCCAAGGGCCCAGGCGCAAAAGGATCAAGCATCGAAAACGGAGCCGCCCAAGGCGCAGACCTCTAGGACCGCCAGGGCGAGCAAGGTGCAGACGGCCGACGCTCCGCCGGCCGAGACGCTACCCGGCAGCCTGTCGCCTCGCAATTCGTCACAAGCGGCAGTGCCGGCCGTGTCGGGCAAGCCGGGCAAACGGTCGAAGACGCAGGGCGGCGACATGCTGGCCTATGCCAAGCCCGACATGCCTTCCGGCGGTCTCGGCGGAGCCTTCAGGAACCTGTTCACCACGCCCAACATGGGTACTGGCGTCGCCGTCTACGACATCTCGGCCAAGACCGTCTATATGCCCGACGGCTCGCGGCTGGAGGCACATTCGGGACTGGGCGCGATGGTCGACCAGCCACGCTACGTCCACAAGAAGAATGTCGGCCCGACGCCGCCGGATACCTACAATCTGACGATGCGGGAATCGCGCTTTCACGGTGTCGAGGCGATCCGTCTGACGCCGGCCAGCGGCAGCAACAAATATGGCCGCGACGGCCTGCTCGCCCACACCTACATGCTGCGCGGCGGGCGCGCCGAATCCAATGGCTGCGTCGTCTTCAAGGACTATGCCCGCTTCCTCGCCGCCTACAAGAAGGGCAAGATCAAGCGGCTTGTAGTCGTGCCGCGGCTGTCGAAGCCGCTGACACGCGTCGCCCAAGAGGGGCGAGGCGCTTAGATTGCTCGCGGGCGGCGGAGAATGAAAGCCGCTCTGTAGCGTTCCTTCGCGCCCCCCTCTGTCCTGCCGGACATCTCCCCCACGAGGGCGGAGATCGGCAGTTTTCACGCTCCGCTCATTCCTGCAACGTTGGCGATTTGCGAAAACCGGCGTGATATCCAATCTCCCCCCAAGTGGGGGAGATGTC
The DNA here is from genome assembly GCF_040321085.1 of Mesorhizobium sp. M0522. Lineage (NCBI taxonomy): Bacteria > Pseudomonadati > Pseudomonadota > Alphaproteobacteria > Hyphomicrobiales > Phyllobacteriaceae > Mesorhizobium > Mesorhizobium sp. M0522. The sequence goes on from NZ_JAMYQW010000003.1 coordinate 158,887, forward strand.
CGGCAGGACAGAGGGGGGCGCTGTCCCGCCGGCATCGCTGGCTTTGCAGTGTGGACTTCCCCGCCGGATTTCCAACAGATTGTCAGCAGCCGGCCGCGAAACGGTTTTCATTCCCGGCCGAGGATATTATGACTGACCCGTAGGGGCGGCTCCAGCTTCAAACAATCACGAGGACATCATGACAATACGCGCTGTCGTTTGGGGCGAGAACATCCATGAGCGGACCAACGAGGTGGTCGCGGGCATCTATCCCGACGGCATGCATGCGACGATCGCCAATGCACTGAAGCTCGACCCGGAGATATCAGTGTCGTGGGCAACGCTGGAGCAGCCGGAGCATGGGCTGCCGGCCGACCGTCTGGCCGAGACCGATGTCTTGCTGTGGTGGGGGCACAAGGACCATGGCGCCGTCGCCGACGAAGTGGTCGAGCGCGTGGCGCGCCGCGTCTGGGAAGGCATGGGGCTGATCGTTCTCCATTCCGGCCATTTCTCGAAAATCTTCAAGAAGCTGATGGGCACGCCCTGCACGCTGAAATGGCGCGAGGCCGGCGAGCGCGAACGGCTCTGGGTGACCAGCGCAAGCCATCCGATCGCCGCGGAACTTGGCGAGTATTTCGAGCTCGAGAACGAGGAGATGTACGGCGAGCAGTTCGCCGTGCCGGAGCCGCTCGAAACCGTCTTCATCTCCTGGTTCCAGGGCGGAGAAGTGTTCCGGTCGGGGCTGACCTATCGTCGCGGCGCCGGCAACATCTTCTATTTCAGGCCAGGCCATGAGACCTATCCGACCTATCACGAGGCCAATGTCCAGAAGGTGCTGCGCAATGCGGTGAAATGGGCGCACAACCCGCAAGGCTCCAATCCGGCCATCCTCGATGCGCCGAACGTACCGGTGGAGAAGGCGCTCGAACCGATCGTCGAGCGCGGCGGAAAACTTCATTCCGCGGGCGAAGCCGGCTTTCGCTAGGCCAAATCCATGATCGAACAAGAAGATAAAGCCCTGTCCTAAGGATAAGAATCATGCGTCTGTTGATACTCGGAACCGGCTGGATGGCGGAGGAGCACGCCAGGCAGTTCGGCAAGATCGAGGGCGTCGAACTGATCGGCGCCGTCGATCTCGACCGCACGCGCGTCGACAAGTTTTCGGACATCTACGGTATCCCCAACCGCTTCGCGTCGCTGGACGAGGCGCTGGCATGGGGCAAGTTCGACGCGGTGGCGAACGTGACGCCCGATCGCATCCACCATCCGACCACCATGATGCTGATCGCGGCGGGCAAGCCGGTGCTGTGCGAAAAGCCGCTCGCCGAAAATTACCAGAGGGCCAGTGAAATGGCCGATGCGGCCGAGCGGGCCGGCATCATCAACATGGTCAACCTGACCTATCGCAATGTCGCGCCGCTGCAGAGAGCGCGCGCCATAGTGCTGGCAGGCGAGATCGGCACGGTCAGGCATGTCGAGGCGTCCTATCTGCAGAGCTGGCTGATATCCAAGTTCTGGGGCGACTGGCGCACCGATCCGAAATGGCTGTGGCGGCTGTCGCGCGGCCATGGCTCCAATGGCGTGCTGGGTGACGTCGGCATTCACATTCTCGATTTCGCCAGCTATGGCGCGGCGCTCGACATCGACCATGTGTTCTGCCGCCTGCGGTCCTTCGACAAGGCGCCCGGCAACCGGATCGGCGAATACGAGCTCGACGCCAACGACAGTTTCACCATGGCGCTCGATTTCAGCAATGGCGCTTTCGGCGTCGTCCATGCCAGCCGCTGGGCGACGGGCCATCTCAACGAGCTCCGACTGCGCATCTACGGCGACAAGGGTGGCATCGAAGTCGTGCACAATCTGACCGGCTCGGAGCTGAAAGCCTGCATCGGCGAGGATGTCGAGAACGCCAAATGGCAAGTTCTGGACGCCGGAACGGTGCAGACCAACTACCAGCGCTTCGTCGATGCGGTGCGCAGCGGCCTCCAGGCCGAACCGTCATTCCGCCATGCGGCCGAATTGCAGAAGGTGCTCGACCTCGCAGTCGTGTCGGATGAGAAGCGGGCCGAATTGAGCACCGATACGCAGTGATATCGTTCAGGGAATCGTGAGAGGAACCAGCCATGGTCACGCGGCGCGCCGAATGTTCCTGCGCTCAGCTGTCAGCCACCTGCTCGGGCGAGCCGCAGCCGCTGCAACGAAGTAGGGCGGCTTTGATCGGAACGAGATTTTTCGCCGAATAATGGGTGAATGTCCGCCCTGGAGGTGGTGAGGCCGATATCGGAACGGCAGAAATGGGTCGATTCGAGCCGTTGCGCGAGGGGAGCTTTTGAGAAGCGCCATGAATGTCGCGATATTGGCGCTACCTACTCGTTCCCATCGACGAGACGAATGGCAGCATTCCATCACCGTTCCCGGTCCTCGGCGGCGGACGCGATGAACGGCTCGATTGAGCCCGAAACGAACTTCTGTCACGTTGGTAACCTGGCGCCACCTCCTCAGCAAGATATGTGCTATTCTGAGGCTATGCCCGCGCCCTCCGACCGATCACCCGACAAGTCGCCGGAAGACGGTGCAGTTGCATCGGATCCGTATGCGGAGCTAGCCAATCGCGGCGATTGGTCCAGGCTTCACCGCGAACTGTCAGACAGAGACCGCTGCAGTGAACTTGGCGGCGCCGAGCTCCAGCGCCTCGGGGAAGCCGCCTACATGCTTGGGCGCGAGGAGGAATTCGTTCGGGACTACGAAAGGGCCTTCGAAGAGCATCTCCGGAACGGACGCGAACGATCCGCAGCGCGTTGCGGCTTCTGGATCGGGCTCACCCTGATGTTTCGCGGTGAATTCGCCCAAGGCAGCGGATGGCTGACGCGCGCCAACCGGCTGGTCGAGGATCATACGCAGGAATGTGCAGAACACGGTTACCTTCAGCTCCCAATGGTCGAACAAAGCCTCGCCGCCGACAGTCCGGACGAAGCATTCGCGCACGCAACACGTGCCGCGGAGATCGGACAGCGCTGCGAAGATCCGGACCTCTTGGCTATCGCGCGCCACCTTCAGGGGCGGATATTGATCCTGCGCGGCGACTATGTGCGCGGTTTCGAACTGCTGGACGAGGTGATGGTTTCGGTCACCTCGGGCCGGCTCTCGCCGATCGTCACCGGGCTGGTCTACTGCAGCGTGATCGAGATCTGTCAGAAATTTCATGCCACGGGCCGGGCGAGGGAATGGACATCGGCGCTGGTCGGATGGTGCGCGGGACAGCCCGACATCGTTGCCTTCACCGGCAGATGCCTGATCCACCGGGCCGAAATCCTGATCCTCGACGGCCACTGGGACGAGGCCGGCCGCGAGGCCGGTGTCGCCAGCATCCGCCTTCAGCAGGGGCCCTCGAAGCACCACGCCGGTCCGGCATTCTACCAGAAGGGCGAGGTATTTCGCCTCCGCGGCCAATGGGACGAGGCCGATGCCGCCTATCGCGCAGCGAGCAGGCTCGGGTTCGATCCGCAGCCGGGGCTGGCGCTTATGCGATTTCAGCAGGGGCACGAGCAGCCGGCCCTTTCGGCGATCCGCCGCGCACTGCAGTCCGTCGACGACATGCCGGGCAAACTCCGCCTCTTGCCGGCTGCGGTGGAAATCACTCTCGCTATCGGTTCGGCCGATGACGCTTGGGAGCTGTGCGAAACACTGCACGACTGCGCGCGCCAATATTCCGCGGATGCAGTCCGCGCCGCAGCCGCTGAGGCTACCGCGCGGGTGCTGATCCATGCTGGTCGAGCCGCGGAGGCATTGGCCCATATCCGGCGCGCGGTAGCGATCCTCTGGGAGCTTCGGGCGCCCTATCATCTTGCCCGGATGCGGGTGCTGACAGCGCGGGCCTGTCTCGCAACCGGCGATACTGAAGCGGCGCGGACCGAACTGGACGAAGCGATAAGACTTTTCCGCGAGCTCGGCGCGCGCCCCGACGAAGCCGTTGCCGGCAAGCTGCGGGTCACTATGACGGCGACAGGCAGCGAAGTTCTCACCCCCAGACAGACGCAGGTTCTGCGCCTGATCGCGTCAGGCCTGACCAACCCGGAAGTTGCCGGCGAGCTCGGTCTGAGCCAGCGGACGGTAGACCGTCACGTTAGCGATATCCTGACGCGGCTGAACGTGCGCACGCGCGCGGCAGCCACGGCCTATGCGGTCGAGCACGCCCTGATCGGCATGGACGTGTTTGGGTAATCCTACCCAACCCCAAAATCCTCGTTGCGTGGGTACTTACGCCGAAGCGGGCAACCGTGGCGCGGGTCTAAACCTCATGGCGTGGTAAAGGCCACAGGAGGTTTCCCCGATGCCAACGAATAATAACAGCATGAGCGGGCCGGGCGGTGTCTGGCTCGCCACCGGAACGCTACTGCTGGCGGCTGCGCTCGTCTTCCACGGGCCACCGGACGCGGATTTGTCTGTTCAGATGCAGAATATCGCCGAGGGCCATGGGCGATGGGCTACGGTCCATTGGACGGCGGCAGCGGCGCTGTTCCTGATCGCCGGCGCTTCGTTCCTGAACCTGGCGCTCAACCCCCGGGTCCGGCATTCGCCGATGCTGAGTTCTGCCTGGATGGTGATGGCTCTCGGCGCCCTGACCACGTTCTCCACCGCAGTCGCCGAGGCATCGGTGGTCGCGGTCGCGGCCGACCGGGGTGACACCAACGCCTTCATGACCTGGTGGGCGTTTTCCGGCGGCATGGGTAACGGAGTCTGGGCGCTCGCCCTGGCGACAGCGCTTGTCGCGTATCACGACGCCCGCGATGACGTCGGGATACTGCCCCGATGGGCCGCGATCGTCGGCTCGGCGTTCGGTATCCTTTCGGCAACCGGGTGGACACTCGGTGAGCAGCTCGGGATCGGCATCGGAGGTCCGATCTGGCTGATTTCCTCGCTTCTCATGTGCCTGTGGCTCGCGTGGTACGGGCTGTCCTCAAGGAGCGTCCGGTCGGGCAAGCCACAGCACAAAGCGCCTGATCCAGCATCATCTTAAGACAGGAGGAAAAAATGTCCCTTCAAACGAAGGAAATCGAAGCGACGATCCACGACATCCACGAATTCTTCACCGACTGGGTGACGGGCCGATGTCGTGGCGACGATGCGACGTTCAAGAAGAACGCGCTCGACCGGATCAGCGAAGATCTGGTCGCCATCATGCCAGGCGGCAGGGCGTTCGGGAAAAAAGACTTCGCAGGTTACATGAAGAGCATCTACGGATCGAATCCGGCCTTCCGTATCAAGATACGCGACATCCGGATCAGCCATCAAAGCGCCGACCTGGCGGTCGTGAACTACCACGAATGGCAACGCGACGCGAAGGACTCCGATCAACCGAACAATGGCCGGGTCACGACGATGGTGGTCCGCGATCGCGGCTACAGCCGGGGGCCCGAGATCTTGCAAGTTCATGAAACCTGGCTCCCAGCCGATGTCGTTCAGTCCGCGGATTTCGCGTTCTGAGAAGCGTCGGTCCAAAACGGGCAGAGAAAGGAATTGCGCTGGCGGGACCATCGGCTCTGCCGGCGTCATCGAGCCAGAACTGTGCTTCTTTCAGCCCGTCGGCTGGGTCGAGATCAGCGCCGACCCTCTGGCGACGTTTGGCTGAAGACGCCGGCCACGGCCGGCTGACGTTTTAGGTCAAAACCCAATCATTCTGAACGACCGAGTTGAACCCTCTGCAGACCTCTCGGCATGCTGTGTAAACCACGTCCGTTAGTTGATATTGAGGGCCAGGGACTCGGCCGCTATATTGAAAGCGTGATGCGCTTTCTCTAATTCGCAAGTTGCTTCTTCCGCCTGCCTGCTCGCTATTAACAATATTCTTGTCCGATTTTTTCGTTTGGGAGGCCGGCATGTCAGGATTGTATATCAATCAATTAGAGCGCCTAAAGACGGCGAGAGCGGAAGAGCTTTTGACTGCGGATCGGTTAGAGGATGGAAAGATTGCTAACGTAGCTCCACCGCCTATCCCGAGTGACAAGCGCATTAAGATTGAGCGTGGCGACAGAGCTGTGACCAAGGTCACGGTGCGCGAGTCCTAAGGTCGATTTCCACTCATCTCGGTCGCAGCCGGCAGTCAGCTAATTGAGTTGTTAGCCCTAATGCCGCAGGATCTTGCTCAGAAAAGCGCGGCTGCGGTCGGTCTTCGGGTTGGAGAAGAACTCATCCGGCGTGCCGCTCTCGACAATGGCGCCGGCGTCCATGAACACGACGCGCTGGGCGACCTTGCGGGCAAAGCCCATTTCGTGCGTCACCACCATCATGGTCATGCCTTCCTCGGCCACGGCGACCATGACGTCGAGCACTTCCGAGATCATCTCGGGATCGAGCGCCGAGGTCGGCTCGTCGAACAGCATGATCTTGGGGCGCATGCCGAGGCAGCGCGCGATCGCCACGCGCTGCTGCTGGCCACCAGACAGCTGCGCCGGATAGGCGTTCACCTTGTCGGCGAGGCCGACCTTGGCGAGCAATTCGCGCCCGGCCTTCTCGGCTTCAGCGCGCGGGATCTTGCGGACATGGATGGGCGCCAGGGTGACGTTCTCGAGCGCCGTCTTGTGCGGGTAGAGGTTGAACGACTGGAAGACGAAGCCGATCTCGGTGCGCAGCCGCGTCATGTTGGTGGCGGGGTCGCCGAGGCGCTGGCCGTCGACCGTCAGGTCGCCGTCCCGGATCGTCTCCAGCCCATTGATGCAGCGGATCAGGGTGCTCTTGCCCGAGCCGCTCGGGCCGCAGACGACGACCACTTCGCGCGGCTCGACGCTCAACGTAATATCCCTGAGCACGTTGAGCGTGCCGAACCATTTGTTGACGCCGCGAAATTCGATCATGCCGGTTTTGGTCATATTGCCGGACCCTTGAGGTTCGATGTCACAACTGCACCTCGCCATGCGCCGCGCCCATGCGTTGCTCCAGCCGGCGTGCCAGCATGATCAGGGGGTAGCAGACGATGAAGTAACCGAGCCCGACGAGGAAGAAGACCAGCAGGCCGTTCGGCACACGCTGCACCACCAGCCAGCCGACGCGGGTAAGGTCGGTGAGGCCGATGGCCGAGACCACCGAGGAATCCTTGATCAGCAGCACATATTGCCCGACCAGCGGCGGCAGCACGATGCGCATCGCCTGCGGCAGCACCACCTGGCGCATGCGCTGCCAGCGCGACAGGCCGGACGCAAGTGCTGCCTCGACCTGGCCGGTCGGCACCGAGCGGATGCCGGCGACGACGATCTCGCAGATGAAGCAGGCGGCCAGATTGGTCAGCGCGATGATGCCGGCAGTGAAGGCGTCGAGCTCGATGCCGAGTTCCGGCAGGATGAAGAAGATCAGGAAGATCTGCACCAGGAACGGCGTGCCGCGGATCAGGTCGACCCAGGCGCCGATCGCGCCGCTGATCAGCCGGTTGCCGCCGGTTCGAAGGATGCCGAGGCCAAAGCCGAGCAGCGTGCCCAGCACGAGGCTGATCAGCGACAGCACCACGGTCATGCCGAGCCCGCGCAAGGCGAGGGGATAGCTGCCAGCGATGCTTTGCAGCTGCTGCCAGATCATGTCCGTGCCCCCGCGAGGCCGAGCCAGCGCCCGGAGAGCGCCGCCAGTCCCTTCAGCCCGTAATAGAGCAGGAGGTAGAAGGCGGCGATGGTGATGAAACCTTCGGCCGGCATGAAGCGGTCGGAGGCGAGCAATTGTCCGGCACGCGTCAGTTCGGCGACCGAGATCAGCGACAACAGCGCGGAATCCTTGACCAGCACGATTGCCTGGCCGAGCAGCGGCGGGATCGTCACCTTGAACGCCTGCGGCAGGATGACCAGGCGCATGCGCTGGACATAGGTCATGCCCGAAGCGACGCCGGCCTCGACCTGGCCGCGCGGGATCGACAGGATGCCGGCGCGGATGATCTCGGCGACGTAGGCGCCGCTGTTCAGCGACAGGGCTAAGATGCCGACGACGAGCTCGGGCAGGACGAAGCCGAGCCGCGGCAGGCCGAAATAGAGGAAATAAAGCTGCGCCAGGAGCGGCGTGGCGCGCACCGCGTCGATATAGGCCTTGGCCGGGACGCGGAACAGCCGGCCGCGCTGCAAATTCATCGCGGCGAGCACGATGCCGACGGCGAGCGCGCCGGCAAAGGAGAGCGCAGACAGCCACACGGTCGTGACGAGGCCCTGCCCGAACAGGGGCAGATATTCGACAATGGTGCGGAAGCTGAAGTTTTCGAGCATGGTGGGGCGGTGAATGTGAATAGTGAATGGTGAATAGTGAATGGTGAATAGTGAATAGTGAGTAGTGAGTAGGGCGTACGCGAGTAGCGAGTAGCGAGTAGCGAGTAGCGAGTAGCGAGTAGCGAGTAGCGAGTAGCGAGTAGCTCTTCTCTGCTCCCTACTCCCTACTCCCTACTTACTATTCACCATTCACCATTCACCATTCACTCTACTCAGTGATCCTTCTTCCAGGCGTCGGAATTCACCCAGTAATCGAGGTTCTTCTGCAGGCGGCCGTCGAGGCTGACCTGGTCAAGGAACAGGTTCATCCAGACCAGCAGGTCCTGCTCGTCATAGCGCGTGGCGAAGGCCAGCGGCTCCTTCGACAGCATGTCCGGCATGATGATGAAGCTGCCGGCCGGATAGGCGGTCGACTGGCCCTTGACCGCCGAGACGTCGTTGACGCCGCAATCGGCCTGGCCGTTGTTGACGGCGTCGAGCAGCAGCGGGCCGCCGCCCTTGTAGCTCTTGATGTCGGCATCGGGGAAGGCGGCCTTGGCTTCCTTCTCGCCGGTGGCGCCGAGTAGCACTGCGATCTTGGTGCCCTTGGCCTTGCAGTCCTCGGTGGACTTGAAGGCGGTCCCAGCCTTGGTGAAGACTGTGCTGCCCGTGTACATGTAAGGCTTGGTGAAGGCGACCTTCATTCCACGCGCCAGTGTCGGGGTCATGTCGGCGACCAGAAGATCGGCCTTGCCCGACAGCAGCGCCGGGATCAGGCCGTCCCAGTCGAAGTCGAGGAAGGTGATCTTGACGCCCATTTCCTTGGCCATCAGTTCGGCGAGTTCGACCGAACTGCCGGTGCGTTCGCCGGCAGCACCCACCAGCGAGAAGGGTGGTCCTTGCGTCTGCACGGCGACGCGCAACTCACCGCGCTTGGTGATCTCGTCGAGCGTTCCCGCACTGGCGGCAGCGGTGAGGCCGGCGAGCGCAAGGCCGGCGATGAAAAGCTTGGCAATGTTCATTTGGGCATTCCTCCTTGTTGTCGTTTGTTGTTCCACTTGTTGTTTCACCCCATCGGGGTGCCTTTTGAGCGGCGGCGCCGTTGCCGGCGGCAACCACCGTTCGAAAATCGTCAATCCCAGCTCACCGTTTCGGCGACATTGATGCCGCGCCTGGCGAGCTCATCGAGGAAGCGGCCATCGGGCACATGCAGCAGCGGGTTGAGCAGGCCGGGCGCGGCGATCTCGCGCCGTGCCAGCATCTGCGCCACGATGCTGGCGGGATAGCCGACGCCGAGGCTCATGCCGAACAGGCCGGAGGCGAGGTCGCGTTCGATGACCAGCTCCGAGGTCACCGTCTTGCGGCGGCCGCCTTCGCTGCCGACAAAGACGTTGCGCATGACGCAAAGGTCCTTTTCGTCCGCGCCATATTGCAGTTGCGGGCCGAGCAGCCGGCCGAGGAATTCGCGTGGGCTAACGCCGGTGCCGGGCACCTTGTCCTCGGACAGGAAGCCGAGCTGCTTCAGCGGCGCCCAGAACGCCGACCAGCCGGGCCAGCGCAGCGAATAGCGGCCGGAGCGCTGCAGCCCCTTGGCGGCGGCGAGCATGCCGGCATAATGCGGCGCGTCGCCATTGGGGAAGGCTTCCAGCCTGCCCAGCCCCGCCACCTCGATCTCGTGGATGAAGCGATTGTCGTGCTGGCGGGCGGCCGGCACATCGACCCGTTTGCCGTTCTCGACCAGTACACTGTCGCGGTTCTGGCTGACCAGAACCATGTCGAAATTCCAGCTCACCTTGTAGCGCAGCGGCTCGACCACCGCTTTCGGCTCGGGAATGCCGCCGCAGTAGGAATCGATCGCGGTGATGGTGTCGAACTGGCTTGCGGCGCGCGCGTAGAGCACAAGGTCGATGCCGGGGTCGAGCCCGCATTCGGTCACGATCGAAACGCCGGCCTTTTCGGCCTCGGGCGCGAGGTCGCCGATGGCCTTGCCGTAATTGGTGGTGACCAGCGGCGTGCGCGTGGCGATCGCCGCCTGCACCGCCTCGCGCATCAGCGGTTGCGGCAACAGGTCGATGACCGCGTCGACGTCCTTCATCACATCGGCCAGCACCGGACCGATCGCGCCCTCCGGCACGACGAAACGCACCTGGGCAAGGTCGGTCAGGCCGCCAAGCCGCGCAGCGCCGTCGGTTGCGGTGTCGACACAGACCACCTGCTCGATACCGTCGCTGGCAACGAGGTCGGCGATCGCCGCCCGGCCTTGCAGGCCTAGGCCGCCGAGAACCGCGATCTTCATGCCATTTCCTTCCGCGTCTCGTCCGACCAGCAGCCTTCCGGCAGGCTGACCCATTTGTTGCAGGACGCCATGACGACGAAGGTTTCGCTGCGCACGACCTCGCCCGGCTCACCGGCGCCGGGGATCAGCTCGCTGGTGACGCGGTAGAGATCGGCGACATCACCGGCCACGGTCACGTCGACGATGATGTCGAAGCGTCCGGTGACGACGGCGGCCGAGTTCACGAAAGGCAGTTCGGAGATGCGCTGCGCCAGTTCCCGGGCGCGGCCGCGTCCCTGCGCATTGATGCCGACGATCGCCGAGATCAGCTCGGGGCGTTCGGTCAGGTTGAGCAGCCCGACGATCTTGAGCAGGTTGCGGTCGAGCAGGTTGCGCAGCCGCATGCGCACCGTCGGCACCGAGATCGCCATCTTCTCGGCGAGGCGGTTGACGCCAAGCTGCGCATCTTGCGACAGCAGCTTGACCAGTCGCCGGTCGGTCTGATCCAGATGTTCCCGCAAACGCTCAGGCTTTCATAAAAGGAAAGAAACTATCGTATTTTCTTTCTGATATGAAAATACCTTATGAGAGATTTTTAATAACGGCAAGAGCCATGTCATCCGCCGTGCCGCTGTGCCTATCGGCAGTTTCGTCGATGTCGCCACATTTTGTTCTTGCTTTGTGCCGGCAGCTATGCTACTAATTTGGGTATGGTGCTGATTCACACCGACGACCCGCCCGCCGAGGCGGTTTTTTTGTGTTCAGGACACCTTTGGAGGTTCAGCGCCGCCGGTTTGAGGCTGGCGGGACAGCGCCGTTCGGGACGCGCTGTGTTCGAGGGTGCGCAAGAGGTGCAACGCACCTCCATAGCACGCCGACCAAGTTGGTGGGGGCGCAGCAGCAACTCATTGCGCCTTCACCTGATGGGCGGAACGGCTCATCCGCGATATGGCCAAAAGCGGCTTTTCAATAAAACTGTAGCTGGCCAGGCAGACGGCAATGCAGGCGGTGACAATAACCACGCCTGCAAGCCATGGTGACAGATTGGCGCTTGCAACGACAGGAGCGGTCGCAAGCAGCACGATAGGGTGCGTTAGATAGAGAGAGTAGGAAGCATCGCCCAATATTGCCAGCACGCGAGGAGCAAAAAGCCGGAAGTAGCTTTCCAGGCTGATGCAAGCCGCGACAAGGATCAACGCCGGGATTCCCTGAGCAAGGGTTCGCGGCAAGTTGAAGCCAAGTACCATCACCAGCACGGACATGATGGCGAACACGATTGCCGAGGCACCCAGGAAAACAGGCAAACGCGTCAGCCCGCGGACCAGGTGGCCGAGAGCCATGCCGGCAAGGAACTCAAACAGGATTGGCGTGGTGTAGAAAAACAGCACAGTGTCGGCGGCGGGTTTGAAGACGATGCGTGCAGCAACGGCGATTGCAAAGACAACGCCGACCGCGGCCATTTGCGTCAACCTGCCAAAACGGCAATTATCGGCTTGACGTACCACGGCTTACTTGATAGGATCGCTTCAATTCAGAGGCGGTCCCATGAAACTCACCGATCCGATCTACACTGACGAAAACAAGGCCCGCGAGCACCTTGAAAGCCTTCATTGGCCTCATGGTCCGAACTGCCCTCATTGCGGCAATGCCAATCCCGACCGCATCACGAAGCTGCAGGGCAAGTCCACGCGCCCCGGCGTCTATAAGTGCAAGGAATGCCGCAAGCCGTTCTCTGTGACTGTCGGCACGCTGATGGAACGAAGCCATATCAAGATCAACGTATGGCTTGCCGCGATGCACCTGTTGACCTCATCGAAGAAAGGTATGTCCGCGCACCAAATGCACCGCATGTTGGGTATTACCTACGAAAGCGCTTGGTTCCTTTGCCATCGCCTTCGTGAAGCCATGCGCGACGATCCTAAGTCGTCTGGTCCGCTTGGCGGCAAGAACAAGGTTGTCGAGGCCGACGAAGCCTATGTCGGCGGCAAGGCGAAGAACCGCGCACATCGCGAGCCTGCCCCGAAGAAAGCCGTTCTGTCACTGGTCGAGCGCGACGGGCGCGTTGCCTCTTTCCATGTTGCGAACGTGACCGCCGCAACCTTGCGCCCGATCATCGTGACGACCGCCGACCGCGCCAGCGCCCTTATGACCGACGAGAGCGGCATCTATCCGCGTCTCGGCAGGGAGTACGCCAGTCACGGCACCGTGAACCATTCGGCCAATGAATACGCCCGCCTCGGCGGCTTCATGCACATCAACACCGCCGAAAACTTCTTTTCGATCCTGAAGCGCGGCATCAATGGTGTCTATCACCAAGTCAGCGAAGCCCATCTGCACCGCTACCTTGCCGAGTTCGATTATCGTTACAACAACCGCATCGGCCTTGGCGTCACTGACACCGAACGCTGCGAACGCGCCATCAAGGGTATGGTCGGGAAGCGCCTTACCTATCGGCGGACTAACGAAGCCGGTCACGCTTAAGCAGAAGGCGCGGAAGCTTTTCCACAAGCGCAAGAAACGCCGACTCGACTCCAAATAAATTACGGCCCACTCTCAGAACACCGTAGTCCCAAGAACGCCCCGAACTTGCGTGTTCGGTTTCCCGATCTTGAGAATCCCTACGGCCCATGCCGAGCCCGCGACGGAATCGCCTATCAAACGGCGAAAAACCTAGCGCTACCCTTGGACGCACATGGGGCCACTGGCGGCGGAAGTACAACGCCAAGAGTGAGCCGATACACCAGCGAACGACGGCTTATTCGTAACGCTGGCATGACACACGAAACCTTTTGGTTCCGTGCGCACGGACCGAGGGATTTCCCATGAAACCCAAGGTCACGATAGAAGTGAAAGTGAACGTCGCGCTCTGCCTATTTGGTATCGCGGCCATTCTCTCGATCTTCTTTTGATAGGGGCGTCCCGGAGCGATCCGGGCGCTTCTCTGTCTTGGGCTTCGGCGGCGTATTCAAAACACGCTTCGCCAGATCGTCGCGCCGCTGGTCGGCCTTATCCTGGTCTTTGTCCTTCTTTGGAGAACCTTTCATGCCAATCGACCCTCAAATGTCATTCGAGAAAGCTATTCTAAAGATCGAATGGGCCAACAAACACATCGAGAACCTCAATTCGGTCTGCACCGACCTCATCCAATCTAACGTGCATCAGTCCATCATCAAAACGCAAGCGCACGGTGGCGGCTACGAGTTCCACTTGACGCCTGAGTTGCCATTCGGCAACGAAGTGTCCCTCCTTGCCGGCGACATCGTTGGCAATCTCCGCGCCGCCCTTGACTATTGTTGGATGGGACTCTGGCGGTCGATTGAACCCAAACCGGACAAGCGCACCCTTCCAATCGGAACGACCCGGAAGGACGTGATATCTCGCATCGAAAATACTTTGGTAGGTAAGGCCTTCCCAGAAGTGAAGGGGCTTGTCGGGGAGACGATAAAGTTTCACCGCGACTTTGCCGCCGGTGGGAATCGAAATCTTTGCGCCCTCAATGACCTGAGCAATTGGAACAAACACAACCTGCTCATATTCGCAGTCAGAAGGATAAGAACTGGTGTCGTGACCCTGTTCGGGGGCCACAGATTTGTGGGGCAAACATTCGATGAGGGCGTAATACCGTTCCTTGTGGAAGGATTCGGCAGTAATCCTGACATCAAGCACGACGGCGACTTTACCCTCGATATAGTGTTCCGGGAAATGGACCTTGTGGAGAACGAGCCGGTTATCCCAACGATCAGAAATCTCGCCCAAGCGGCAAGAGAGGCGGTCGAGGCGTTCATCGAAGCCTTCCCCGCGAAGAACTAGTCTTCCCCCATTGCCATTTCCGTGGGCGTAAAGTGCCGGCCTGTCGGGCAATTTCCATATCCTTCGAAGTTTGGTACGTCAAGCCGATAATTGCCGCCAAAACCCATAGTCGCCGCGAACAGAATGTAAAACAGGATTTCCAGATTGAGCGTCCAACCCACGCCAAGCACCGGTTGGACATAGCCTGTGACCGTATCGAGATAGGGTATGAAAAGCAGGCTATTGGTGATCTGCTCAAGAGATACTGCACGACCGGCAAACGAACATCCGTCGGGCAGAGTTACGGCGAAACACCCAACTCGCGTAATGCAGCGTTGGCGGCACGGTATTCGATAAAACTCTTTGGACAATAGCTGACCGTATACCTTGCTCTGTCGCATCCTCGATCATGCGCGTGCAGGCGGCGATCCGCGTGCTTGCCTCGACCTCGTCATCGCTGACGCAGTCGCTGCTGGCAGCCAGCGCCGGAAGCCCCGTGACAAGCAGGAGGATGAGACCAGCCAGCGTGCGCCAGAAAAACCTGTGCCGTTCTCGAACCGGTCCGGTCAATTCGCTCCTCGGGTCATCAAAAAGTCTTGGAAATTGTCTTCACGGAACCGCGCCCAACTCGTGCAGAGCTGCCTTGGCCGCAACGTATTCGTAATAGTCCCCAGGGCAATCGCTGGCAGCGACCCGGTAGAGCCGCAAGGCTTCGTCGTCATGGCGTTGCAGCCGATCGAGTTCGGCGATGAACAGGTTCGCCTCGCACAAATTGCCACGCTTCTTGGCCGGGTCGGCGTCGTCGGCTGCCGCCGATACCTCGGCCGGCGTTAGTTCTCCAAGCAGCATGCGAACCGCCGGCGCCGGCCATTTGGTCATATCGAGCTTTTCAGTCGCTTCCTGCAAGTGGCCCACCGCACCGTTGCGCCGCTCGGTCATCTCCAGCCAGATCGCAAAATAGGCATTGTCGGGCTTGAGCGTGGCCGCCTGTCCGAAATCGGCTTGCGCCTTGGCCAGCGCGCTCGAATAGAAGGAGAGAATGCCGCGGCCAAAATAGGCATAGGCATATTTCGGATCGAGGCTGATTGCCTGATCGTAGTCGGCGGTCGCGCGGGCGTAGTCGCCCTTTGCCGACCAGACAACGCCCCGGCCATTGTAAGCACGGGCGTCTTTCGGATCGAGGCTGATCGCCTTGTCGTAGTCGGCAATGGCGCGGTCATCGTCGCCCTTCTTGTGCCAGATACGGCCTCGGTACCTGAACGCCTTGGCATGTACTGGATCGAGCACGATCGCCTGGCTGTAGTCGGCAATGGCGCGGTCATCGTCGCCCTTGTGTGCCCAGGCATTGCCTCTGTTGTCGTAGGCAGTTGGGTCTTTAGGATCGAGCGTGATTGCCTGGCTGAAGTCGGCAATGGCGCCATCATAGTCGCCCTTGTCAGACCAGACGAGGCCTCGGTTGTACCAGGCATCAACGTTTTTTGGATCGAGGCTGATTGCCTGGGTGTAGTCGGCGACAGCGTGGTCGTCGTCACCCTTCTTCTTCCAGGCAATGCCACGGTTGTTGTAAGCCGTGGCATCCTGGGAATCGAGGCCGATCGCTTGGTCATAATCCGCGATAGCGCGGTCGTAATCGCCCTTGTGTTTCCAGGCAACGCCTCGATTGTTGTAAGCACTAGCGTCCTGAGGATTGAGGCCGATCGCTTGGTCATAATCGGCGATGGCACGGTCGTAGTCGCCCTTGTGCGACCAAGCCAGGCCTCTGTTGTAGTAGGTGCTGGCGTCTTTCAGACCCAGGCCGATTGCCTGATCGTAGTCGGCAAGGGCGCGATCATTATCGCCCTTGCGTGCCCAAGCGATGCCACGATCTCCATACGTGTCGGCATGTTTCGGGTCGAGGTCGATCGCACGATCATAGTCTGCAATGGCGCGGTCATAGTCGCCCTTGTGTACCCAGACAGCACCACGATTGCTGTAGGCTTTGGCGTCTTTCGCATCCAGACTGATCGCCTGTTCGTAGTCGGCGATGGCTCGGTCGTATTCGCCCTTCTGTTTCCAGGCAACACCACGGTTGTTGTAGGCCCCCGCATTTTTCGGATCGAGGCTGATTGCCTGGTCGTAGTCGGCGATGGCACGATCGTAGTCGCCCTTGTCTGCCCAGGCGTTGCCCCGGTTGCTGTGGGCATCGGAATGCTTCGGATCGAGGCTGATGGCCTGATCATAGTCTGTAATGGCGCGGTCGTAGTCGCCCTTGTGCTCCCAGGCGACACCTCGGCTGTTGTACGGCTCCGGGTTTGTCGGGTCGAGGCTGATCACCTGGCCAAAATCGGCGATGGCGCGATCATTTTCGCCCACTTCGACCATTGTGGTGCCTCTGGCATAGTAAGCACCGGCGAATTTCGAATCGAGGTCGATCGCCTGGCCCAAATCGGCAATCGCACGGTCGTACTCGCCTTGTGACGCCCGTGCCTCGCCGCGCTTGTAGTAGGCAGTGGCGCGGTTGGCCACAGGCTCGGTGGGATCCTCGATCATGCGCGTACAGGCGGCGATCCGCGTGCTGGCCTCGACCTCGTCGTCGCTGACGCAGTCGCTGCTGGCGGACAAGGCCGGGAGCGCCGAGACCAGCATCGCGACGAGGCAAACGAGGAATTGCCGGACTGCCCCGTCCCTTTGTCGAACCCGTCCGATCAATTCGCCCCCCATCGCGGCAAGCCCAGCTGCATTGTATTCAACGAAATCCCCGAGACAATCGCTAACGAGCTCACCCAGCAAGAAACGGGTGGTCCGCGCGCGCCGTTTCACCCATCTCAATGACAGAGAAGCCACAGGAGGCGAAGCCATGACCATCCATTCGATAGGCGCGAAAGCGGCGGTGAAATCGGCGGAGCTGCGCGTTGCCGGATATGATTGGCGGACGCTGGCCGATGAGCTGAGCGGCTATGGCTGCGCGGTGATGGAAAAGCTGCTGACGCCGCAGGAGTGCCGGCAGATTGCCGAACTTTATTCGGACGAGAGCCATTTCCGCAGCCATGTCCACATGGCGCGGCACGGCTTCGGCAAGGGCGAGTACCGCTATTTCCGCTATCCCTTGCCCGACTTGATCGGCGGCTTGCGCACCGCGCTCTATCCGCGCCTGGCTGCGGTCGCCAACGACTGGAACGTGGGTATCGCGCAGCGCTATCCCGACGAACACGCCGCGTTCCTCGAGCAATGCCACGAGCAGGGCCAGACGCGGCCGACGCCGCTCCTGCTGCAATACGTTAACGGCGACTTCAACTGCCTGCACCAGGATCTCTACGGCGATCTGGCGTTCCCGTTGCAGGTCGCGATCCTGTTGTCGGAACCAGGCAAGGATTTCACCGGCGGCGAGTTCGTGCTGACCGAGCAGCGTCCGCGCATGCAGAGCCGCGCCGAGGTGGTGCCGCTGCGCCAGGGCGATGCGGTCGCCTTCGCGGTCCACAATCGTCCGGTCCAGGGCACACGAGGTAATTACCGGGTCAATCTCAGGCACGGCGTCAGCCGGCTTCGCTCCGGCATGCGCCACACTGTCGGTATCATCTTCCACGACGCCAAGTAACCGAGCCGCCCGGTCGAGGCCCGGCGGCGGTTACCGGGAAAAATCGCTGCGCACGATGCCGTGGCGCTGGAGTTTGTCGTAGAAGGTCTTGCGCGGAATCCCCAGCGCTTCGATCGTGCGCCTGACGTCGCCCTCGTTGCGGCCAAGCGTTTCGCGGATGATGTCGGCCTCGTAGCGCTCCAGCCGCTCCGGCAGCTTCATGGCGGCGTTCGATTGGGTCGGGGCAGGGGGTTGTGCTTCGGCGCCTTCCTCCAATCCAAGCACAAACCGCTCGGCGAAATGCGCCAGTTCGCGCACATTGCCCGGCCAGTCATGGCCGCTCAGATGGCGATGCACCGAAGCCGGAACATTTGGCATCGGACGGTGGAAGCGGGCGGCGGCGCGTTCGGCGAAATAGAAGAACAGCAGGGCGACATCGTCGCGGCGTTCGCGCAGCGGCGGGATCGAGATCGTCACCACGTTGAGCCGGTAGTAGAGATCCTCGCGGAAAGCGCCGCGCTGGCGCGGATCGCCGAGGTCGACCTTGGCGGCGGCGACGACGCGCAGGTCGACCGGCCGCACCTCGTTGGTGCCGAGCGGCGTGACCTCGCGCATCTCCAGCACGCGCAACATCTGCACCTGTGTCGAGACCGGCATGCTTTCGATCTCGTCGAGGAACAGTGTGCCGCCGCTGGCGTGCTCGATGCGGCCGATCCGTTTCTTCTGCGCGCCGGTGAAGGCGCCGGCCTCATGGCCGAACAACTCGCTCTCGATGACCGTCTCCGGCAGCGTGCCGCAATTCAGCGCAACGAAGTTGCCCTTGGCGCGGCGGCTCCACCGATGCAGAAGGCTTGCCACCACCTCCTTGCCGGAGCCGGTTTCGCCGGTCACCAGCACGTCGACGTCGGTGTCGGCGATCTGGCGTAGCGTGCGGCGCAGCCTGTCCATCGCCGGCGTCTGGCCGATCAGCGGCAGGCCGTCCTGCGCCTCTCCGGCCGCCTCGCGCAAGGCGCGGTTCTCCATCACCAGGCGGCGCTTTTCCGCTGCGCGGCGGACGCTCTGTACCAGCCGGTCGGCGGCGAAGGGTTTGGTGATGAAGTCGTAGGCGCCGTCCTTGATCGCCTTGACGGCCATGGCGATGTCGCCGTGGCCGGTGACGAGGATGACGGGAATGTCGGCATCCAGCCGCAGGATGCGATTGAAAAGCTGCAAGCCGTCGATCTGAGGCATGCGGATATCCGACACCACGACGCCGGTAAAACCGGCGTCGAGCCCGGCCAGCGCCTCAGCCGCCACCGCAAAGGCGGAGACCGAGAAGCCGGCAAGCTCCAGCGTCTGCACGGTGGCCTTGAGGAGATCGCGGTCGTCGTCGATCAGGATCACCGGCGCGGCATTGTCGTTCGTCATGATGGCTTACGCTGCTGTCTGGAGATGAATGGTGAAGCGGGTGCCGCTGTCGTCGCTCGAAACTTCGATGCGGCCGCCATAATCGGCGACAATGTCCTTCGAGATGACGAGGCCAAGGCCAAGGCCTTTTTCCTTGGAGGTGTTGAACGGCGTGAACAGCGATTTGAGGATCGCGGGTGGAATGCCCGGTCCGTTGTCGGACACGCCGACCGTCACGCCGTCCGCGGTCTCCTCGACCGACACCTGCACACGAGCGTCGTCGCGGCCGTCGAGTGCTTCGAGCGCGTTCTGGAAGAGGTTGATCAGCACCTGTTCGAGCCGCACCCGATTGCCCATGACCTTGAGGCTCGGCGGCGGCAGGTCGATGGCCAATGCGTCGAGCCGGCCGGCAAAGCGGCTTCTCAACAGCATGACGGCGCCTTCGATAACACCGCGTAATTCGACAGGCTCGGCGGCGGTGCGGCCCTTGCGGGCAAATGCCTTCAACTCCTCGGTGATTGAGCCGATGCGTTCGGTAAGGGCTGCGATAGCGCCGAGGTTTTCCTCGGCCGGCCCGGTCTGTTTGCGGTCGAGGAAGGTGCGGGCATTGTCGGCATAGGCGCGTATGGTGGCGACCGGCTGGTTGATCTCATGGGCGACGCCGGCAGCGACCTGGCCGAGGATGGCGAGACGGTTGGCCTGGACCAGATCCTGCTGCACGATTTGGAGCTTGGCTTCCGTGCTGCGGTGGCCTGTTATCTCGGCCTGCAACCGGTCGCGGGCGCGGCTCAAATCCTCGGTCCGTTCGACGACGCGGCGTTCGAGTTCGGTGCGGGCCGCCTGTTCGGCGGCAATCCGCATCTGCGCCGACTGCCGGCGCCACAACAGATACGCGGCAAGGCCGAGCAGCGGGACGACGACGCCGAGCGCAAGAAGCCGCATTTCGCGGACCGCGGCGGCGATCGGCGCTTCAGCCGGGATCAGATAGTCGAGCCGCCAGGGGGTCGAAGGAACCGTCGTGGAAAGGCTGAGATACTCCGCGTCGCTGCCGCCGGGCGTTACTGCGTGGACGATCGACACATCCGGGCTGAGCGCCTGCGCGTGCATGATCGGCAACGGCACAAGCGGCGCGTCGCCGAACTGTTGGCTGTCGCGGATCGCGGCTTGCTTAGGTGCGGCCAGCGGTGCGGTTGTCATGAAACGCCAGGACGGCACGCTGGTGATCAGCACGACGCCATTCTCGTCGCTGACATAAGCCGGGCGGTTCGCCTCGCGCCAGTCGGCTTCGAGCTGGTCGAACTCCATCTTAACGACGACGACGCCGAGCGGTGCGTCTGTGTCGCCGACGCGGCGCGAAATGTAGAGGCCGGGACGCTTGCTGACATTGCCGAGCGCAAAATACTCGGCGGTTCCGGCCTGCATCGCGCCGGAGAAATAATCGCGGAAACGGTAGTCGTTGCCGACGAAGCTGATCGGCTCGCGCCAGTTGCTGGAGGCGATCGCCAGTCCATCGGTGCCGATGACATAGAGCACCGACGCCTTGGTGCCCGAGACCAGCCCCTCGAGCTTGCGGTTCAGCACATCGATTGCCGCGGCATTTTTCTGCGTCAGCGCGTCACGCACTTGCTGGTCTGCGGACAAAAGCAGGGGCAGGGCACGCGGGCTTTCGAGCACGGCGCGCAGCAGCGCGACCTTCAGATTGGCGTCGGTACGCTCCTGCGCCGCGAGGGTCTCGACCTCGGCGGTGCGGCCGTAGAGGCCGGCGCCGTAGAGCGCTGCGGTGACGATCAGCAGGGCGACGGCCGCAAACAGCAGCCAGGCTCGGCGCGCCCGCTTGGCGAGTTGCTCGGGCGTCGAAGACAAGGCACCGGCGGGGCGTTGCAGCATCGCCCATTTGTGCATGAACTCGCACAAAACACAATTCGACCTATGCGGAGAGTCGCACTTGACCATGCGTCCGGCAGTACGGACGTTTGCGAATGCTCAATAAAATCAATGCTGAAGCACTCTTCTGCGTATCTGGCACGGCTGTTGCAAACACGAATTCAGCAGTCGCGAGGCTGCTGGTCTCAAAACAACTGCCCCGGGGAGTCGAGCTTTCGATCGGGGCGCCATGGAGGACGTTATGCAGACAGCAATCGCTGCCGCCGAGCCGCGCGGCAAACTTCCCTTATACCGGCATCTTTATGTGCAGGTGCTCGCGGCGATCGCCGCCGGCGTGCTGCTCGGCCATTTCTATCCCGAAACCGGCGAGGCGATGAAGCCGTTCGGCGACGCCTTCATCAAGCTGGTCAAGATGGTGATCGCGCCGGTGATCTTCCTGACGGTGGCGACCGGTATCGCCGGCGTTTCCGACCTGCAGAAGGTCGGCCGCGTCGCCGGCAAGGCGATGATCTATTTCCTGGTGTTCTCGACGCTGGCGCTTGTCGTCGGCCTGGTCGTCTCCAATGTCGTCCAGCCCGGCGCCGGCATGCACATCAATCCGGCCACGCTCGATACCACCAAGGTGACGGCCTATGCCGAGAAGGCGCACGACACAACCATCGTCGGCTTCCTGATGAACATCATCCCCGACACCATCACCGGCGCCTTCGCGCAGGGCGACATTTTGCAGGTGCTGTTCTTCTCGGTGCTGTTCGGCGTCGCCCTGGCACTGGTCGGCGATCGCGGCCGTCCCGTTGTCGATTTCCTGCAGGCGCTGACCACGCCGATCTTCCGCCTCGTCGCCATCCTGATGAAGGCCGCACCGATCGGCGCGTTTGGCGCCATGGCCTTCACGATCGGCAAATACGGCATCGGCTCGATCGCCAATCTCGCCATGCTGATCGGCACGTTCTACTTGACCGCGCTGCTGTTCGTGCTGGTGGTGCTCGGCGCTGTCGCCCGCTACAACGGCTTCTCGATCCTGGCGCTGATCCGCTACATCAAGGAAGAGCTGCTGCTGGTGCTCGGCACCTCGTCCTCGGAAGCGGCATTGCCGGGCCTGATGGCCAAGATGGAGCGCGCCGGCTGCAACCGCTCGGTGGTCGGTCTGGTCATCCCGACCGGCTATTCCTTCAATCTGGACGGCACCAACATCTATATGACGCTTGCGGCGCTGTTCATCGCGCAGGCGACCGACACGCCGCTCACCTACGGCGACCAAATCCTGCTGCTCGCTGTCGCCATGCTGAGCTCCAAGGGTGCCGCCGGCATCACCGGCGCCGGCTTCATCACCCTGGCGGCAACGCTTTCGGTCGTCCCCACCGTGCCGGTCGCCGGCATGGCGCTGATCCTCGGCGTCGACCGCTTCATGTCGGAATGCCGAGCGCTGACCAACTTTATCGGCAATGCGGTGGCGACGGTCGTGGTGGCACGCTGGGAGGGAGAACTCGACCAGACCAAGTTTGCCGCCGCCATGGCCGGCGACTTGCCGGAGGAAGTCGACCTGTCGCTGCCGGGTTTGCAGGCCGCCTGACTGTTTAGGCCACATGACCACAAGGCCCCGGAGGCGGTTCGCCGGCTTCGGGGCAACAGCGGCGGCGGTCGCGGCATGCCGCCTGAAACGCAACCTGAAGTGGCCCTGTTTTCGACGCGGGGCTTGTTCCAGCCGCATTTGCAGGCCAGTATCCGCTGTGCCTTCAGGGCACCGTCCGCTTCGCTCCCGACCTGATCGCGAGGCGAGACATTTCCGTCGGGCTCGGTTTGCAACATCATCCTTGCCGAACCGTCGGAGCTTTTGCTGCCGACCGCGTTCTGACTATGGCGGCAGCCCTCGAAGGCAATGGCGGCCTCACTGCGAAGTCGCAAGCGAAACGTGACCCGTCTCCTGGTGGAAAGCGCAAGCTTTTCTGAGGGGAACTCGTCGCGCCTGAAGAGGGGCACTTGAAGAGGGGCAGGCCCATGAGGGCCTTTGCCGAACCAAAGCAAGATGCGAGGTCAAACACGATGCAGCCTGTCATTCCGGTATCCATCATCATCCCGAACTACAACTATGCGCGGTTCCTCAAACGCAGCATCGACAGCGCCCTCGAGCAGGACTACGCGGATGTCGAAGTCATCGTCGTCGACGACGCATCGCAGGACAATTCCACGACAATCATGGAATCCTATCGCGATGAGATACTCGCATGCCCGCGGGCGCAAAATGGCGGACACGCGGCGGCGTTCAACACCGGCTTTGCGGCGAGCTCGGGCAAGATCGTCCTGTTCCTCGACGCCGACGATTATCTTTATCCAACCGCCGTCTCCACCATTGTCGAAACCTGGGATGATGCAACCGCTCAGGTCCAGTCCAGACTGCATATCGTCGACGAGGGGCAACGCATCAAGGATGTCTTTCCGCCGCCCGAATTGCCTTTCGACAGCGGCGACGTCATGCCGAAACTCCTGCACAAGGGCCGCTATCAGACGACAGTGACCAGTGGGCTGGCCTTTGACCGCGCAACGCTCGAATCGATCATGCCGATACCGGAGCCGGAGTTCCGCCAGGGCGCCGACGGCTATCTGGCAACGCTGGCGCCGATGTACGGGCATGTCCAATCGATCGACGAATGCCTCGGCGCCTACCGGATCCATGGCGCCAACCATTCAGTCTTCGGTGAAAAGCTCGCCGAGCGGGCACGCTGGCGGGTAACTCACGATTTCCGCCGCATGCAGGCGCTGTCGGACCAGGCCTCCGGGATCGGCCTGACCATCGTACCGTCGGATGCTGTCCGCCACGATCCGGTCCACCTGGAAGAGCGGCTGGCGTCGCTTTGCGCGGACAGAGACCGACATCCCGTGGCCGACGATTCCCGGCTGGCGCTCGGGGCGGCCGGCGCCGTCGCCAGCCTCGAAATGACCGCATCCCTGCGGCGGCGTGCAATCCTTGCCGCCTGGTTCCTGTCGGTCGGGGTGTTGCCGCGGAAAATGGCGACCGCGGTGCTGTCGTGGAAGCTTGATGCGTCGTCGAGGCCGGCATTTTTGAGCCGCCTGTCCAAGAGAATCCGCCATGCGATGGGTTAGCGGATAGTGCCGTGACATAGGTCCGCCAGGTATTCGGCTGGCCGGGCCCAGCATCCAGCGGGCGTAGTTATTGCCTCCGATGGGCTCGGACCATTCTGTAAATTATTTGCTTACACCTGCTTGACCCGCGTCAGCAATATGCTTACATGTTGCATGATAAAGTCGTTCAAGCACAAGGCGCTGGCAGATCTCTTTCAAACCGGAAAGACCGGAAAGATAGACGCCAAGATGCATAAGCGCATCCTTGTCCGTCTTGACCGCTTGGAGGTCTCGGAATGGCCTGATGACATGGACCTGCCCGGCTTCGACTTCCACGCTTTGAAGGGCTTCAACCCGACCCGCTACACGGTGCATGTCAACGGGCCGTGGTGCATCACATTCGAATTCGACGCCAATGATGCCGCCCGCGTCGATTCGAACAGTACCATTGAGGCGGCCAGATTGGAGAAGGCGAGTGTATGAGCCGATGCGTCCGATGGAGCGCTGCCCATCCCACCCTGGAGCGCTGCTTGACGACATTATCCCGGCAACCGGAAAGACCAAGGTGGAGATCGCCAATCTGCTCGGAATCTCGCGCCAGCAGCTTTATGACATCATCCGCGAAAAGAAGCCGGTGTCGCCGGCTGTCGCGGCCCGTCTTGGAAAGATGTTCGGCGACGGCGCCGCGATCTGGCTCAGGATGCAGGCCGCCTACGATGCGTGGCACGCGGAACGCGAGGTTGACGTCAGCGCCATTCCAAGGCTGCATGCTGCCTGAGATGCAATAGATCCGCCGGACCACCGAGGCTATCACAAATCGATCACGGTCCCGCCTGCCTGGACCGGTTCTCCGGTTCGACGGCTCGCTCGACCAGGACATGCGCTTCCCGCGCGGCCTCGACGAACGCATCCCTGGCGGCTTCGGTCCAGCGATCGTCGCTCATGGCGCGGCGGCATGTGCGCAGTGCCAAGCCGTGTTTGGCGCTGCCGGCGTCACGCCAGTGGGTTTCCAGCAACTCGACAGCCTGCCGTGCGTTGGAAATGTTGCGGATATCTCCCACGATGCCGACCGCAACCGCAACCGGCTTGGAAAACCATCCTTGGGTCATGGCGGAGCCTTCGACGTGTTGAACTACTTATAACGAAAATCGTAGCGCAAGGTTTCATTTGCGCCAGTCACCACGGCGTGAGGCGCGTCTACTGCGCCGCGCGCAGCCTGACCACGACGCTGCGCGCCACAAGCACCAGCACGGTGATGACGATCAGGATCACCGAGAGTGCGGCGATCGCCGGGTCGATGTTGTCGCGCAGGCCCATCCACATCAAGCGCGGCAGCGTGATGGCGTTGACCGAGGTGATAAACAGGGTGACGCCGATCTCCTCCCAGGACAGCACGAACGACAACAACGCCGCGGTGACGATGCCGAACTTGATGTTGGGCATGATGATGCGGGTGGCGCGCTCCCACACGGTGGCGCCGAGGCCGCGGGCGGCGAGGTCGATGCGGCGGTCGAGCTGGCTGAGCGACACCAGGATCAGCACCGTGGCGAAGGGCACCGTCATCACCGCATGCGCCATGGCGACACCCAGCCAGGTGTCATAGCCGAAGAACGACGAGAACCCCGAGATCGAGGTCAGCAGGAAGTAGAGCGTGATTGCCGAGACCACCGGCGGCACCACCATCGGCAGCAGCACGAAACCGACCAATGCTGCCGTGAAGCGCGGCTGGAACATCCAGATGCCGAGGCTGAAGCAGAGCGCCAGCACGGTGGAAAAGGCGCTGCTGACGATGCCGATCCTGATCGAGAGCAGGATCGAATTGATCCAGCGCGGATCCTCGATCAGCGCCCGGTAATGGCGCAGCGACAATTCGCCCGACGGCATCGCCAGCATGCGGCTCGGCGTCAGCGACACCGGAATGACGGCGAGCAGCGGCAGCAGCAGGAAGAGCGCGACCAGGGCGGCGAGGATCAGCGAGACGGGACCGGGGCGGTAGGTCGGCATCGCGCTACACCAACTGCTTCGGCCTGATATAGCGGAAAAGCAGCGCCATCAGCGCGCCGACGAATAACACCAGCACCACGCTGATCGCCGCGCCCAGGCCCCAGTCTGGGCTCTGGAAGATGCGGAGATAGATCAGCTCAGCGATCATCACGCTGCGGCCGCCGCCGAGAATCGCCGGCGTGACGAAGAAGCCGAGCGAAAAGACGAAGACGATCAGCGCCGAGCCGATGATGCCGGAGCGGGTCATCGGCACGAATACCGACCAAAAGGTGCGCATACGGCTGGAACCGAGGCCGCGCGCCGCCAGCAGCACGCGATCGTCGAGGCTGCGCATCGATGAGGCCAACGGAAACACGGCGAAGGGAATGAGGAAATGCGTCATGCCGACGATAACGCCGAACTCGTTGCGCACCAGCGCCAGCGGCTCCGAGATGAAGCCGACCGCCTGCAGCCAGGTGTTGATCAGGCCGCGATTGGACAAAAGCGCCACCCAGCCGAAGGCGCGCGTCAGCACCGAGATCCAGAACGGCACCAGGATGCAGAACTCGGCCACGACGCGCTGGGCCGGCGTGCCGCGCACCCAGACAACGGTGATGGCATAGGCGGCGGCAACCGAAACGATCGTCACGATCGCGGCGATGCGCAGCGTGCGGATGAAGACCGACTGCACCAACTGATCCGTGAGCAGCGCATTGTATTGCCCCAGCCCCGGCGTGGGCAGCGTAAAACTCCATTTAACCACGCCAAGGAATGGCCAGGCGTATGCCAGCACAAGAAAGAGGAGCAGCGGCGCCATCAACAGCGCCGCGCCCATCCTGTCGGAGAGGTATGCTCTCATCCGGTTATCCCGGCTTGTCAGGCGGAGATGATCTTCGTGTATTCGTCGAGTGCCGCCCCGTAGTTCTTGGCGTACCAATCCATGTCGAGCGGAATCTGCTTCTTCATGTTCTCGGGATCGACCGGATTGATACGCCTCTTGTCGGCGGGGATCAGCGCATCGGTGGCCGGGTTGGCCGGACCCTGGCCGAGCTTGTCGAACATGATGAGTTCCTTCTCCGGGTCCTGGGTGCTGGCGATGAACTTCATCGCCGCGTCCTTGCCGCCGGGATTGCCCTTGAGCACGGCGAGCGCGCCGGGCGAGATCAGGCCCTGGTCCCAGATGAACTTGATCTTGCCGCCGGAATCCTGCTCGATGAGCGAAGCCCGGGTCGACCAGACGATCGCCATCGAGGCCTCGCCATTGAGCAGCACGCTCTGGCTTTCGGCGCCGCCACCCCAATAGGCGACGACGTTTTCCTTGAAGGCGGCGATCTTGTCATGCGCGCGCTTGAGGTCGAGCGGGTAGAGCGAGGCCGGCGCGATGCCGTCGGCGAGCAGTGCCGCTTCCCAGCTCGACACGCCCCATTTGTAGAGCGAGCGCTTGCCGGGGAATTTTGCCACGTCAAAGAAGTCGGCCATGCCGGTCGGTGCCTGGCTGCCGTATTTCTCGGCATCGTAGGCGATGACGTAGGAGAAGAAATAGGTCGAGGCAGCGTACTCCCAGCCGAATCCCGGCCGCATCTTCTTCTTGTCGACGACCGCATAGTCGATCGGCTCCAGCATGCCTTGGGCGCCGAGAGTGATGGCCGAGAACGGATCGACGTCGACCAGATCCCAGGTCGGCGCGCCGCTCTTGAACTGCGCCGCGATCGCGCCTTCGGTCGGGCCGGAGCCGTCCATCTTGACGGTGATGCCGGTCTCCTTGGTGAAGGCCTGGCCATAAGCCGCATCGTAGGCGGTGATGGCGTCGCCGCCCCAGTTGACCAGCACCAGTTCCTTCGCCGCGGCAACGGCGCCGGTCGAGCGCAGCAGCATCGGCGTGCCGGCCAGCACCAATGCGGCCAGCTGCGTGAACTGCCGGCGCGAGATCTCGCCGCGCACTGCCCTGGCGGATAGCGCCTCGATGGAATTTTTCTTGGTTTGGTTTGTCATGTCAGTTCCCCTTTTGTCGTTGGTATTTCCTGAATGTCAGCTTGGCGAATTCGCCACGCCGATCGTCATTGCTCTCCATCCGGAAGGAGGAAGCCTTTCTCCGCGGGCCAGGTCAGCCAGACGGAATTGCCCTTGCTGAGGGCAGAGGCGGCGACCTCGTTCGGCACCGAGACCGTCACCTTGGCGCCTTGCCGCGTCGTCAGATCGAGCCGCGTCGCAGCGCCGAGATAGGTCGAGGCGACGGCAGTCGCGGCAATGCCGTTCTCGCCTGCCGCGGCTTCGCGGGCGATCGACATGTATTCCGGCCGGATCGCCAGGATGGCATCGCCACGGACCTTCTCGGCCCTGCAGCGCATGCTGATCGCGCGGTCTTCGCAGAGGCCCGTCGAGCCATTGTCGGCCGGGCGCACGCCCTTCAGCGGCAGCATGTTGATCTCGCCCAGGAACTCGGCGACGAAGCGGTTGTCCGGCCGGTCGTAGACCTCGTCCGGCGCGCCGACCTGCAGCAATTTGCCATGGTTGAAGATGGCGACGCGAGATGACAACGCCAACGCCTCGCTCTGGTCATGGGTGACGAAGACGAAGGTGGTGCCAGTCTCCTGGTGCAACCGCTTCATCTCGGCCTGCATCTGGCCGCGCAGGCCCTTGTCGAGTGCCGAAAACGGCTCATCGAGCAAAAGTACGCCCGGCTCGAACACCAGCGCCCGCGCCAGCGCCACGCGTTGCTGCTGGCCGCCGGACAATTGCGACGGCAGTTTCTTCTCGTGGCCCTTGAGCCCGACGCGCTCGATCATTTCGCCGACGCGGCGTTTGATCTCGGCCGCCGGTTTCTTGCGCACCTTGAGCGGGAAGGCGATGTTGGCCTCGACGCTCATATGCGGGAACAGCGCATAGCCCTGGAACACCATGCCGGCGGCACGCTGCTCGGCCGGCCGCTCGGTGATGTCGACGCCGTCGCTGTAAAGGCGACCGTCGGTCGGCTGAATGAAGCCGGCAAGGATCATCAGGAAGGTGGTCTTGCCGGAACCGGAGGGGCCGAGCAAGGTGAGGAATTCGCCACGGCCGATATCGAGCGTCAGATCGTCCAGCGCACGGAACGAGCCGAAGCTCTTGCCGATCCCGATTGCCTTGATCTCTGCGGCCCGGCCGGGTTGCTGCATCCTGCCCTTTCCTTAGCGTAGGCGAAATCGTAGGCAGGGCGGCGGCTCACCGCAACCGAATAGTTTTCGCCTGATCGGCAAATTTGATTCATCTATGTGCCAATCTCCCCCCTCGAGGGGGAAATGTCGCCGAAGGCGACAGAAGGGGTCGCTTCGCTTGAAGTGCCAACCTCCTCTGCAGCAGCAGGCCGAGCCCAGTTGGACCGACCCCCTCTGGCCGCTTCGCGGCCATCTCCCCCTCGAGGGGGGAGATTAACGCTGGTTCTCCGACAGCTTCGATCTCAGCCACCGCCCAAACGCCTCCAGCACCGGATGCGCCGCCTTGGCGTGCTCGGAAACCAGAAAATACGAGCGCGGTGAATTGATCGCTATGTCGAAGGGGCGGACCAGCCGGCCTTCGCTCAGTGCCCGGCCGCTGGTCAGCTCGTCGCCCATGGCGATGCCCTGGCCGGCGATCGCCGCCGAAAAGACCAGGTTCATGTCGGAAAAGAAGATGCCGCCTTCCGGGTCGGGGTTCTCGACCTTGGACAGCGCCAGCCAGCGCGCCCAGTCCTCGGTATCGCCGAGATGCAGGAGATTGGCGCGCAGCACGTCGGCCGGCTTGGAGAAGCCGCCGATCTTGTTGAGCAGCGTCGGGCTGCACAGCGGCGTAAAGGAGATCCCGCACAACAGCTCGACCGCGCGGTTCGGCCAATTGCCGACGCCGAAGGCGATGAAGGCATCGGCCTCGGCATTGCTCACGTCGTCGAGACGGCGCGGCGTCAGGATGCGCAGCGCGACATCGGGGTACATCTGCCGGAACTCGCCGATATGGGTGCACAGGAACAGCGAGGCGAAACCCGGCGTACAACTGACGCTGAACGAGCCGCCGATGCCGGTGCCGGCATGGCGCGTCACCGCGTCGCCCAGCACCGTCAGCGCCTTGCGCACGTCGCTGGCATAGCGTTGGCCGCGTGGCGTCAGCGCCACGCCCTTGCCGATGCGTTCGAGCAGATCGAAGCCGAGATCGCGTTCGAGCAGGCGCAACTGATGACTGACGGCACTGCGGGTCAGATGCAGTTCGTCAGCGGCGCGCCAGACGCTGCCGTGGCGGGCAAAACTGTCGAGGGCGCGCAGCGCCTGCGTCGAGGGAATTCTCAAGAGGTGAACCGAATTTGCATGAGCCGGAAAAACATATCACTTTTTGGCGAGGCGCTTCACTGCTTTCTTTGACGGATGAAGATACCGGTGACCTCGGCGCAAGCGACCGCGCTTGCCTGTGTGGACGAAATCCAGCCGTCGCTGTCGGCGTGGACGCGGACCATCTTCGATTTCGGCGAGACCGCCTGGCGCGAATACCAGTCGGCAGCCTGGTATGTCGAGCGCCTGAAGCACGAAGGGTTTTCGGTCGAGGAAGGCTCGGGCGGCATGCCGACCGCGTTTTGCGCGCACTGGACCAACGGGACTGGCCCAACGATCGGCATGTATGCCGAATACGACGCGGTGCCTGGCAATTGCCAGGATGCGGCGACGGTGAAGCGACCGCGCCCGGGGCTGGGCGAACAGGCCGGCGGCCACACCGATCCGCATTCCGGCCTCGGTATTGCCAGCCTCGGCGGGCTGCTGGCGACCAAGGCGGCGATGCAGCGCCACGGCATATCAGGCACGCTGCGCTTCACCGGCGAGCCGGCGGAGAAGGTGAGGGGATCGAAGCCGATCCATGCCGCGAAGGGCTATTACGATGGGCTGGCGGGCATGATCTCCTTCCATCCTTTTTATATGCTGCCGCTGTGCAACACGGCGCGCTGGGACACGCATTGCGGTGCGGCCTATGCGATGATCTACCGCTTTGTGTGCGACGAACCCGAAAATTGGGTTCGCGCAAGCGATGCAGCACCCATCCCGCAGGCGCATTCGGCAGTCAGGGCGCCCGGCGCCAACGACGCGCTGATGATGATGTATATGGCCTCCAAGGCGCTGCGCGATTCCATGCTGCCGCACCAGGGTGGCTGGTCGATCAGCGAGGCGATCCTGACGGCGGGCCAGGCGACCGCCGACAATCTGCCGGCCGGGCTGGCCGAGATCCAGTACATGATCCGC
The DNA here is from genome assembly GCF_040321085.1 of Mesorhizobium sp. M0522. Lineage (NCBI taxonomy): Bacteria > Pseudomonadati > Pseudomonadota > Alphaproteobacteria > Hyphomicrobiales > Phyllobacteriaceae > Mesorhizobium > Mesorhizobium sp. M0522. The sequence continues at coordinate 190,261 of NZ_JAMYQW010000003.1, forward strand.
GTGCCGACGCTGGCGATGGCCGAGCAGGTCACCGCCGTGCTCGACCGTAATGCGGAAACCGCAGCCAGGATGAGCGGCTGCCGCCATGAGCGGCACTGGGTGTCGAAGTCGCGGCCGGGGCTTGCCAACCACGCAATGGCCGGCATTGCCTTCGACGCGCTGGCGGCGGTCGGGCCGCCGTGCTGGGACGAGACGGCCAAGGCGATCGCCCGCGAAATCCAGGTCAATGCCGGCGGCGAGGCGACCGAGGAACCATTCATCGCCGAACTGGAGCGGCTGATTGCACCGCAGGATGCCGAGGCGATCCTGCGCCGTGACTTGCCGCCATCGCAGCTCAATTCCACCTCCGACGATTACACCGACATGTCGTGGCATACACCGACGGCACGATTCTACGTCGCCCGGCCGGCGCTGCGATCCGAGAACGGCCACGCGTTTCCGTCCTGGGCGATGAATGCGCTGGGCGGCATTTCTGCCACCATCGACCCGATGGTCATCTGCGCCGCAAAGACGGTCGCGCTGGCAGCACTTCGCCTGTTGGAAGACGAGGCTGCGCGCGACGCGGCGATGGATGAATTCGTCACCCGCACCGGCGGCGGCATCGGTGGCTCGAACTGGATCGCGCCGCTCTGCGACTACGATCCGCCGATTGGATTTCGCTGGCCGGAATATGTCACCACCCCGCGCGGACGGGATTGGTGGATACCAGGCAACCAAGCCGCATGATCAACCAAGCCGCCCTTCACGAGGAGAAACCCTATGACCGTCCATGACCGCATCGTCACCGAGCCGTTTTCGCTGCAGCGCCGCAACCCGGCCGGCGGAACCAAGCCGCTGACCGCCTGGGGCTTCGCCAACGAGACCGACGTGCTGACCGACGTGCTGCTCGGCTCGCCGAATTTCCTGCGCCATCTCTCGACCAGTTCGCTGTCGCGCAAACATCTGCGCGAGGCGCCGTGCAACGTCCAGATCGCGCAGGCGCAGCACAAGGACCTGGTCGCCGCCTATGAGCATTTCGGCGTCAACATCCACTGGCACGAGCCGACGCCGGAACTGCCGATGCAGGTCTATTCGCGCGATTCCAGCGTCATGACGCCGTACGGCGCCATCATCACCGCGATGTCCCAGTGGTGGCGGCGCGGCGAGAATTACGCGGCGATCCGCACCTACGAGAAGCTCGGCATCCCGATCTACGACATGGTCACCGCCGGCACGTTCGAAGGCGGCGACTTCAACGTCATCGAGGACGGCGTGGTGCTGATCGGCTGCGGCGGCGCCCGCACGCAGGAGGAGGGCGCGCGCCAGGTGCAGGCCTGGTTCGACAGGGAAGGCTGGGAAACCCGCATCGCCTTCATCGACGAATATTATGTCCATATCGACCTGATGGTGGTTCCGATCGCCGAGAAGCTGACGGCCGTCTGCCTCGCCTGCACCGAGCCCGGCATCGTCGACTGGCTGAAGGGCAAGGGCCACGAGATCATCGACGTGCCCTTCCAGGACACGATGGCGCTCGGCTGCAACTTCATGTCGCTGGGCAAGGACCGGGTGATCGCGCCGACCTCGAGCCAGACGCTGATCGGTCAGCTCGAGGCGCGCGGCTTCGAGGTGGCGGCCATCGACATGAGCGAGATCTCGAAGACCGGCGGCGGCATTCACTGCATGGCGCAGGCGCTGAAGCGCGAGCCGGCCTGAGGGGCCGGCCTTTAGCCCGGCCGCTTGCGCGAAAGCGCCATTGTCAGCACCGTCGATCCCGCCTGGCGCGCGGCGCGCGCCTACAGCACGATGAGCTTTCCCTTGCGCAGACGCCGGGCGCAACGATAGGCGAGGTCGGCGGCGACCATGTCTTCCATGGCAATGCCCATCGCCTTGTAGGTGGTGATCTGCTGATCCGAAACGCGACCCGGCGCGCGGTCGAGCAGCATGGCGCCAAGCTCGGTGCCGAAAGCCGGATCGAAGCCGGCAAGCTCGCAAGAGCCGACCGGGGTCGGTTTGAACGCATCCTTGGTTTCGACAAAAAGACTGGATTTGCCGATGAGCTCGATCGGCATTTCACCGCCGGGCGGTGCCACCCCGACCGACGAGACATGCGTGCCCGGCTGGACCCAGCCTGCGTCGATCACCGGCTGGTAGGAGTGGGTCGCCAGGCACACCACGTCGGAACTGCGCACTGCCGCCTCGAGGTCGGCGACCGCCACCACCGACGGATGCAGCCGGGCAAGCGCTGCCGCATCGTCGAAACTCTTTGAAGCGACACGGATTTCGGCAAAGTCGCGCACCAGCGGCAACAGATGCAGGTGCTGGTTGGCCTGCACGCCGGCGCCCACCACGGTCGCTATCCTGGCATCCCGGCGCGCAAGCGCGCGCACCGACAGCACGGCGGAGCCGGAGGTTCGCACTGCGGTTATGAAGGTGCCGTCCATGATGCAGACCGGCAGGCCGGACAGCGGATCGAACAGGCTGATGGTGGCAAGGTGGCTGGGCAGGTTCTTGGCCAGGTTGCCTTCGAAGACGTTGACGATCTTGACGGTCAGGTTCATGCCCTCCATCCAGGCCGGCATGGCGAGGCTGTAGCCGGCCCCGGGGATGTCGAGTTGTGGTCGGGGTGGATTGACGACCTTGCCTTGTGACAGCACCTTGAAGCCGTCTTCCAGAACATCGAGAAGCTGGCTGAGGTCGATGCATGCCATCACGTCGGCTTCGCTCAGCACCAGATCTCGGTCGCTCCCTTGCTGATTTCCGCCGCACTCCTGCCGGCTGGGCTGAACGCTTGTTTGGTCATCCTGCACTCCTGTGGTCGTCGAAATCGGCTCACCGCGTTTGCTTAGGTGAGAGAGGGAAGCGCAGGTTATTGCGACGTTTTATGTGATGAAATACGTTGTTTTTGGCATCTCTGCGTGAAATAAGCACAAAAATCTCTGAGATAGCGTGGATTGTGGAATGGAGGATCTCGACCAGATAGACCGCAGCCTGCTCAGGCTGCTCCAGGAAGACGGCCGTCGGACGACGCTTGATCTTGCCGGGCGCGTCGGGTTGTCGCCGACCGGAACCAGCCAGCGGGTGAAGCGCCTGTTCCGCGACGGGTTCATCACCGCGGTCAGGGCCGTGCTTGATCCGCGCAAGGTCGGCCGGGGAACGCTGGTGTTCATCGAGGTCCGGCTTGACCACACGGCGCCGCATGTCTTTGACCGCTTCGCCGAAGCCGTGGCGAAAGCTCCGGAGGTTCTGGAGTGCCATATGGTGGTTGGTGGTTTCGATTATCTGGTCAAGGCGCGGATCGCCGATATGGCGGTGTTCCAGGATTTCCTGCAGCGGGTCATCCTGCCACTGCCTGGCGTGCGCGAAACGCACACTTTCGCCTCCATCGCCGATGTCAAGCCGAACGCCCTCTTGCCGGTGTGATCAGGTGGAGGGGGATCAGAGCGACCTGCATCGCATCTTCGCCTAGGTGCAGAGATGCCGGAGACCGGCTCTAGCCTTGCTGGGTCAGCAGGTTTGCGTCGCGCGCGAGCCGCCACTCACCATCCGCCTCCTTGCGCAGGAGCGTCAGCGCATATCCCGATCGATGGACCGGCTCGCCATTCGGCGGAGTCGCGGTCATATTGATGCGGCTGCGGATGAAGGCCCAATTGCCGAGAAGCTGTAGTTCCACGATATCGCTCGTGCCGTCGATATGAACGCCGGCCGTCTCCCGCGCGGCTGCCGCGAAGATCTCCTTGTCGAAGGGTTCCCGGCCGGGAACCATGAAGATCGCGTCGTCCGTCATCAAGCTGAGGACGGTCGCGATGTCTCCACGCTTGCTCGCATCCATCCACGTCTCGACCAGCTTTCGGATTGCTTTTTCGTCGCCCGTCATCCGTTACCTCCCTGGCATCTCGCCGTCATCGATGGCGCACGGCGCTCCTCCCTCGCTGCTACATAGGGCTTAGATCGCTCTCGTCATCGATTGCAGTGCGTCGCGCCGCGAGTAGCACGGTCCGCGAGCCGGCAGGTTCGCGCCCTCCATGCCTATCGCCAGCCACCGGAGGCGGTGATGCGCTCGCCGGTCAGCCAGGACGCTTCGTCGGAGGCGAGGAACACCGCGACGCGGGCGACGTCGTCGGGCAGGCCGAAGCGACCGAGCGGCGTCATGGCTATGATCTGCTTCTCGAATCCGCTGCCGACGATGCCGATGCGCGCGAGGCCCTCGGTATCGATGCCGCCGGGCGCGATGGCGTTGACGCGGATGTTGCGTGCGCCGAGCTCCCGCGACATCGACAGCGTGATCGTGTCCACCGCACCTTTGGTCGCGGCGTAGACGAGCGAGTTCGGCTGCGGATTGCGGCTGGCGACCGAGCTTATGTTGATGATGCTGCCGCCGCCCGCGCCAAAATGGTTCACCGCTGCTTGCGTGGTCAGAATGATGCCCAACACATTGGTGTCGAACTCGCGGTGAAACTCGGCCTCGGTAACCGCTTCCAGCGGCTCGAATGCGAAGACTCCGGCATTGTTGACCAGTATGTCGAGCCCGCCAAACTCCAATTTCGCCGCCTCGAACAGGCGGCGCACATCAGCCGCTTGCGACACGTCGCCCTGGACGGCGACGGCGCGGCCGCCACGGTCCTCGATCTCGGCGACGACGCGGTCGGCGCCTTCCCGTGACGAGGCGTAGTTGACGACCACTGCGGCGCCGGCCGTGGCAAGACTCTTGGCGATGGCGGCGCCGATACCCTTGGAGGCGCCGGTGACGATGGCGACCTTGCCGTTCAGTTTGCTCATCAAATCTCTCCTTTGTTGGCGATGAGCGGTATTTAATCATGATCGAAACGCGTATTATGGTGCCCACAATCCGTTCTTTCGTGCCTGGAATTCCGGAATGACCACCATCCTCGAAAAGACCGCCGGTCTCGTCGCCTTCGTCCGAACCGTCGATGCCGGCTCTTTCCATGCCGCCAGCCGGCTGGTCGGCTCCAGCCCGTCGGCGGTGTCGAAAAGCGTGGCGCGGCTCGAGCGCCGGCTCGGCGTCAGGCTGATCCAGCGCTCGACGCGTCGGCTCGGGCTCACCAGCGAAGGCCTCGCCTACTACGAGCGCGTGGCGCCACTGCTAAGGGCGCTGGACGATGCCGAAGACATCGTCCAGATGGCCGATACGGCGCGCGGCCTGCTGCGCGTTACAGCGCCGGTCGAACTCGGTCGCGGCCTGATCGCGGCATGGGCGCAAGCGTTCCTTGCGCAGCATGGCGAAGTGAAGGTCGAGCTCAGCGTCACCGACCGCCACGCCGACCTGATCCGCGAAGGCTATGACGTTGCGGTGCGCATGGGGCCGCTCTCAGACACCGGGCTCGTCGCGCGCAAGATCGCCAATCTGCCGATCGTGCTGGTGGCCTCACCGGCCTATGTCGAGCGGCGCGGCCGTCCGGCATCGGTCGAGGATTTACGGGACCATGAATTCGTCCGCCACCAGATGGCTGGCCGGCCTTATCCGGTCACGTTTGCCGACGGTACGATGATCGTGCCGGATGGGCGGCTCGATACCGATGACGGCGGCGCCATCCGCAATGCGGCACTTGCCGGCGCCGGCATCGCGCATCTGATGCGGTTTGCCGTGCAGGACGATCTCGACGCGGGCCGCCTGGTCCGCATGCTGCCCGAGGTGGCGATGCCGACCATGCCGGTGCACATCGTCCATGCCTACGGGCGGCAGCTACCGGTCCGGGCGCGGCTGTTCGTCGACTTCGTGGTGGGCCAAATGGCGGCACTGACGCGATAGGGCAGACGCGGTCTGACGCAAGCACCCAGGTTTGGCAGAGACCAACCGTGCCGGCCGTTTGCGCGAGCGAACCACCCTTACCGGAAGCTAGAACGTGATCTTCACTGAATCGGCGCTGCGGTTGGCCGCGCCGTGGTGGACGGCCTCGATGTTGTTGCCGTCGGGGTCGAGCAGGAAGGCGGCGTAATAGCCGGGATGGTAGGATCGCTCGCCCGGCGCGCCATTGTCGGTGCCGCCGGCCTCAAGCCCGGCCCTGTAGAAGGCATCGACCATCGCGCGGTCCTTTGCCTGGAAGGCCAGGTGGTGGCGCCCGGTCAGCTTTCCCAGGGCCGCCGGGCTGTCGGGGCTGGAAATGACCAGCTCGTCGGCCCAGAAATAATCATTGCCGGCGCCACCGATCGGAATATCGAGCACCTTGAAAACCGCCTCGTAGAAGCGGCGGCTGGCCTTGAGATCCCTGACCACCAGCTGGAGGTGGTCGATGAGACGGCCGCGATGAAGTTCCTGATTTGCCATGCTTGACAGCTCCTGATCGCCGGTTGGAAATCTAGCTTCGAATGGTGCGCGGTCAATCCAGAAAGCCGTGGAATGGCGCCATCACGCCGACTGGATAAAAAATGCAACCGGATTGTCGGATTCAAGACATGTCCAACGTCCTTCGTACGCAAGCGGCTCGGCGGAGCTCGAAAAAGGTCGTGCCGTATCAACGCTTCCGGCATGGGAGAAAAGTGAAATGAGCCTTCCCTATCGTTGGGTTATCGTCGCGGCTGGCGCGCTGATGACCTGTGTCGCCCTCGGGGCGATGTTCTCGCTGGCGATCTTTCTCGAACCGATGGCGCTCGACACACAATGGTCGCGCGCCGGCATATCGAGTGCGATGACGCTGAACTTCCTGGTAATGGGCCTCGGCGGCTTCGCCTGGGGCGCCATTTACGACCGCTTTGGCGCCCGCATCGTCGTCATGACCGGCGCCGTGCTGCTCGGCCTGGCGCTGGTCCTGGCCAGCCGCACCGGTTCGCTGCTCGTTTTCCAGTTGGCCTACGGCGTGCTCGTCGGCCTCGCGGCAAGCGCCTTCTTCGCGCCGATGATCGCGCTGACCTCCGCCTGGTTCGACACGAACCGCAGCCTCGCCGTCTCGCTGGTCTCGGCCGGCATGGGCGTGGCGCCAATGACCATCTCGCCGTTCGCCCGCTGGCTGATTTCGGCCTACGACTGGCGCACCGCGATGTTCGACATCGGCTTAACCGCGTGGGTGCTGCTACTGCCGGCCGCGCTTCTGGTGCGCCAGCCGCCCCAACCCGCTGCCGACAGCGCTACCCCAAGCGTTGCCGCCGAGGGTGCCGGCATGACGGTTCCGCAGGCGCTGCGCTCGCCGCAATTCATCGTGTTGGGACTGACCTTCTTTGCCTGCTGCGCGGCGCATTCCGGGCCGATCTTCCACATGGTGAGCTATGCGATGCTGTGCGGCATAGCGCCGATGGCGGCGGTCAGCATCTACAGTATCGAGGGCCTGGCAGGGCTGGGTGGCCGGCTGCTTTACGGCGTGCTTGCCGATCGGTTGGGCGTCAAGCCGGTGCTGATCACCGGGCTGGCCATACAGGCCGTGGTCATCGCCGCCTATCTGGCGGTCAGCGAGCTTGGTCAATTCTACACGCTCGCCGTCATCTTCGGCGCCACCTATGGCGGCGTCATGCCGCTCTATGCGGTGCTGGCGCGGGAATATTTCGGCCAGCGCATCCTCGGCACGGTGTTCGGTGCCGTAACCATGCTGTCCAGCCTCGGCATGGCTTTCGGCCCGCTCGCCGGCGGCATGGTGTTCGATGCCTATGCCAGCTATTCCTGGCTGTTCATCGGCTCGGCCCTTGTCGGGCTTGGCGCGATGGCGATTGCGATCGCCTTCCCGCCGCTGCCGCGCAGGGAGTTGCAACCGGCTTAAAGCAGGATCGGCGGAAAAGGGCGGCCGCTTGGATGGCAAGCGGCCGCGATCCAAAAATAGCTGGCAGTGTTCGGCATTATGAAACGCGAATTGCTATGCAAGCAGAGGCACCACCTCGGCGCCATCAAGCGTGTAGCGCGCATAGCGGAAATCGCGAATTCTCGCCAGTCTGTCGCCGGCCCATTCCAGCAGGATGAAATATTTTAGCCCTCTGGCCGAGTCGTCCGGATCGATCACCAGAATGGCTGGCTGCCGATCCACCAGGCCTGGAAGCAGCCGCCAATCGTGGATACCCGCGTAATTATGGAAGTACCGGCCCACTTTCGTGCGGCCACTCGCCCGGAGCCGGTTGACGAGGTCAAGCCGGACGTCCTCGGCCAGCATGTCGCGGATCGCATCGAAGTCGCGGGCGTTGAACCGCTCTACATAGGCTGCCAGACGCGCCCGTTCGGCCTCGGCCAACACCGGCACAGGCCGATCGTGAGGCTCGCCGGCGACCTGGCGCAGGCGCAAACGGCCGCGATGCAGTGCGGCTTTCACCGCCGGAACGCTGCTGTCGATAATGTTGCCGATCTCTTCGATCGTATAGCCGAGCACATCCATGAGGATGACGCTGCTACGCTGCGCCGCGGGCAGGCGCATGAAAGTCTGCAGGCTTGCGGCTGCAGTGTGTCGACCCTCGGCCGACATACCGGGGTCAGGGATCATATCGATATCCTCAACGACATGCGCGGCATCCAACCTGGCACGACGGCGTAGGTGGTCGAGCGCGGCATTGTGCGCGATGCGAAACAGCCAGCCCTCGACATTGGCTATCGGCCCGGTCCCGGGGAACGCCTCGAGCGCCTTGACCGTAGCTTCCTGGACGACATCCTCGGCATCGATCACCGAACCGGTCATGCGGGCACAATAGCGGTGCAGTTTCGGCCGCAATTCGCCGAGCAGCCGGTCAAATGGCTCCCGTCCTTCTGGGGTGCCGGTTGCGGATCCGGTCATCGCACAAGGGTCGATTTCATGCGTATCTCCCAGGCAGAGGCGCCCGCCATCGGGCGCAGCGTCCTATAGACGCTCGACGATGGCAAAAGGATTCGGTCGAAAAAACTTTCTTTGGCTGGAATCCTTTGGTGGTGCTTCCGCGTCTCTGGATCGTGGGCCCGCGACCTGGCGGGCCCTCTGTTCAAGCCGGAGGCGCCATAGTCATGAGCAAGCAAAGTGCGGGATCAACGAAGGTCTGGGTTCTCGCCCTCACGTCGATAGGCTCCTTGATGGTCGTTCTCGATGCGATGGTTGTGGCGACGGCATTGAGCACGATGCGGGTCGAGCTCGATGCCTCGCTGGAGACGCTGCAATGGACGATGAACGCCTATAATTTGAGTTTTGCCGTCCTGCTCATGACCGGGGCTGCGCTCGGTGACCGGTTCGGCCGCCGCCGTACGCTCGTTGCCGGATTGGCGTTGTTCGTCGCAGCGTCGGTTGCCTGCGCGCTCGCTGGCAATGCCGGATTGCTGATTGCGGCGCGTGCGGTCCAGGGCGCAGGTGCCGCAATGGTCATGCCGCTGGCGATGGCGCTGCTGAGCGTCGCTTTTCCCCCGGAGGAGCGAGGCAAGGCGCTGGGTATCTTCAGCAGCATCACCGGCCTGGCCCTGATCATCGGCCCGATGGCGGGCGGTGCGATTTCCGAAGGCCTCTCCTGGCACTGGATATTCTGGCTCAATGTTCCGGTCGGCATCGTTCTCATCCCGCTGGTGATGCGTCGGATTCCGGAGAGTTACGGGCCGGGCACGGCAATCGATGTCCTCGGCGTCGTCCTGGTAACTGCGGCGGCATTTGGAGTGGTCTGGGGTCTGATGCGCGGCAACATTGTGGGCTGGAGCAGCGCTGAAGTGCTGTCGGCGCTGACGGCCGGGCTGCTTCTGGCCATCGCATTCGTCCTTTGGCAGCTGCGTACCCTTGAGCCCATGCTGCCTTTGCGGTTCTTTCAGGCGCGCGCATTCTCCTCGGGCGTAGGGGCGAACTTCCTGCTCTGCGCCGCCATGTACGGGCTCGTGTTCCTGTTGCCGCAGTTTCTGCAGTTTGCCCAGAGCCGTGGGCCGCTCGGCGCCGGCATGGGATTGCTGCCTTGGACCGCCACGCTTTTCGTGGTCGCACCGATCGCCGGCAGCCTGATCAACCGCGTTGGCGAGCGCTGGCTTGTCGTGGCCGGATTGATCCTGCAAGCGGCTGGAATGGCCTGGCTGGCGCAGATCGCAGCACCTGATCTGCCCTATATCCAGCTAGTCGCCCCGCTGATCATTACCGGTGCCGGCGTGTCGATGGCCATGCCTGCCGCGCAGAACGCGGTTCTCAATGCGGTCGCCCGGCCGGAGGTCGGCAAGGCTGCCGGCACGTTCAACACATTCCGCTTCCTCGGTGGCGTATCCGGGATCGCGATCGCCGGTGCGGTGTTCGCCGGCACTGGAAGCTTCTCGTCCACCGACGCGTTCAGCGATGGCTTCACCTCGGCAATCGACGTCTCCGCTCTGCTCTCGCTCGCCGGCGCGCTCGTCGGATTGGGGCTCCCGGAGCGTCGCGCAGTGGTGCTCGCGAATGCCAGCAAGGAGGCGTAACTCGGAGGCGGGAAGCTTGCGCTTGCTCCCACTGTTGTCGCGTTAACAGCAGGCCGCGCCAGCGCAGCAAAAAGGTCGCCGAGCGTCGGTTGCCGGCCGGTCCTGTGGGGGGCATCTGTGTCCAGACCCAGATCTTGCGCGCCCGTGATGGCGGCGAACATGCTGCATCGCAGCACCCTGCCGCCGATATCGGCGGGCCAAGGGAGTGCGAGAAAATCGTCAAAAATGGACAATTCGGGCTGGTTCCTGCTGTTTTTGGCTTTTATTAGCCGTGCCTCACGTTCCTGTTTCAAATGTGTCAACTTTTTGTGTTGCGTTGCACAATGGTGGTCCTATTCTGCGCAAGGGGGGCGCTTCCGATTGGAATGCGCCGTGAACGAAGCCGCTATATTGACCGATTGGCAGTTTCGCCGTCCCGCCGGCGTACGTCACTAATGGGAAATGCGCGCGACACCCAATTGGACGCGCTGAGGGCCATCGCCGTGACGATGGTGCTGTACTCCCATTTCTTCGCGGCTGGAGGGTCCTCGTTCTGGGGCCATATCGGCGTGCGTCTGTTCTTCGTGCTGAGCGGCTTTCTGATCACCCGCCTGCTGCTCGAAGCCCGCTCGGCCGCCGAATTCGAAGCCGGACCGGCGCTGAGATCCTTCTATATCAGGCGGGCGCTGCGGATATTCCCGCCCTATTTCGCCGTGCTGGGTTTCGTCTGGTTGGTGGACCTGGAGCAGTCTAGAGGATCACTGGTCTGGCATGCGTTCTATCTGTCGAATTTCTGGTACGCGGCGCAGAATGAATGGACGCCCTGGCTGCTCTGCCATTTCTGGAGCCTGAGCATCGAGGAGCAGTTCTATATCGTCTGGCCGCTGATCGTCCTGCTGGCGCCGCGCCGGCGCCTGGAATCGATCTGCATCGGCGTTATCGTGCTGTCGCTGGCCTATCGGTTTTATTGGCCGATCGCTGGAACGCCGGGTTTGGCACGCGACCTGCTGCCGCCGGCGTCGATGGACGCATTGGCGTCAGGCGCGCTGCTTGCCGCCTACCGGTCAAGAACAGCCGGCTTGCCGCAATGGCTTCGAAATGGCTGGCCGGGGCTCGCGGCGGCGTTTTTCGTTCTGCAGTGGTTTGCGCCGGCGCCGGCAAATCCGGTGCAGGAATGGGGCCTCTGGCTGCTGTTGCAGATCCTGCCTCTCGTACCGCTGGTGGTCATCGTTGCAAGCTGTTCGACAGGGGTTGGCGGCTATATCGGAAAACTTCTCGAACTGCCGCCGCTGCTTGGCCTTGGCCGCATCAGCTACGGCGTCTATCTCTACCATCCCATAGTGCTGGCGCTGGTCGTCAAATCGCAGCCGTGGATCCCGCTCAACGTCTCGGAGCAAGGGCCCGGGCGGTTTCTGGTGGCGGGAACGGCAACGCTCATGCTGGCTTCGGTCTCGTGGCTGCTTTTCGAGAAGCCGCTCAACAGCCTCAAGCGCCACTTCCCCTATGTTGCTCGAAAAGGCCGCGGCGCCATCCCGGCAGGCATTGACGTGGGCAATGCCGGATGGCTCGCGGCGGGAGCATATCTGGGCAGGCCGCTTGATGGTGGCACTTCACCGTTGCCACGCAAGCTGCGACGAACCGATCGGAGCTGATCATGGCTGCTCCCTTGGTGTCAGTTCTGCTGCCGATCTACAATGCGGGACCTTATCTCGCCGCTGCGCTGGGCAGCATCCTGCGGCAGGATTACGATCGTCTGGAGGTCATCGCCATCGATGACGGCTCGACCGACAACTCGCTGCAGATCCTGCAGAAATACCGCCAGGCCGACAGCCGCATCTCGATCATCTCACGCGAAAACCGTGGCCTGATCGCAACTTTGAACGAAGGCCTGGCCGTGGCGCGCGGCGATCTGGTCGCCAGGATGGACGCCGACGACATCGCCTATCCCCAGCGCCTGTCGCGGCAGGTCGCGCTGTTCAACCAGCAGCCTGACCTCGCTCTATGCGGCGCGGGTTTCGATACCTTGCTCGGCAACCGCGTCGTCAGGGGTTCGCCCGATCCGATATTCCAGGACAATCCGCTGCGTATATTGTCGATGTTCTTCACGATCTTCATGCATTCCACCGTGGTATACAACAGGAATGTCATAGAAGAAGATGTTCTATATTACGATACCAGCTACAAGCATGCCGAGGATTTCGACCTGTTCAGGCGGCTGACCGACCGCTACCCGGCGGCCATGATCCCCGAAAGCCTGATCGCCTATCGTATCCATGACGACAGCGTGACCAACAGGCACAAGCGCGAAATGCGCAGGACGCATTTGAAGATCGTCGCCGAGAACCTCGAGCGCGAAGGGCTCGTACAAGAGACGCAGGACCTCCGCGGCATCGGTGAAGTCCCGTCGATGGACACGGTTCGCCGTGCCGCCGAATGGATCCTTGCGCTTGAAGAAAGGATTGCCGCGCTGCCGGCCGAGACGAGGCCGAGCTACCAGGCTGGCACGCTGAACCTGTTCTATTTCCTCTACCAGCTGATATCGGGGGAAAGGCAGCCGCAGCTGATGCACGAATTCCTGACGCGGACGGCGAAATGGAAACTCATCCGGCGGCGCGAGCAGTACGTGTTTCGCACCGGTGCCTTCGCGCCGCGCTTCAGTCTCGCCTCGATGTCGGTCACCAGGCAGGTGGATGCCTTGTCGCGGTATCTGCAGTCCGTGCCGGCCGCGGCGGTTTTGCCTTCGAACCAGTTGAGCTAGCAGCGCATGTTCGTCAAATCCCATCAGCTCCAGCAGCGCGGCCGCTCGACGGTGCCGGCGGCCATGTCGCCCCGGCCGCAGCACGGGCCGGCACCGGAGGTCAGCTTCATTGTCTGCACACGCGACCGCGTCAACGTGCTCGAGCCTTGCATAAAGTCGATCCAGGCCGCGTGCCGCGCCTACGCTGCCTTCTCTGCCGAACTGGTGGTTGTCGACAATGGCTCGACCGACAGCACGGCCAAACGGCTGGCCGGCATAGCCGAACTGTCGGACATCCCGTTCACGGCCATTTGCGAGCCGCGACCCGGATTGGCGGCCGCGCGCAACGCGGGGCTGGAGCGGGCGCGGGGACGCGTGCTGGTCTTCGTCGACGATGATTGCGCTGTCCACAAGGATTATCTGCGCGATCTGCAGCGGCACTATGCGGCCGGCGAACGGGTCATCCGCGGTGGCCGCGTCGAGATCGGCGATCCTCGCGACCTGCCGTTCACCATCAAGCGGTCGCCGGTGCGCGCGCGGCTTACGCCGGATGTCCATCCCGGCGGCTTCGTGCTTGGCTGCAACATGACGATGCACCGCGATGTTGCCGCCCGCATCGGCCGTTTCGACGAACGGTTCGGCGCCGGCGGCCCGCTGCGCTCCGCCGAGGATACGGACTATCTGGTGCGGGCGGTGCTGCTTGGGATTCCGGTCGAATATGTGCCCGACATGACTATCTATCACCATCACGGCCGGCGCGACCGCAAGGCCATCGAAAAGCTGCACCGCGACTACAGCATGGGCAATGGCGGGCTTTGCCTGAAACATATCCGCCACGCGCCGTGGCTGCTTCGGCATTGCTACTGGTCGATGAGGGCGGCCTTGCGCGAACTGGTGAAAGGCCCTCTGTTCGACCGTGAACTCAAGCTGTCGCACTGGCCGATCGTCGGCATGAATTTGCTCGGCGCAGCCAAATTCGCGGTGCTTTTGCTGGCGAAATCGCCGCAGCCGGCGCAGATGCGACAGGAGCAACAGGCAAATGCCGAGGCGAGGTGATCCGCCACCATGCGATTGATGCCGCCCAGCCTGCCGATGCTGCGCCGCGCGCTCGGAAGAAAGCAGTTGCGCCTGCTTCCTGCCGTGGTGGTGCTCGGGCTGCTCAGCGCCGCGCTTGAAGGCTTCGGCATCGGCCTGATCATTCCGTTGCTGAACATAATCATGGGGCAAGGGCAGACCGGCATGGCCGGCTTCTCCGCCGTCTTCCAGCATGTCGGATCGAGCCTGAGCGAGCGCGACCGGCTGATCGTCATATCGGTCGCCATCCTCGGCTCGATCGTGCTGAAGAACCTGTTCGCCTACGCCAATACGCTGCTGACCACCTTCATCTATGGCAAGGCCAGTCATTCGATCCGCAGCGCGCTGTCGGAGCAGCTGCTTAGGGTAGGCTATCCGTTCTTCCTGCAGCAAAGCCCGGGACGGCTGCTCAACATCATCTCCAACGAATCCTGGCGGGCCTCGGATGCCATCCAGATCACGCTGGGGGCAATCGTCAACGCATCGGCCGCAATCATCCTCCTGACCTTCCTGCTGCTCCTGTCGTGGCAGATGACGCTGCTGGTGACGCTGGGCCTGGCGCTGGTCCAGGTCGCGCACGCCGTGCTGTCGGCCAATCTGAAGGCGCCGAGCCGCAGCGTCGCCTCCCGCAACAGCCAGCTCGCATCGCAGATGCTGCATCTGGTGCATGCCGGGCGGCTGATCCGCATCTTCGGCCAGGAGCAACGCGAGAAGGCGGCATTCGACCAGGCATCGGATGCGGTGCGCCGGGCGGCGTTCGTGCTTTTGACGCGTCAGGGAGCTTTGCCGCCGCTGACCGAGGTTCTGCACGCCATGCTGTTCCTGGCGGTGGTGATCGGCGCCTGGTTCGCCAATGTTTCCTTCCCGCTGATCGTCGCCTTCGTCATCCTGCTCTACAGGCTGCAGCCCTATATGCGGTCGCTGCAAATGGCCTGGAGCCAGCTGCAGGGCCTGAGCGGATCGCTTGAAGAGGTGACGTGGATGCTGGACCCATCCGGCAAGCCCGCGCCGCCGCAAGGCAGCGCAGCGTTCCCTGGGCTCAGCCAAGGCATCAAATTCGAGGACGTCACCTTTACCTATTCTGGTTCGGAACAGCGCGCGGTGGTGCTGCATGCGGCGAGCTTCGACATCCGCAGCGGCCGCTCGACCGCGCTGATCGGCCGCTCGGGCGCCGGCAAGACTACGATCGTCAATCTTTTGTGCCGCTTCGTCGAACCGGATAGCGGCAGGATCCTCGTTGATGGATCGCCTCTGGACCGCATCGACCCCAGCCAATGGCGAAAGCACATCGCGCTCGCCAGCCAGGAGCTGGAGCTGGTCGACGGCACGATTTTCGACAACATCATCTACGGCCAGGACGCGGCCTCGGCCGACGACGCCGAGCGCGCCGCAAGGCTGGCCGAAGCCCATGACTTCATCGAGCAACTGCCGCAAGGCTACCGGACGGTCGTCGGCTACCGCGGCGTCAATCTTTCAGCGGGACAGCGACAGCGGATCGCGCTGGCCAGAGCGCTGGTGCGCGATCCCGATATCCTCATCCTGGACGAAGCCACCAATGCGGTGGACGGCCTGTCGGAGGCGGCAATCGTCGAGACGCTGAAGTCGCGCGCCGGCCGCCGCACCACCATCGTCATCAGCCATCATCGCAGCACCATTTCGTTCTGCGACGACGTCGTGATCCTGAGCCACGGCCGCGTGAAAAAGCAGGCGCCGTTCGCCGCGCTTGCGACGCTCAGCATGGACGAGCTTTACCAGCACGAGGCGCTGGAAGGCTGAGGGCGACCCCGCTGCGTGCGCGCGCTGGGAGGTCGTCTCGGATGTCAAGCCAGGTCAAGCATCTCAGGGGCGAGGAAGACCTCCGCCATACGTCTCTACGGGATTTCTGGGATGATGAGTGATCCCGAGCTTACCCGCTTTTCATCTGGAGCGTACAGAACCAAGGGTCCGCCTGCCAAATCCAGCAATGGCGGCGGACCCTAATCAGCGCATGAAGGGACTGATTCTGCGCCGATGTCTCCTCGAGGAGGTGACGCCATCAACTGAAGACGGGCGCAGTTGTTCCCGACGCCGGCCGTACACAAGACCATTGCGCAGGCAGGTCAGACTTAGGTCCCTGTAAACGCGCATCGCTGGCTGGAGTGAACATCGGATCGGCTCGGTGGTAGCGAAACTTCGGCCGGAGATAGATGCAGCCATTGGGTTCCGGGGCATGACCGGCTCGGCGCTGATGATGGGCGGCGATCGATCCCCGCACGACTGATGCCGAGGGGCGCTTGCATTCCTGCGGAATACGCATCCACCGGCGCCAGTGAAGTTGTCCAAGCGGTACGGGCTCAGCGGTCGTCAAGCTGTTGCTAATATGCAGCACACGCAGCGCTCTATGAACGGCGTCGCTTGGAACCGCTACCTCCGACCAACCGTTAGTGTCACAATGACAAACCAAAAAGTGAGGCTGATGATGGACCCGCTGCAAAACAACACGTTGGAGATCTGGTGTCTTGCGGCCGTTCCGCTGTCGCTGCTCCTTACGGTGTTATTAGCCGGATTTATCCTTTAGCCGGACCCAAAGAGGCCGGCTGCGGACCGGGGCCTGGAAGATGAAAATGCCGGCCATTTAGGCACGCTAGGCGTCGCGGACACCTCGTAGCACCAGGCCGTGGCAGCCTTTCCAACATTGCCATCATAATCGGCTCTTTCGACCGGTCCGGTCGGCGGCGATTGCTCGCAGGCCCGTTGCGAGGGCGAGCATGCGAGCTCGTACGTTTTTTACACAATCTCTGATTGGTGGACTCGCCCGCCGCCATCGACGTTAATTTTGCGTTAGCGACAGGAGGGGGGAGATCGCTAACGGGAGGAAGAAAATGAAAGAAAACTACGATCTGACGATCGACTACGACGAACCTTACGACAACAAGCCTTACGATCTAGCCACATTCGCAAGGAAGCACGGGCTCAACATTCGAGCCGCCGAGCTTCTTCTTTTCGCCAAAGGCCCGTCTCGAGCGGCCTGCGATGCCGCGGCGAGGGCTTTTCTCGCGGCGGTAGCCGCACAAGCTATGAGACAATCGGCGCGGTAGGTCTCACAAAGCCATTGCTGACACGGCCTGCCGTGTCAGCAACCCAACGGACAGCGCTGGAAATTCCAGGCCGTTTCCAACAAGATGCCTGAGCATCCGGGAACGGCCTGAAAATGTGCAATCTCTACAACATCACGACCAGCCAGGAGGCTATCCGCCAGTGGACCCGCGCCTTGCGCGACATCCTCGGCAATCTCGAACCCTCCATCGACATCTATCCCAACCAGCCCGGCCCGGTGGTGCGCAACGCGCCGGACGGCGAACGCGAATTGGCCAATCTGCTGTGGGGCATGCCGACGCCACTGGAGCGGGTCAAGGGCAAGGCCGACTACGGCACCACTAATATCCGCAATCCGCAATACGGCCACTGGCAGCAATATCTCGGCATCGAGAACCGCTGCGTGGTGCCCGTCACCAGCTTCGCCGAGCCCAGCCCGACGCCCGGCGACAAGGACCCCGAGACCGGCATTCAGCGCAACTACTGGTTTGCACTCGGCGAGGACCGCCCGCTATTCTTCTTTGCCGGCCTGTGGACGCGCTGGCATGGCCTTCGCAAGGTCAAGGACCGCCCTGCCGATCACCAGGTCTATGGCTTCATGACGACCCAGCCCAACGCGCCGGTCGCGCCGATCCACGAAAAGGCAATGCCGGTGATCCTGGCCACGCCGGAAGAAACCGAGACCTGGCTGACGGCGCCATGGTCCAAGGCAAGGCATCTGCAGCGCACGGCGCCCGATGATGCGCTGGTGATCGTCGACAAGCCGGCGACGCAGATCAAGTTTCCGCAACAGGCGCCGGTGCAAGGCTCATTATTTTAGCGCTTGAACTTCTGCAGCACCCAGATGTAGCCCTTTGGCGGATGATCCTGGTCGATGAACTGCGTCTTCACCGTCGTGTCCTTGCGGCTGCATCGCTTGCACCTGAACCTGATCGCTTCCAGCGGCTTGTTCCAGCCCACCACCTGGGCCACGTCATTCGCCCTGAACCGTCCGACATGGTAGCAATGGCCGCACTCCACGATGAGCAGCATGTTGGCCTTGGCGGCACGCCCAACGCTGTCCATCGGCCCGGCCATGGCTCATTTCCGGGTCGAGTAATCCTCGGGCAGCGGAAGCAGGCCAAGCTCCGCCATCCGGTAATCAGGCTCCTTCTCCGCGACGCTGGCCAGCACCCCGTGCAATTTCTCGAGAAGCCCGCAAAGCTGCCAGAACAGCTCGCCATGCGCCTTCAGATGCAGCTGCGACGACAGCACCGTCTTGCGCAGGCTCAAAGCGTCCCTGATGATCGCCTCCGCATCCCTCGCCGACAGCCTGTCAAACCGGCTTTTTCGTCTGCCCATCGCGGCTCTCCTCGATTTGTGAGCAACCGCCCCGCCTACTGACAAATAGGAAGGCATTCCTCGCAGAGTCAATTCGCTCTTGACATTTTTGTTCCCGTTTTGTTCAATTTCAACAGGAACGCTGGAGGCACCGCCAAGGACCACATCGTGACGCTGGACAGCCGCCAGGAGGCTGCCCTCCGGCGCGGCTGCCTGGGAAGCGACAGCACTCCCCTCAATGCCTCTTGAAATACTGCACCTCGCGTTCGTGCTTTTCGGCGGCCTCGCGGGTATCGAAGGTGCCGAGATTGCGGCGCTTGCCGGTCTTTTCGTCCTTCTTGCGCGAATAGAGGCGGTATTTTCCGTCTTTGAGTTTTCTGATCATCTGTCACTCCCCGAGTTGCTGCTTCCCCTTGAGGTTGCGCGCGGCTTGCTCGATCGCCGCCCGGTCGTTGCCCAGCCTGTCGATCAGCTCCTGCGCCTGTTCGCCCGATATGCCGGTGCGTATCGCCAGGGCCTCCACCGTCAAAACGTCGGAGCTCGCGACCTCGCGGGTTTCCGGCAAAGCATCGCCTGCCGTCAGCGGCAGGGCTGCCTCCCTGTCGATCTCGGCCTCGGCCTGGTGCCAGTGCCGCTCGGGATCGCCATGGATCCCGCCTTCGCGTTCCCAGATCTGGTATGCGCGCTCACGAATCTTGTCTTCCCGGTCGTCGCCCATGTTGATTTCTCCTTTGGGTATCGGATGAACGCCGCGCCAACCCGAACGATCCAAGAAATCTGCGTGATCGTTGGGTGGGGTCGCACAAGGCGCCATGCACTGCGGCCGCCAGCAACCCCCGGCCTGCCTACTCGCACTGCCTGCGCGGCCCCCCGGAATACGGCTGATAGCTGTTGTCCTCCGGTCGATATGACCGGTAGCGGCTGAAGCAGTATTGCACGTGATCGGATGAGAGCTCGGCGGCGCCGGGTTCATCCGATGGCGGGTAGCCCTCCACCGACGACGTATCGCTCGCCTCGAAATAGCTGCCGTCATCGGCGGCGCCGAGATAGGGCGAGATGCAGGGGCGCTGTTGTCCGCTGTAAGATGTGTAGTGGTTGTCGTCCGGCCTGTAGGAGCGGTAGCGGCTGGCGCACCATTCCACGTGGGCGGCGGGTAGCGTCTGCTGCTCTTCCGCTGGTGGCTGGGTAGAGCCGGTCGCGGTGATGTCGGTTGTCGACGCTGGGGCATCGGCGGGTTTCGAGGTGCGATCGACTTCCGAGGTGCGAACGGGGACCGGGCGGGCCGGGAGGCGCTCGAGGCGCTGCGAGGCCGGGTTCACCGGTCGCGGGTCCCTGGTCCACAGTTCGGCGACGCTGGAGACCGGGGCGGCCGGCCGTACCGGCTTGGCTATTAGAAGCCAGGTGGCGAAGGCGAGGCCGCTGGCGAATACGGCAAGCGTCAGCACGAAGCCGCCAAAGATTGCGAACAAGGCTTTCATGCCGCGCTCCTTCGCCTCCCGGTTAAGGAAATGCGGGGGTGGGGAATCCGGTTCCAGGAAAGCGCGGGGCGGGGATCTTAGGCGGCTTTCAGTGCAGGCCGAATTCGCGCAGCAATTCTTCGCGGTAGCGCACGAAGCGGCTTTCGCTGCGCTCGCGCGGGCGGGGCAGGTCGATGTCGATCAGCCGCGCCGCGCCGCCTTTCTCCTTGGGCAGGATCAGCACCCGGTCGGCAAGGTAGATCGCTTCCTCTAGGTCGTGCGTCACCATCACCATGGTGACGTTCTCCTCGCTCCAGATGCGCGCCAGTTCCTCCTGCATGCCGATCTTGGTCATCGCGTCGAGCGCGCCCAGCGGCTCGTCGAGCAGCAGGATTTCGGGCTGCACGGTCAGCGCGCGGGCGATGCCGACGCGCTGCGCCATGCCGCCCGATAGCTGCCGGGGAAACGCATCGCTGAATTCGGCGAGGCCGACGAGCGCGATATAGAAGCGCGCCCGTTTCTCGGCCTCGGCCTTCGGCACGCCGCGCACTTCGAGGCCGAAGGCGACATTGCCGAGCACGGTCAGCCAGGGCAGCAGGCGCGGTTCCTGGAAGATCACCGCGCGCTCGGCGCCGACGCCGTGCACCGGCTTGCCGTTGATGGCGACGCCGCCGCTGTCGGCGGCCTCCAGCCCGGCTAGGATGCGCAGCAGCGTGGTCTTGCCCGATCCGCTGGCGCCGACGATGACAAGGCATTCGCCCGAGCGGATGTCGAGGTTGAGGGTCCTCAACACGGCGAGCGAGCGCCCGCCGATGCTGAACGATTTGGACAGGTCGCGTATGCTGACCTGACCGCCGCTTGTGCTGCTCATCGCGCTCGTCTCCCAACTGGTTGGTCGGTTGCTTTTGTCAGTTGGTCTTGGTTTCGCCGGGCCGGTAGAGGATGTCTGTTGCCTTCAGCTTACCCTTTGGCAGGCGGCCGTCGCGCTCGAGCACGCTGACCCAGAAGTCGATGTCGCGGTCCGTCGCCTTGGCGCCCTGGCGCAGGCCGAAGCCGGTCCAATAACGCGCCAGCTCGCCGTTTTCGCCGCGCTTGTCGAGGATGGTGGCGAGCACCTTGCGCGCTTCGTCGGGGTTCTGCAGCGACCAGTCGGAGGCACGGGCGGATTGTTCGACGAAATTGCGGGCGGCGTCGGGATGCGCGGCGATGAAGTCGCGCCTGAGCACGACGAAGCCGCCGGCCAGCTCACCCAGCACGTCGGTGTCGTTGAACACGCCACGCACGCCGCCATTGTCGACCAGCGCCCCGGCAAACGTCGCCTGCCAGTAGCCGAGCGCCGCGATGTCGACCTGGCGGGAGCGCAAGGTCTGCTCGAGCTGCGGTCCGGGCACGACGACGAGATTGGCGGCATCCGGCGACAGGCCGACGCTGTGCAGCGCCTCGCGCACGGTGTAGTCGAGATGGGCGCCGAGCGTGTTGACGGCGATTGTCTTGCCGGCAATGTCGGCGATCGATTTGATCGGGCTGTCGTCGAGCACGTAGAAGACGCTGCGCACCTTGCTGTTGATGCCGTTGCTCGCATAGACGGCGACGAAGTCGTTGCCGCCGGAGATCGAGTTGATCACGGCTGCGGTTGCAGCCGAGCCGATATCGACGCTGCCGGAGGCGAGCGCAAACAATGATTCCGGGCCGCCGCCGGAATAGCCGACATTCTCGACCTCGATACCGAGGCCTTTGAAATAGCCGAGCTCGCCGGCCAACTCATGCGGAGAGATGCTGCCACGGCTGGCGAGGGAGCGGAACTTCACTGGTGCCGCTTCGGCAAAGGCGAAGCGCGGCAGGCCGGCGGCGAGAAGGCCGGCGGCGAAGGGCGCGCCGGCAAGCAGGGAACGGCGGGTGATTTTCATGGTCCGGGTCTTTCTTGATTTGAGTTCTGGCCTGGTTGAGATTGGTAAGGGCGGGTGGTCAGTCGACGGCATTGCTCCAGCGGCAGAGCCGGCGCTGCAGGCTGACCAGCGCCTGGTTGGCGATCAGGCCGAGGCCGGCGAGGATGACGATTGCCGCAAACATCAGCGGGATCTGGAAGTTGTACTGCGCGTTCATCACCTGGAAGCCGATGCCCTTGTTGGCGCCGATCATTTCGGAGGCGATCAAAAGGAGCAGCGCCGTGGTGGCGCTGAGCCTCAGTCCGACGAAGATCGACGGCACGGCGCCGGGCAGCACGACGCGACGGAAGACGGTGAGCTGCCCGGCGCCATAGACGCGGGCCATCTCCAGCAGTTTCGGATCGACCTGCTTGACGCCGCCGATGGTGTTGAGCAGCAGCGGGAACAGCGTCGCCCAGAAGATGACGAACACCTTGGAGGCTTCGCCGAGCCCAAGCAGCAGGATGAACACCGGATAGAGCGCCAGCGCCGAGGTCTGGCGGAAGACCTGCAGGATGGGATCGAGAGCGGTCTCGACGGCGCGCACCTGGCCCATGAACAGGCCAAGCGGGATGGCGACCAGCACGGCGGCCGCGAAAGCGAGACCGGCGCGCTGCAGGCTGATGGCGATGTCGCCGAGCAGAGTGCCGCCGGCCAGCCCCTTCCAAAGTGCTGCGACAATCATGTCGATCGGCGGCAGCACGGCCGCGTTGACCCAGCCGGCGCTGCTCGACACTTGCCAGATTGCGAGGAAAGCGATGAGGACGCCGTAGCGTGACAGGAAGCGGATGCCCGCCCGGCCACCGAGGCGCAGGAAGTCGGTGCCGAGGCTCGTCGTGCTGTCACGCGTGCCGAGGCTGGCGGCCTGTTCGATGTGCTGCAAGGTCATCGTCTTGCCTCTCGCTTCGAGGGTAGTGGGCTTCTCGGGATTATTCGGCGGCCAGCACCGCCGAGCGGGCGGCGGTCCAGGGGTTTTCCGGCCGCCTGAGGCCGAGGTTCTCGCGCAGGGTCCTGCCTTCATAGGCGGTGCGGAACAGGCCTCGGCGCTGCAGTTCGGGGATCACCAGCTCGACGAAGTCGTCGAGCCCGCCGGGCAGCCAGGGCGGCAGGATGTTGAAGCCGTCGGCGGCTTCGTCGCCGAACCATTCCTCCAGCCGATCGGCGACCTGCGTGGCGCTGCCGATGACGGTATAATGGCCGCGGGCCGTTGCCACCCATTGGTAGAGCTGTCGGATGGTGAAGTTGTGCTCGTCGGCAATCTGGCGGATCAGCGCTTGGCGGCTCTTCATGCCTTCGGTCTCCTTGCTCGGCGGCAGCGGTCCATCGAGCGGATAGCCGGTGATGTCGAGCGTCTGGCCGGCCAGCCCGTTGAGCAGGGCGACGCCGTCTTCGGGCAGGATGAGATCGTTCAGCTGCTGGTACTTGGCGCGCGCTTCTTCTTCGGTGCGGCCGACGAAGGGTGCCACGCCCGGCATGATCAGCACCTGCTCGGGATCGCGGCCGACGGCCGTCACGCGCGCCTTGATATCGCGATAGAATTCCTGCGCCGACGCCAGGTTCTGATGGGCGGTGAAGATGACTTCCGCCGAGTGGGCGGCGAGCTTGCGACCGTCTTCCGATTGCCCCGCCTGCACCACGACCGGGTGCCCCTGCACCGGGCGCGGCACGTTGAGCGGCCCTTTCACGCTGAAATGCGCGCCCTTGTGGTCGATGTCGTGGAGCTTGTCCTTGTCGTAGAAGCGCCCCGATTTCTTGTCGCGGATGAAGGCATCGTCCTCCCAGCTGTCCCACAGCGCCTTGACCGTCTCGACATGCTCATGCGCGCGGGCATAGCGCTCGGCGTGGGCAGGCTGCGTCTCGCGATTGAAGTTGCGCGCGGTTTCGTCGCCGGCCGAGGTGACGACGTTCCAGCCGGCGCGGCCATTCGACAGATGATCGAGCGAGGCGAATTTGCGGGCGAGCGTGTAGGGCTCCTCGTAGGTGGTCGAGGCGGTAGCGATGAAGCCGAGATGCGTGGTGAGCGGCGCCAGCGCTGCAAACAGCGTCACCGGCTCGAAGCCGGCGATCTTGGCATTGCCGCCTTCGCGGGCGCCGAGCCCCACCGTCAGATTGTCGGCGAGGAAATAGGCATCGAACAGGCCGCGCTCGGCGGTCAGGGCGAGCTGCTTGTGGAACTCGAAATTGGTGGCGCCGTCGGCCGGCGCCTCGGGGTGGCGCCAGGCGGCGATATGCTGTCCGCCGCCGGGCAGGAAAGCGCCCAGTTTGATTTGCCTGGATTTGGTGGATCTGGTCATCGCGGCGTGCTCCTGGACGGATCGGAAAGGGGATCTCGGGTCAGTGGTGCGTTCAGGCGGCAAGGCCGACGCCGTAGGGCACCCCGGTTACACGGCATGCCTCGGCGACCGCCTGCCGGGCGCGGGCGTGGATGGCTTCCGACACCAGCACGCCATTGGCAAAATCCTTGTCGGAGGCGTAGATCGCGGTCGGCACGGTCAGCGCCTCGAAGAAGCCGAACAGCGGCCGCAACTGGTGCTCGACGATCAGCGAATGGCGCTCGCCGCCGCCGGTCGCGGCGAGGATGACGGGCTTGCCCCTCAGCGATGACGGATCGAGCAGGTCGAAGAAATGCTTGAAAAGCCCGGTATAGCTGCCTTTGAAAGTCGGCGAGCCGGCCACCAGGATGTCGGCGCCCAGCAGCCGTTCGACGATGTTGCGCGCCGCCGGGTCGAGATCGCCGAGGCGCCTTGCCTGCGGCAGGGACGCGCCGAGATCCTCGATGTCGAAGACGGCCGAGGCCGCGCCGATGCTTTCGGCGGCCTGCCCGACAATGTGGCTGACGAACGCCTTGGTCTTCGATGGCCGGGTCAAATTGCCCGACAGCCCCACCACGAGCTTTTTCGACATTCCTGGCTCCCTCTCAAGCGCTCTATTTCAAGATCTTGGGTCTAGCGATCTATTTTAAGTCTAGAGAGTTTGTAGAATTAAAAGAGCGAGAAAATTTCAAAGGTAGCGCATTGGGCGAACGGAGTTTGCGGCACATCGCCCGCAATTGGTTCATTCAATGCGGCGTACTGCACCGGCGCAGCGCATCGACCAGCGACGCAAAGGCCTGGCAGCACCTTGTCCCTAGGGCTGCGGTGAATCAGGTCAATTTGATTCAAATCCGGCTGTGGATATTTGCTTTTGGCTAAATCGAGGCGGTCATCTTGCCGGCGGGCGGGCAACAGGGAGATGCCTATGACAAGCGATTTTGCCGCCGCACACCTGCACCTTGAACGAGCCTGCCACTATTTGAGCGGCGAGGACGAGACGAGCCGCACGGCTCGTGCGGCTCTGGATCTCCTGATCGATGCAATTGTCGCAGCGCAATACAAGCGGCCGGTGGGAGATGTTGTGGAGTTTCCAAGGCCGGCAAAGCTGGGGCAATCCGCAAGCGGGAACGGGTAATCCAACTAGCGGCGTCCCTTGTCCTGCCGGATTTACATGAACCAGGTGGCCACTAGGCCGATCGTCGCCGAGAAGATAGCGGCGGTCGTTGCCCAACCGAGTATGTTGGTGCTGCGGCTGTTCACCTGCTCGCCCATGATCCTGCGGCTGTTAGTCATCAGCATGATGAGCAGCAGCAAGGGCGGCGTCGAGAAGCCCTGAACGATGCCGGACCAGACCAGCGCCTTCATCGGATTGAAGCCGAGGAAGTTGAGGCCGGCGGCGATCGCCGTAAAAAATCCGATGGCGAGATAAAATTTGGGCGCCTCTCGAGCCCGGGCGTGCAGGCTGTTTTTCCAGCCGATGGCTTGTGCCACATCATAGGCAGCGCCGGTCGTCATGACAGGAACCGCTAGGAAACCGACGCCGATCACGCCTGCGGCGAACAGAACGCTTGCGGCCTGGCCGGCGAGTGGGCGCAGCGCCTCCGCGGCTTGCGCGGCCGTGTCGATATCGTGATGGCCCGCCTTGTAGAGCGTAGCACCCGTCGACAGGATGATGAAATACATGATGAGATTTGAAAACGTCATGCCTATGAGGATGTCCCGGCGCGAGCGGCGGAGTTCGCCGGCGGTGGCGCCCTTCCTTTGCCTGAGCGTCGTTCGCCCTTGGGCAATCTCCTCCTCGACCTCCTCATTGGACTGCCACGTATAGAGATAGGCGGACAGCGTCGTACCGATGATGGCGACCAGGATCGACAGGAACTCCCGGTTGAATTCGATCCTGGGAAGCAGCGTTCCGCGCAGCACCGCCGCGGCATCCGGCTTGGCCAGAATGGCGGCACCGACATAAGCGAGCAGCGCCAGCGCCAGCCAGCGAAAGATGTTGCGGATCAAAGTATAGGAGCCGAAGACCTGGAGGGCGAAGATGAGGGCGGCGACGAACAGCACGATCAGCGGAATGGGAAGCGGCACGAATATGTTGATCGCCGCCGCCATTCCACCAAGATCTGCCGCTGCCTCGATGGTGTTGCCGACGAGCACACCCAACAGCACCGACCAGAGCAGCCACCGCGGGTAGAAGTCCTTGATGACGTGGAACAATCCGCGCCCCGACACCTGGCCGAGCTTCGACGACAGGT
The DNA here is from genome assembly GCF_040321085.1 of Mesorhizobium sp. M0522. Classification (NCBI taxonomy): domain Bacteria; kingdom Pseudomonadati; phylum Pseudomonadota; class Alphaproteobacteria; order Hyphomicrobiales; family Phyllobacteriaceae; genus Mesorhizobium; species Mesorhizobium sp. M0522. The sequence goes on from NZ_JAMYQW010000003.1 coordinate 216,683, forward strand.
AGACGACCGCGTACATCATCGGCAACGTCACCGGAGCCGTCCAGAGCAGGTCGGGTCCGAAACGGGCGCCGGCACTGGCATAGGTGCCTATTGCGGAACAATCGTCGTCGGCCGCCCCTGTTATCAGTCCGAGGCCGAGCGCTCGTCCTATGCCGCCTTTGCCCTCCTTCGGTGGGATGGAATGATCGGAACCGGCCTGCCTCATTGCGACCGGACCGGGTTGCGAACGAAAGACGCGGCCTGCCATGCAATAATGGTAAGGATCGGTCGCGGCGCTGGTCTCATTTTGCCTCCTTCAACAACTTGCCCAAACCCGGCGTGCCATGACTTGTTCCGCGACGACGGGACAGGGGTTTTGTCTCAGGCAAAAAAGTTCGGGTTGACCGCTTCCGAACGCGAAGCGACTATCCGTTCGAGGCGAAGATCGCAGGAGGAAATGCAATGGACGAGCCCGGTCAGTGGCGCCACATGTCGAGCGCGCCAAGGGACGGCAGCAGAATCCTTGTCACGGTTCGGCCGTCCGAACAGGGTCCGGCCGAGGTCGACATGGCTTACTGGGCCCGCGCCGATCAGTTCGGCAGCGAAGGCTGGCGCGCCTCCGACTCGTCTCCAGGACGCATCGTCGAATATGCCGAACCCGAACTGAAGTGCTGGATGCCGCTGCCGTCGGCCAATCTCAGCAAGGGATCGATGCCGAGCCCCTGGGAGGGCGAAGATGTGCCGCTGGTGGATGGCTCCGGGATATGAGGCTAGCGGGAAGGATAGTTTTGATCGCTGGCGGGACAGCACCCCCTCTGGCCTGCCGGCCATCTCCCCCTCAAGGGGGGAGATTGGCCCTCATCGCGGCCTTCGCTAATCTCCGACGCTGCAAGAAGGGCGCAGCTATTGAAGCTGCCGATCTCCCCCTTGAGGGGGAGATGTCCGGCAGGACAGAGGGGGGTGTGAAGGAATGCCAACGTCCCGGTTGGCCCGCCTCGTTAGAACAGGAATGCGGCCGTGGCGGGGTTCGGGCCGGTGCGGCCGTCGGACGAATCCATGCCCCGGATAAGCTCGAGGTCCTTCGCTTCCAACTCGAAATCGAAGACATCGAAATTGGCGGCGATGCGGTCCTGGTGGATCGACTTTGGAATGACGATCAGCCCTTCCTGAAGGTGCCACCTGACGATCGTCTGCGCCACCGACTTGCCGTGTTTCCTGGCGATGCTTTCAAGCGTCGGATCGCTCAACAGCCGGCCGCTGCCCAGCGGGCTCCAGCTCTCAATGCGGATGTTGTGCCTGTCGTGGAATTCACGTTTGTCACGCTGCTGGAAGCGGGGGTGGAGCTCGATCTGGTTGACGGTCGGCGTGACGCCGGTCTCGCCGATGATCCGTTCGAGGTGGTCCTGGTTGAAGTTCGAAACGCCGATCGACTTGATCCGGCCTGATTGCCTGAGTTCGATCAGCGTCTTCCAGGCCTCGACATATCTGTCCTGGCTGGGCACCGGCCAGTGGATCAGGAACAGGTCGATCTGTTCGATGCCGAGCTTGCTCATCGTCTCGTCGAAGGCGCGCAAGGCGGCGTCGCGCTGATGTGCGCCGTTGCGCAGTTTCGAGGTGATGAACAACTCGCTTCTCGGCACGCCGGCCGAGCGGATCGCCTGCCCGACACCTTCCTCGTTCTGATAGCCTTCGGCGGTGTCGATCAGCCTGTAGCCGGCCTCGATCCCCCAGCGCACCACCTTGGCGGTGATGGCTGGATCGACCTGCCACACGCCGAGGCCGATTTGCGGAATGGCGGAGCCGTCGTTCAATCTGATTTGTTCAGGTCTATTCAGGGTAATCTGTTCAGGCATGTTCAGGTCCTTCTGCATCGCTCCGCCCGGCGCAGGCTCTATCTAGTCTGAATGGCCGCCAAAGCCAGTCGATATCAGGAGAATGTGAGGAGACGGACGTGAAGCGCTGATCCTCCGCTTCGGGCCGACAGCTCTCTGTGACCCACGGACTCCAGGGAACTCTATACAGGACGACCCCACTATCGCGGATTCTGTGGTATTCTGTGGACTATCCGAGGAGGCGACTGCGTTGACCAACAGCTTGGAAGCCGAAGGGGCAAGAGACTGGTCGCCCCTGCTGGTCGCGGCAGAACAAGGCGATGCGGAGGCGGTTCGATCGGAATTGGCGGCTGGCGCCGACATCAATCAGTCGGACGACGGCGGCTGGTCTGCACTTCACCTTTCAGCCCTCAATGGCCGCACAGCTGTGGTGGAGGCGCTGATCGAAGACCCGGAAATCGACGTGAATTCCAGAAACAAGTGGAAGAGCACGCCCTTGAGCCTTGCGTCGGCCAAGGGACATTACGCGTGTATCTCAGTCCTCGTGAGACACCCCCAAATAGAGATCAACGCGCGAGCTGACTACTACGGCAGAACGGCTCTTATCGAGGCGGCGAAGAACGGGCATCTCGAAGTCGTCAAGTTGCTCGTGGAGAATGGCGCGGAAGTAAATTTGACCGACAAGACGGGGAGAAACAACGCGCTCATCGAGGCTATCAAGGGGCGGCACTACGAGATCGCGGAATACCTGTTGGATTCTGGGAAAGTGAGCTTTATCAACAAAGAGATGAGGCTAAACGCCCTGATCTGGGCTGGCAGCTGCCACAACCCTCAGCTTATCGAAAAGCTGGAAGCCGCGATCCACAGTTTCTTCAACGGCAAATAGGGGCCTCGCCCTTACTGTCGCGGGGCGCGTCCGTATCTCCCGTCACGTCGACACGCTCGATGGCGCAAACGGCCCCGCGGCGCTTCACATAAATTATTCAACCAAACGGTTTACTATCTCAAAGCGTGCGTCTATAGTCAACTACATGGTTGAATTAGAGACACCCAAGATGGATGCGGTTTTTCACGCCCTTGGCGACGCCACCCGGCGGCACATGCTTCGCGATCTCGCTGATGGCGAGAAAACGGTAAGCCAGCTGGCGGAACCCTTCGCGATGTCGCTCGCGGCGGCCTCCAAGCACATCAAGGCGCTGGAGAACGCAGGGCTTATTCGTCGAGAGGTGAGGGGCCGCACGCATCTGTGCCGACTAGCCCCTGGACCGCTGGCCAGCGCCCATCAGTGGCTCAGCTTCTACGAGCGCTTCTGGACCGGTCGTCTCGATGTTCTCGAACGCCTTCTTCGCGAAGAGGACGCACGCAAAGCCCAGGATGAGTCCAGGAAATCGCCCAACCCGAAAGAAGGAGACGAGCAATGAACCAGATGAGAACCATCGACGCCTATGGCGAGCTGAGCGAGCCCGCCACGTTCACCATCCAGCGCCTCTTGCCCGGCCCCATCGAGCGCGTCTGGGCCTATCTCACCGAGAGTGACTTGCGCCGGCAATGGATGGCCGCGGGCCAGATGGAAATGAAGGCCGGCAGCTCGTTCGAGTTGGTCTGGCGTAACGACGAGCTGACGGACCCGCCTGGCCAGCGACCCGCGGGCTTTCCCGAAGAGCATCGGATGGAGGGCCGGATCACCGAACTCGATCCGCCGCGCAAGCTTTCCATCACCTGGGGAAACACCGGCGGCGTCTCCTTCTTGCTGGAGGCGAAGGGTAGCGATGTGCTGCTCACCGTCGTTCATCGCCGCCTGCCGGAACGTGCAATCCAGCTCAACATCACGGCCGGCTGGCACATACACCTCGACCTGCTGGCCGCCCGCCTGGCGGGCAAGACGCCGACCTCGTTCTGGGACGGCTGGAGCCGCCTGCGGGAAGAATACGACCGCCGCCTGCCGGCCTGATGTAACTCGCGGCGGCCATCCCTGAGGTCGCCGCCAGCAACACGAAGCAACGCTGAAACGATGAAACGTGCTTGCATCCCGCAAGCCTGATGGAGGAAGTCATGCGCAAATTGATCGCTGGAATGAAGATTTCCATCGACGGCAAGATGGAGGGGCCCGAGGGTTATGCCGATTGGGTCGACGCGTGGTCGGACGAATACGGCCTGACGCCGCAAATCGACGCTTGCCTGCTTGGCAGCGTCATGTATGCCGGCTACGAGCGCTACTGGAGCGCCATCCAGAACGAGCCCGACAAGCCGCTGCCGATGACCGGCAAATTGCCGAAGCCGGCCGAGCTCGAATGGGCCCGCTTCGCCGCGCAGACGCCGCATTATGTGCTGTCGAACACAATGACTTCGGCGGCCTGGCCAAAGACGCGCTTCGTGCGGAATTTCGAGGATATCGCTGCGCTGAAACAGCAGCCCGGCAAGGACATCTACCTTATGGGCGGCGCCCGAATTACCGCGAGCCTTATCGATGCCGGGCTGGTCGATGAACTCAGGCTGATCGTCTATCCGCTGCTCGCCGGTGACGGAAAGGCGCTGTTTGGAACGGCGAAGAATCGTCGTGGGCTCGAACTGCGCAAGGTCGAGCAGCTTTCGGACGGCCGCGTCGGGCTGGTCTACGGGATCGGCTAAAGCGCGTCGCGTTCGATCGGCCTCATGCGACGCGCTTTTTGCGCGGCATGCATTAGCGCCAAGGTCAGGCAACGACGCCGCGGCAGGCCCAGGCGACATTGGCAAAGGACCTCGGGCCGTCGGGCCGGCCGGCCTCATAGGCGTCGCGCATGGCGGCGTCGGTGCGCGCCCGCTCTTCCGGGTCGAGCGTGGCCACATACTTACCGAGCGGCCCTTCGCCGGCGGCAATCGGCGCCCAGTAATCATCGAAATTTTGGTAGTCCATGCGGATCATCAACTGGGTTTCCGTAACGTCGCGGAGACCCTGTTCGACAAAGGTCCGTTTCATTTCACCCGGCTGCATCATCGGCTGCGTGCAATAGCGGGCACGCAGCTGGCGTCCGCCTTCACTGAGCACCGCCACCGTGTCGATCATCATGCGCATCCCCGGCATGCCGCCGAGATGGTCCCATACCGTCGCCGCGACGACGCCGCCCGGCCGCACGACGCGGCGCATCTCGGCGACTGCCTTGCCGGCTTCCGGCACGAAATGGAGCACGAGCAGGGCTAGGGCACGGTCGAACGCGCCATCCTCAAAGGGCAGGGCGCAGGCATCCGCCTGACGGATTTTTATCCGCGGATCGGTGTTGCGCCGGATTGCCTCCTCGACGAAAACGGCCGAAAAGTCGATCGCCGCGACCTCACCGAGGTCAGCGGCCTTGACGAGCGCGAAGGTCAGACTGCCGGTGCCGCATCCGACGTCGAGGATCTTTTCGCCGTCCTTGAGGCCCGCGAAGCCGATGAACAGCGGCGCGAGCTTTTGGCTCCAGCGGCCCATGAGCTGCTCATAGCCGGCAGCATGGTGAACGTTGAAACTTGAAGTCATCGAAGCCTCCTCCCAAAGCCGTATGCTAGACTTCGGCAGCCGCTGACGAAAGCCACTTTTGGCGCGTGTTGGTTCGGCAGCCCGGAGCGCGCGAAGACATCGCCGGCCGGATTTGATGGCGCCGGCCAGCCAGCCTCCGTGGCCTCGACCACCTATTCGGCGGGCAACCCGCGGCGCTTCCATTCGCTGCGCGGCACCGGATCTCCGACACGGAAGGCGAAGGAAATGACTTTCGTCGCGTCCGGATCGACCTCGCAACGATAGCTCAAATCGTACCACTGCCCGTTGGCACGGAAGGCGGTCCTGGGAACTTGCATGATAGTGCCTTCCTTCAGCCTGAATGAACGCAAGAGGTCGGGAAAATAGGGGGGCGAGGCGCGGCGCAACTGTTCGCGCAATTCCGTGAGGCAGAGCTGACCGATCCGCACGGGGCGGGGTATATTACCCATTGCGCTTGTCGCTATCGGATCACCGGTTGCTGCTTCCGAGAACAACGTCTTGGCTTGCTGAAGCTTCAAGGGTTTTTGCTCCTTGGCGACGTTCGCTGGCTTGGGCTTAGGCGGCGCGGATACGCCAGGCGGCGGAGCCGAGACTTTGCCGCCGACCGCGGTCACGTCCGGCGCCTGTGCAAGGTCCTGTTTATTGGGATCTTGCGGCGCTGGCGGTTGTTCCGAACCATCCTCCGCACTGTTGCCGTCCAGAGACTTGCGAGGACCGGCGTCCTTCTCACCGAATTCGAAGACAGCTCTCTGCGCGGCGACCTCACGGCTCGTCGGCGTCTCGACCTTGGCTTCCGGCTGCTTTTCCGGCTTGGGCGGTTCAGCGGGGGACGGAGGTTTGGTTTTTTCCGGCGGTTTAGGGGGCGGCACAATATCCACTGCGATGGGCTGCTCCTTCTGCGGCTGCGGGGGCGACAGCGGCAGTGCGGACAAAAGAAGCGCGGCGGCGAGCAAATGCACGACCGCGGAGGCAGGCAAGGCCCACCCGAATACCCGGCGCTGATCCCTTATGTCGTCTCTCATTGTGACCGGTGTGTGGAATGAAATATTGGCGGCATCAAGCATCGATGCCGCCGGACGTCGAAATAACCCGTTGCGAATCGAAAGTCGGCGGCTGCAATACGGCGCGCCATCCAATCGTGTGGCGTCGGCGTCCGTGCAGGGGACCGGGCCAGCAGCGCATGCAGCAAGTCGTCATTTCAGGCGGCTAGCAGGCACGCCCTGCCGGCACGGTGTCGCCGGTTGAAATCACAGGGAAACCGATAGCCCGCCGTCAACCGCCAGCACGTGCCCGTTGACGTAAGCGGCAGCGTCGGAGGCGAGAAACACCACGGCTCCGCCGAGCTCCTCAGGCTGGGCCCAGCGGCCCGCGGGGGTTCGTGCCTCGACCCATTTGGTGAAGGCCTCGTCGCGCATAAGTGCGGTGTTGAGCTCGGTGGCGAAATAGCCGGGGGCGATCGCGTTGACGGTGATGCCGTGACGGCCCAGCTCAGCGGCAGTGGAGCGTGTCAGCCCGTGCAGGCCCGCCTTTGCCGCCACATAGGCGTGAATGGTGGGACGGCCAAGGATCGCTGCGACCGATCCGGTGTTTATTATGCGCCCGAACTTGTTTGGCAGCATCAGGCGCACCGCGTCGCGCATCATGCGGAAGCAAGCCGACAGATTGACGGCAACCACATGGTTGAAATCCTCGTCCTGCCATTCGACCAGCGGTTTCCGATGCTGGATGCCGGCGTTGTTGACCAGAATATCGAGGCGGCCGTGGCGTTCGACGATTCCTTCGAGCGACGCCCTTGAGATCGCCGCGTCGGTGACATCGAACGGCAGGGCTTCTGCACCGATCCTTTCGGCGGCCGCGGAAAGGGCGGCCATGTCGCGCGCATTGACGATCACCGTCGCGCCGTTTTCCGCAAGTGCCTTGGCCATGGCAAAACCAAGACCACGCGAGGCACCCGTGACCAATGCGACACGGCCCTTGAGCGAGAACAATTCCGGCATTGAGATCCCCTATGAAAAGGGCGGGAGTTTCCTCCCGCCCAAAAGCACTATTTGGCGACGCAAGTGTCGGCTGTCTCCGGAGTGCAGACATCGAGGCCCGTGTAGGTCGGGTCGGCCGGCGGAGCCTTGCCCTCCTTCATTTCCTTCAGCGCCATCATCGTCTTGTAGCCCATCTCGAACGGCCGCTGGCCGACCTGGCCAAGGGAGAAACCTTCCTTCATCTGGTCGATCTGTACCGGAAGCGTGTCGGCAACGACAAGGGCCAGGGCTTTCGAGGCGATCTTGTCCTTGTACGGTGCGACCGCGGCGCGGTTGGCATCGGGAATGAACTGCGGGAAGCCACCGGTTGGGACGAATGCGTCGAGGTTCGGGTTTTTCGCCATGATATCCTCGAACTGTTGCACCGAAAGCGGGAAATCATCGTTGGTGTAGAGCGGACAGCCTTCGATTTCGGTCCAGCCGTTCTGGCCCGTCAGCCGATCCCCGGGCGAGGCCGCCGATTTGGTGCCCGAAAGTGTATCGCGAATGCCCTGCATGCGCTCGTTGTGGTTGGCCGCCGCGGCGCCGCCGGACTGGATGCAGATCGTGCCGCCTTTGGGCTTGATCTGCATGACAAGCTTGGCGAGGTTCTCGCCGATCTCATAATTGTGCGTGCCGATATAGGCGACGCGCAGATCCTTGTTTTCGGGCAGGAGGTCGGAATCCCAGGTGAGGACCGGGATGCCGGCTTCCTTGGCGGCCTGCAGCGCAACCGCCATCGCCGCGGCGTTCGATGGCGACACGGCGATGCCGTCCACCTTCTTGGCCACGAGATCCTGTACGATCTGTACCTGCTCGTCGCCGCCGCCATGCTCGCCGGGGCCAATATACATGCACTCCACGGCGCCATTGGATTCGGCTTCGGCCTTCTTGCAGCCGTCGCGTGCCTGGTCGAAGAAAGGATTGTTCATGTTCTTCGGCACCAGGGCGAAGGTGTATTTCGCCTGGGCGCCGGAAACGGCGAGCACCATTGCGCCAAGCGCCACGGCGGCCGTCAGCAGATGTTTTTTCATGTGACGTTCTCCTCCTGGGTGTGATCCCGCAAGCCTCCCGCCGGCGGGTTTCTAGCGGCGTTTTTTGGGCATCAAGACTGCCAGCGACGCGGCGAGAATCGATTTGCCGCCGGTTTGCATGCCCAAAAGAACCGCAAGAACGATGAAGGCGCCGACGAAGGCACCCTGCCAGTTTGAATCGATGCCGGCCATCAGCAGCGCATTCCTGATCACCTCGAGGAAGGCCGAACCGATGATCGCACCGAAGGCCGTGCCGGCGCCGCCCATGAGGCTGGCGCCGCCAATGACTGTCGCGGCGATAACGCGCAGCTCGTAGCCTTGGCCCATGGCATTGATGGCCGAGCCGTTATAGCCGAGGAGCAGGAGCGAGGCGAGCGCGGCGGTGAAAGCCGAGAAGACATAGGCCTGGAATTTAATCCAGTTGACCGGAACGCCGGTGAGCCGTGCCGCCTCCTCATTGCCGCCGATGGCGAAGAGATGCCGGGCCCAGGCTGTGAAGTTGAATACGAAGCCGACAATCAGGGCCAAGATCACCATGGTCCAGAATTGTGACGACAGTTCTGGTATCCAATGCGGTGCCCAGTCGTTCGGACCATGCCGCGGCCATTTCCACTGACCGATTGCCTTCACGATCGGAGCATCGGGCCCGAACTGGTAGAGCATCTGGTTGGCCGAGAATACGACCGCCAGCGAGCGCGCGACGGACAGCATACCGAGGGTGACCACAAAGGACGGCATCCCGACATAGGCGACAAAGAATCCGTTGACCGCGCCACAGGCCAGACCGGAGAAAAGGCCCATGGCGAAGGCGACGTACCAGGGATAATGCCAGGTGAGGAACAGGCCGGCGACGATGACCACGAGACCCATGACGGAGCCGACCGACAGATCGATACCGCCGGTGATGATGACGATCGTCATGCCGAGGGCCATGATGCCGAAAGGTGCGAAATTGCGCGTCACATTGGCGACGTTTTCAGAGGTGCCGAAGCTCGGCTCCATCGCAGTCATCAACATGACGAGCGCGATGAGCGCGATCGTCACCCAGAAGGGCTGACTTGAAATCACACGTTGGAGAACTGTTTTTTCCTTGGTCGGGACGAAATCCGACATGGCCGGCCGGCCATGTTCTTCGACTGAGCCCTGAACGCCAACTGACTCCTGAACACTATTCGCCACGGATGGCCCCCGTTATCAGTCCAGTGATTTCCTCGGGCGATGTTTTGTCAGCTGGCTTGTCGGCAACTTTCGAGCCCCGCCTGAGGACGATAATGCGATCTGCCACGGCGAACACGTCAGGCATTCGGTGACTGATCAGCATGACGCCGACTCCTTGTGCTTTGAGGCGTCGGATCAGTTCGAGTACTTCCGCCACCTGGCGCACGGAGATGGCGGCCGTTGGTTCGTCCATCAGCACCAGCTTAGCATTTGAAAGCCGGGTCCGCGCGATGGCGACCGCCTGGCGCTGCCCACCCGACATCTTCCTGACGAGGTCGCGCGGCCGGGTTTCCGATTTGAGTTCCTTGAACAGCGCTGCCGAGCGATCGATCATCGCCTGCTTGTCAAGAATCCTGATCGGCCAGAAGCCTTTCTTGATCTCGCGCCCCAGAAAGACGTTCTGCGCGGCCGTCAGATTATCGGCGAGCGCCAGGTCCTGATAAACAACTTCGATCCCCTTGGCGCGGGCCTGCACGGGCTGGTGGAAGTGGCACACCTCGCCCTCGACTACAATTTCGCCGTCGCTCGGAGGAAAATTCCCGGCCACAGCCTTGACTATCGTCGACTTGCCGGCCCCGTTATCCCCCATCAGACCAACGACTTCGCCTCGCTCCACCTGGAAGCTGACGTCAGTCAGGGCCTGGATAGCCCCGAAATTCTTGGAGACGTGGCGAACCTCAAGCACCGGCATCGCGGTCCTCCCGGGACAACATTTATCGGTCTTGTCCCTGGTCAATGCACAGCAGCTAATCAGCGAAACGTATTCAACACAATCATTTATTAGGTCAGGCCTCCCGGCCGTAACGCGCCTCGTCCGAGTGTGACTTGTAGCTGCTGCAGAGCACCGAGGCGCTCGGCCGATCCTTACAACAGTCACCAGGCGATCCTCAGGCTTGCGCCGCTTCATATCCGTTTCGGGTGAAATGAGTGGGCATTTTGCGAGCGGTGCCAACGCCTCGGGTATGGAGCGCGGCAGAACATGTCATTCAAACACACGAGGACAGTGGCCAAGCCTGTCCCTAGCGTGCGTCGGCCAGAGCGCACGTCAGGAGATGAACCCGCATTCGGGGGAGGCGAGGGTCAAGTGTTGAAAGTCCGCTCCTTAACGGCGCTGCACGAGAGGGATATTCGGTCATGAATTTCAAGGGTTTGATCAAGCGTGCCGAGACTGTGGAGAGAGCGTTCAAGGAGCTCGAAACCGATTTGGCGGATGCGTTTAGCGAATGTCTCAACGTGGACGATCAGTCGCCGTTGAACGACGTCACTGTGCCGGATGAGACTGTATCGGATGAGAATCTCCCGGCAACGGATGACAGCTCGCAGCTCGAGGCCAATGCGGACGCCTTCGAGACCGCACGGCGGCTGACCCCCCATACGCAAACCCGGCTGGCTGCCTTAAGTGCGGTCGATGGGCTCTTTCACGACGCGCAGGAGTATCTGGGGGAGATCAATGCGAAACTGTCGGAGATCGCGACCTCGCATCATCTGACAGGCGAATTCCTGAAACTCCTCCACGGCGACATTCTTCGCGCCAACGAATTGGAGCTGGCAAATACCGGCCTGACCGCGCAGCAAAGAGTGCTGTCCGAACAGCTCCACGAAGCGACCAGAAAGCAGCGCGAGCGCGACAGCGCTATCGAGGCCCTGCAGCAGCACGAGGCGAGCCTGGTCGAGGACAAGGAAGCACTTCGCGGCGCGCTGGCTGCGGCAAGGCTGGAACTCGTCGTCGCAGGCAATGCGAGCGCAAAACGCGAGGCCGAGTTCGGCGAGCTTGTCAAAACACTCTCGGCCAGAGCGGTCGAGGCCAACAGACGCTCGCGCGAGAACGAGATGCTGCGGGAGAAGCATGTCAGTCTGTCGATCGATCTCGACAAGGCGCTGAAACGGGAGGCCGAGGCGCGGCACAGGCTGGACGAACTCTCGACCGTCCATGCCAATGACGCCGCGCAGGTTTCCGAACTGCTGGCCGCGCTTGGCAAGAGCGAGAAAGAGGAAATGCGGCTGCAGAAATCGCTCGATATGGCGCAGACGAAGCTGTCGGAAATAACGGAAGCGGCCCGCATCAGGGACGGTGACAGGGAAGCCGAACTTGCACGCGGTGTCGCGGAGATGACCGGCTTGCGTTCTGAAATCGAGGATCTCCGATCGCGACTGGAAGCCGCCTCCAACCACAACAGCGAAGCCGTCACCGAGATCGCCAGGCTCAAGGCTCAAGCGAGCGACGCGGTGGCCGAAAAGCAAATTGCCGAGGAAAAATTGTCCGCTCTCATGAAGGAGAGCGAACACGACAAGATGAACCTTTCCGCGGTCAGCGCGAATTTTTCGCAGCTTTCCCTGCAGCAGGCTTCCGAACAGATACAGTTCGACGTCCAGAGGCAGGAATGCGAGGATCTGCGAGCCGAAGTCGCGTCGCTTCAAGCCCGGGTCAAGGAACTGTTGCCCTACGAGCGGCTCCACAAGGTCACCAACGCCAGACCGCGTGAAGACGGCGTGGTCGAGATCACCGCCGCGGTGGCGGAGAAGGCCCGCGCCAGCAGGCGGCGCCTCCGTCTGCGTGCTGCATCCTAGCTCAGGCGCGGCTGTCTGAATTTCGACTGGTGTGAAGCGGATGTCCGTCAATGGATGGCGGGTCGAGCGTGAGGCTGGCCTTCCCTGCGTCGGCCTGCAATAGTGCACGCCGGTGAAGCGGAGGGGCTGAGCATGCGGCTATTCACAAACCGGAATCACCTCCGGTGGAGGATGTTGGCCTTCATCGCCCTCATTACGCTTTCGCCGAAAGTGGCGTCGGCCGATACCATTCCATCAGACAGGATCGCCGCGGCCCTTGCGAAGCTCGAATTGCTTGCCGAAGGCGTCGTCGCGGATGGTAGCGTGCCCGGTCTGGCCATCGGCGTCGTGCACGGCGACGAGGTGATCTTCCTCAAGGGGTTCGGGCATCGCGAAGCCGGAAAACCGGAGATCGTCGATGCTGACACGGTCTTCCAGATCGCCTCGCTCTCCAAGCCGGTCTCCGCCACCGTCGTGGCGGCGCTGGTCAGCGACGGGATCGCTTCGTGGGATTCCAAGATCGCCGACCTCGATCCGGCTTTCCGGCTCGCTCAGCCCTATCCGACCAGCGAACTCACGGTCCGCGACCTGTTTGCGCACCGCAGCGGGCTTCCCGGCACCGCCGGCGACGACCTCGAGGACATCGGCTATGACCGCGCGGAGATCCTGCGCCGGCTGCGGTTCGTGTCGCCGTCATCGAGCTTTCGTGCGGGCTATTCCTACAGTAATTTCGGACTGACCGAGGGTGCCGTCGCGGCCGCGAAGCCGACGGGCAAATCATGGGAAGAGGTCGCCGAAGAGAAGCTCTACCGTCCGCTTGGAATGGCCTCGACCAGCTCCCGTCATTCGGACTTCATCAAGCACGCCAACCGCGCCGAGCTCCACGCCAAAATCGATGGCGCCTGGACCGCGAAAGTCCAGCGCTATCCGGACGCGCAGGCGCCAGCAGGCGGCGTCAGTTCCACCGCACGCGATCTCTCGCAATGGATGCGCTTTGTGCTCGGCAATGGGGTCTATGCCGGCAAGAGACTCATTGCCGCCGATGCGCTGGACCAGACACATATTCCCTTGACGGCTCGCGGCAAGAATCCCGTCTCCGGAGGCGAGGCCTTCTACGGCCTCGGCTGGAATATCGAATTCGGCCGGCACGGGCTGATCTGGGGTCACGCGGGCGCCTTCAGCGCCGGCGCACGCAGCCTGGTGATGCTCTTCCCCGAGGAGAAGCTTGGCATCGTCGTCATCGCCAACGCCTTTCCGACAGGCGTGCCGGAGGGGCTGTCCGACAGCTTCGCCGATCTCGTTTTCGACGGAACGCTGGGGAAGGATAAGGTAAAGGCATGGAATAATATCTATGCGAGCATGTTCGGCCCGGTGATTGCGGCGGCCAAGGCCACCTATGCCGCGCCGCCCTCTCCAGCAAGTCCGGCCGAGCCGGCCAGTGCCTATGCAGGCCGTTACTTCAACGATTTCTTCGGCGAAGCTATTGTATCGGACGAAGGAGACACTCTTGTCCTCAAGGTCGGGCCTGCCGGTGCGCGGTCCTATTCGCTGAAGCATTTCGACCGCGACCTCTTCGTGACTTTCCCTGATGCCGAGATGCCGGACAGGCCCTCGGCCGTCAGCTTTGCCGTCGGCCCCGACGGCAAGGCGTCGGCCATGACCGTTGATTTTCTCAACGACAATCATCTCGGCACGCTGCAGCGCGCGGGAGATTAGAGCAATTCCAGGAAAGTGCGGAGCGGCTTTCCGTCCATAATTGCGTGAAAACAGATATTTGGAGCGGGTCAGCGACTATCAAAAGCTGAACCGCTTTAGGTCAAAATTCAATCAGCTGGCTGCCGCCAACAGCCGAGATGGTCAAAAAGCAGTCAAGCTTATTATGGTAGGAATCGCCGATAGCGGATTCGACAAATCATGCAAAGACCGACTAACGAGACCAGTCGGCTTTCGTCCCAAATTGGAGACCAGCAGGTGGCCTGGGTGCAGAATTGGGTCTGGCTAGTTAATTGGAACCCGCTGATCGATGAAATCGGTCACATGGCTGGCGAGGCCCTTGATGTCGGATTGCGTAGGATTCTCGAAGACGAGCTCAAAGAAACCGATACAGATGCATCTCCAGGGCGATGGACATCGTGCCATTTCGATGGTCCCCGACCGATTGCCGCTTTGTTCGGAATTGATCAAGGAACAGACATTTTACTCGTTCGGATCGAGGTGCCAGACAACCTTTCTGTACGCGCCGAGACAACACTTGATCTGATGAAGTCATACGCGTTTGTGGCGCCTGGCTGATCGTCCGCAATGGGTCGAACCTGGTCGTTGAGTGTTTGGCTCGTTCTCAACTCAAAGACGCTGGACCGTACTGAAGCAATTTGAAGCAATCGCCGCTTCCCGACTTCAACTGCGTCAGGAAGGGTTTCGACCGGTCGAGCCATTCCTGGTGCGATCTGGCATCGGCTTCGATCTCGTTGACCGGCGCAAGCTTGACGAAGCCGCGCCCGTTGCTGAAAAGCCAGCACGCGCGGCCGAGAAACCGCCTGCTGCGCTGGCGCAGGAGGTCGGCATCATAAAAGATGTCGAGCACCTCCTGCTTGATCTTCCGCTCCTTTTCGGGATTGGCGATCGCAACCTCGATCGGCTCGCCGCCGATCGCATACTGCAGGTCCTTGTAATCCAGGGCGATCTGGGTAGTGGCATATTTGATGTCGCTCTCGTCCCGGACGATGTTGAACCATAGCATTGGGTTGAGCTCGTTGACGACGAACGATGCTTCGAAATCGCGTGACAGATTGAGAATATCGAACCCCTGAACATCGACGTCGCGCTCGACCAGAAGGATCTGCGAAACCTGCTTGGCGAGCGCCGTTCCGTCGGCGCTGACGGCGGCATTGTTTCCGCCGAGTTCCGGACTGACATAGGCGCCGCCATCATCCAGCAGCTCATCGAATTCGCCGAGGGCCTCCACGACAGCGCTGTCGCGGGCAACACGCGCCGCCAGTTTGGCGAGAACCTGCTGGAGCTCCGTTTCGCGTTTGCGCTGGTCCTGATAATTCTGCTGGAAAAAGAAGATGAACAGGGACACGCCAATCCCGATCAGGATCACGCCCAGCTGCGAAAAGATATTGCGATAATATTCCAGCAGCTTTTCACGATGGCGTACGTCGTCACGCACACTGTGCGCCACGCGAAGATTGACGATCAGCGAAACGACCAGGAGACCGGCACCGACCAGGATCAGGCCGCCGATCAGCAGGTAGCCATAGCCCGAGTTCAAATCCATTCTTTTGCCGCGCTCCCCGAAACCCCAGACAGCGCAGACTAATACCATTCCGCTTCAACACCTACGTTTTCATAGGAGCGCCGGCGACAGATCCCCGCTGGTCGGCCACTGTTCTTACAGCCAGGACTATGCTCGCCATCCGCCTCGTTTCGTGGCGGTCTTCTCGCGGCCGGAATTCAGGCCGCGTGCTTGGAACCAATGACGGGCGAGACTGTTCAGCTATGACTTTGATATGACGCCGACGTGCCCGGCCGGCTGGGCATGCGGCGATCTTGAGGAGTTCTCATCATGAAGATTTCGTCCAGATTTCGTTCAGTCGCAGTTGCCGTCATCGCTGCGGCGGCAGTTAGCTTTGCCAGCGTCGCGCATGCCGACAGCGGTACGATCCGCTTCGCCATCTACAAGGCGGCCTTTTTCATCGGCGGCTCCGGAGGCGAGGGCACACTGACCTTCCATGGTCGCCGATATCCCATCTCGGTCGGCGGCATCTCGGGCGGCCTCGCCTTCGGCGCCTCCAAGACCTATTTCAAAGGTACCGTGCGCCACATACGCCGCGCCCGGGATGTGACGGGGGTGTACGGTGCAGCGGGCGGTGGCGGCGCGCTCGGCAAAGGAGCCCAGGTGATCGTCATGACCAATGACAAGGGTGCCCAACTCGAACTCACGGGCAGGCAGGTAGGCCTGCAAGTCAATGCCGATCTCAGCGGTATGAGCATCTCGCTGAAATAAGGACAGTCACTGCATTCGTTATTCCTTGGATGGGCCGGATTTGGCCGCTCCAAACCGCAGCCCATCCATCAGCAGCGACACCAATCGGCGCGAGCGGTCGCGCCAGTCCTTGGTGTCCGGGGCCGAATAGATGCCGCCCAGCGCATGCAGCACGTCGGAGGCATCGACATCGCCGCGGATCGAGCCGTCGGCGACCGCAGCATCGATCAGCCGCCGCAAGGCGAGCGTCACCCTGCCGGAAACGTCGGAGAACAGGGTTGAGTTGGTCGTGAGCAGGATGCGCAGGCTTGTCGACAGCCCGCGCTTGGTGGCGATGTAGTCGACGAAGCGCTGCATCCATTGTTCGAGCGCCATGTCGGGCGCATGATCGCGGGCGAGTTCGTCGGCCGCCTGGCACAGTCCTTCCACTTCGCGCCGATAAACCACCTCGACCAGGTGCTCGCGGGTTGGGAAATGCCGGTAGAGCGTGCCGATGCCGACGCCGGCCTGGCGCGCAATCTCCTCCAGCGAGGCATCGACGCCTTGCGCGGCAAAGGCTTTTGCCGCGACCTCGACCAGAGCATCGCGGTTGCGCTGCGCGTCGGCGCGCAGCGGTTTTGCAACGGCGGCTTCGGTTTTGTCTCCAGAAATGACGGGCGGCTCCGCGGCCAATTTTTTTCTCCAGTGCTGATCCGAAGCATACCCGGACAGGCAGGCCCCGTCTCAAGAACGCAGACGCTTCCACCTTCGTTACGTCCCCGACAAATATAATCGCAAGTAAATATAATCACAGGATCGAGTCTGGGCCGGCGTTCCGGCAGGCGAGGCATCTTGCCCGCCTTCGGTGCACGGCCGGTGGATGACGTCCGGTGGATGACGACGGAGGATATTTCTTCGCGGCCGGCACTCCTCATCTGTTCGGCCGATGCCGTGGGGCAAAAATGAGCCCATGTTGAGCACGATCCCCTCAGGATCATTGGACTGTCCTGCCCCTACAGACAGTTCAGAGAGCACCACCGGCTTGGGCCGGTGGTGCTTTTTTGTCTCCAGGCATGACGGCCGGCTGCCCTGCCAATTTTCTCCAATTTTGATCATTTTCGATCCTGGGCTTGAACAGGGCGGAGCAGGCCCTTAGGTAATAAGCGGAGGCGCCTCCGATTGTGGAGCGCCTTTCTCATGTAATCACGGGATCGGGTATGTCACGTCTTTCGACCTCGCAAGCCGCAGCCCTCCCCGAGGTCGCACCAAGTCAGGCAGATCCCCTCTGCCCTGCCGGGCATCTCCCCCGCAAGGGGGGAGATTGGCTCACCTAGCCATAAGCTGATCTTGCCGCTCGCAGGCCGGGCACCAGATCATCCCCTCCCGCGTCAAGCAACTGGAGCCAGACGCCCCATGACAAGCAAAACCCGAACTCCAATCCAACTTCGAATCAACGGACATCGACATGAGCTGGAGGTCGAACCGCGCGTTACCCTGCTCGACGCCTTGCGCGACCATCTCGGCCTGACCGGCACCAAGAAGGGCTGCGACCAGGGCCAGTGCGGCGCCTGCACCGTTCATATCGACGGCCAGCGCGTGCTGGCCTGCCTGACGCTTGCCACTCAGGCTGAAAGCAGGGACATCACCACCATCGAAGGGCTTGCCGGGGAGGATGGCACGCTGCATGCGGTGCAGGCCGCCTTCCTCGAACAGGATGCCTTCCAGTGCGGCTATTGCACGCCGGGCCAGATCATGTCGGCGGTCGCCTGCATTCGCGAAGGCCATGCCGGCTCGGATGAGGAGATCCGCGAATACATGGCCGGCAATCTCTGCCGCTGCGGCGCCTATCCGCATATCATCGCCGCCGTGCGCCAGGCGGCCGTGGAGGCTGCGTCATGAGGGACTTTTCGTATCTCCGCGCCGGCTCCGTCGATGCAGCCCGTGAGGCAGCAGCACTTCCCGGCGCCATGCTTTTGGCCGGCGGCACGACGCTTGTCGATCTCGCGAAATGCGGCGTTGCCGAACCCGAGACCGTGGTCGACATCACCCATCTCAAGGGACTGCACACGATTGCCGTTGATGACCGGGGCGCCACGATCGGCGCGCTGGCCAGGATGAGCCGCGTCGCCGACCATGCCGATATCAAGAGTCGGTTCCCCGCAGTCTCGGAAGCATTGTGGCAGGCGGCGTCGGCTCAGCTGCGCAACATGGCGACGATCGGCGGCAATCTGATGCAGCGTACGCGCTGCCCCTATTTCCGCGATCCGGCGAATTTCCCCGCTTGCAACAAGCGCTCGCCCGGCAGCGGCTGCTCGGCGATCGGCGGCGTCACCCGAGGCCATGCCGTGCTCGGCACCAGCGAGGCCTGCATCGCCACCTATCCCGGCGACCTGGCGGTTGCACTCGTCGCCTTCGACGCGATCGTCCATCTCGGCGACCGTCAGGTCGCCGTCGATGATTTTTTCCTGTTGCCTGGCAGCACGCCCGAAAGGGAACATGCGATCGAGCCCGGCGAGATGATCACCGCGATCAGCATTCCCGCTTCGGCCGCCGCCCGCCGCTCGACCTATCTCAAGGTCCGCGACCGCCAGTCCTATGAATTCGCCGCGGCAAGTGCTGCGGTCGGCATTGAATTCGAGGCCGACGGAAGGACAATTCGCGATCTGCGCGTCGCGCTTGGCGGCGTCGCCACCAAGCCATGGCGCGCCCTTGCCGTCGAAGAGGCGCTGAAAGGCAAAGTGCTCGAGCCGGAGGTCGTCAGGCAAGCCAGCCTGCTCGCCGTCGAGGGCGCCGTCGACCATGGCGCCAACCACTACAAGATCGAACTGGCGCCGCGCGTCGTCGCCCGCGCCATCCTCAAAATGGGAGAAACGGCATGACCGTTCACGAGTTGAGAACAAGACCCGGCGATGCCAAACGCGGCGACGCTTCGGACGGTGCCGTCCTCCCCGATCAGGTCGGCGGCCGGCTGTCGCGCGTCGACGGCCCGGCCAAGATCACCGGTGCCGCCAAATACGCCGTCGAGCAGCAGCTCGAGGGGCTTACCCATGCGGTGCTGGTCGAGAGCACCATTGCCGCCGGCCGGGTGCGTTCGATCGACACGGCCGCGGCCAAGGCGTCGCCCGGAGTGCTGCTGGTGCTGACGCCCGACAATATCCTGCCGCTGAGAACCGCAACGGACTGGCTGGGTACGCCGCCGCCGGACGTCGCCTATTGCCCGCTGGCGCGCGACATCACCTTCAGCGGCCAGCATGTCGCGGCGGTGGTGGCCGAGAGTTTCGAGCAGGCGGTCGCGGCCGCAGCGCTGGTCAAGATTGCCTATGACGAGGCGCCGGCGATCGTCGACCTCAGCGATCCAAAGGCCGGCGACGGCATCCCCGTCGATGCGATGACCAAGGAATGGGGCGAGGCGGAGACAGCGTTCGCCTCGGCTCCGGTCAGGATCTGCAACGCCTACAACACGCCGCGCGAATACCAGGCGCCGATGGAGCCGCATGGCCTGATCGCAAAGTGGCAGGGCGACCAGCTGACGGTCTGGGAGCCGAGCCAATGGCTCGACGGCATGGCGCGGACCTATGCCGAATGGTTCGGCGTTCCGTTCGAGAATGTACGACTGGTCTCGCCCTATATTGGCGGCGGCTTCGGCTCCAAGGCGTTTGCCTATGGCTACGGCGCTGTAGCGGCAGTCGCCGCGAAAATGCTGGGACGGCCGGTGAAGCTGGCGATCACCAGGCCGCAGACCTTCACCGCCTATGGCGGACGGGCGGCGACGCGCCAGACCGTGGCGCTCGGCGCCAACGCGGAGGGCCAGATCCAGTCGATCGTGCATCGCGGCGTCAACGAGACCTCGGTCGACGGCATGTGGGTCGAGCCGCTCGGCTCGGTCACCTCGGTCATGTACGCGACGCCGAATTTCTCGTCGCGGCAGAACGTCGTGCGGGTCAACACGGTGGTGCCGGGGGCATTGCGCGCGCCGGGCGAGAACCCGAGCGCCTTCGGCATCGAAAGCGCCATCGACGAGCTCGCCTATGAGGTCGGTATCGATCCGCTGGAAATCCGGCTCAGGAACTATGCCGAGCAGGATCCGCATGCGAAGAAGCCGTGGTCGACACGGCAGCTGCGTGAGGCCTTCGCGGCCGGCGCCGAAGCCTTTGGCTGGTCGAAGCGGAACCCCCGGCCGCGTTCGATGCGCGACGGCAACCAGCTGATCGGCTGGGGTGTCGCGGCAGGCACCTACCCGGTCCGGCGCGCCTATGGCGAGGCGGTCGTGCGCATTCTCGCCGACGGCTCGGTCGAGGTCGAAAGCTCATCGATCGACATGGGGCAGGGCACCTACACGATCCTGGCGCAGACCGCCGCCGAGGTGGTGGGCGTGCCGGCGGAAAACGTCGTCGTCAAGCTTGGCGATTCCCGCTATGCCCGTGCCGGCGTCACCGGCGGTTCGCGGCTGGCCGGGGTGATGACCGGCGCCGTCCACAAGGCGGCGAGTGCCGCGCTCGACCAGCTGATCGGGCTCGCCATCAGCGATCCGGCTTCGCCGTTCCATGCGCTGCAGGCCAACACGCTCGTCGTCGCCAATGGCCGCATCGCCTCGCCGCGCGGCAACGGGCCTGAAGTTTCCATCGCCGAACTGCTCAGCAGCGTCGGGCGCGAGCATATCGAGGCGAAGGGCGACACCATGCCGGCCAATTCGACGGTCGAGGACCGCTACAAGAACTACACCACCATAGCCATGGCGCTGCCACACACCGAGGGCGACTATTCCCGCCACAGCTGGTGCGCGCATTTCATCGAAGTCCGCGTCGACGAGGACTTTGGCACGGTTCGCGTCTCCCGCGTGGTGTCGGCGCTGGATTCGGGCCGGCTCTACAATCCCAAGCTCGCCGAAAGCCAATGGAAGGGCGGCATCATCATGGGCATCGGCCAGGCGCTGCTCGAGGAGGGCATCGTCGACCGCCGCCACGGCCGCATCGTCAACAACAACCTCGCCGACTATCTCATAGCCACCAATGCCGACATTCCCGACATCGAGGTGATCTCGGTCGGTATTCCCGATCCGCATTCCTCGGTGCTTGGCGGCAAGGGGGTCGGCGAGCTGGGCATTGTCGGCGTGGCGCCGGCGATCGCCAACGCGGTATTCCACGCCACCGGGAAACGGGTGCGGGACCTGCCGATCACGCTGGAGAAGCTGATTTAGGCGGAGGTTGGGACTGTCGGCGCGTTGGCGATTGGCGAAAGCCGAGGTGACGACCGATCTCCCCACGAGAGGGGAGATCGGCAGCTTCAACGCTCTGCCTTCTTTAGGCTCACCACGACAGACTGAATGCAAGCTTGCCGAAATGCCGGCCGCCGGCCGCCATATGGGCGTAGGCCTCGGTCGCCTGGTGCTGGCTGTAGACCGTGTCGATGACCGGATCGATACGGGCGGCGCCGATGGCGCGCGCCGCGTCGCGCAGGTCGGATACCGAACCGGTGTTGTTGCCCACAACCTTGAGTGCCTTGATGATGATCGGCAGCAGGTTCGTGCTGGCCTCGGCGCCGGTGACGAAGCCGATGGCGAACACCGTGCCGCCGGGCGCCGCAGCATTGATGGAACGGGCGAAGGTGGCCGAGCCGCCGGTTTCGACGATCAGATCGGCGCCGAGCCCGTCGGTCAATTCGAGCACCTTGGCGTCCCAGTCCGTTGTTTCGCGGTAATTGATGAGGTGATCAGCACCCAAAGCCTTGGCGCGGGCCAGCTTTTCGTCCGACGACGAGGTGATGATGACCGTGGCGCCGGCTGCCTTGGCCAGCTGCAGGGTCAGGATCGAGACACCGCCGGTACCGAGCAGGACGACGACCGACCCCGGCCCGGCATCGGCGGCGCGAAGCGCATTCCACGCGGTGGTGCCGGCGATCGGCAGCGTCGCTGCCGCTTCGAAGGACAAATGCGCAGGCATCGGCACGACGGCATTGGCCGGCAGCGCGACATACTCGGCGAGCGAGCCGGGGAGCGTCAGGCCGCGCATCTCTCTGGTCTCGTAAGGCCGCGGACGGCCGCCGATCCAGCGCGGTTTTGCATGGGCGATGACGCGGTCGTTGATGGCGAGCTTCGACACGCCCTCGCCGATGCCGACGATCTCGCCGGCGCCGTCGACGACGGGAATGAGCGGAAAGCTCGGACCTGGATAGTTGCCGCTCGCTATCGCGACATCGACAAAATTGAGGCTTGCGGCGCGCAGGCGGATCAGCACTTCGCCGCGCTGCGGTTCAGGCGTGGGAACGGTGGCCGCGCGAAACGCGTCCAGTCTCGGGGCAGCCAGTTCGATCGCTTTCATGTCTCACTCCGGTTGATGGCCGATTGACGGGCCGGGATTGAGTGAAACTAGCTGCTGCGTTATTGGTATATAATCCTTGGCTTTTACATTTGAGCTCTGCGCCTGATGCAGCAATCGCACGAACCGGCAGCATTGGTCGAAATGACCGCCTTCGCGGCAATCGCCGAAGCACGCTCCTTCACCAAGGCGGCTGCTCGCATCGGCCGCGACGCGACGATCCTGTCGCGGCGCCTTGCCTCGCTGGAAGAGCGGTTGGGCGTGCGCCTGCTGCACCGGACGACGCGAAGCGTGTCGCTGACCGAGGCGGGTTCGGAATTTCTCGTCCGGGTCCGCGCCATCCTGGCTGCGGTCGACGAGGCCGAGGCTGCCGCGTCGGCGCATGCCGGCGGCGGACCGCGCGGCGTGCTGCGGCTGGCGCTGCCCGGCTCGTTCGGGCGCATGTGGATCGGCCCGCTGCTGCCGCAGTTTCTCGCCGAATTTCCCGACGTTCGTATCGAGGCCGAGTTCTCCAACCACTTCGTCGATCTCGTCGCCGAGAATTTCGATGTCGCCGTGCGTCTCGGCGCGCTGGAGGATTCGCGGCTGGTGGCGCGTAAGGTCGCTACACGGCGGCGGCTGCTGTGCGCCGCGCCGTCCTACCTCGCCCGCCGGGGCACACCGACTGCGCCGGAGGCGCTGCTGGAACACAGCTGCCTGGGCTTCTCGGGTTTCCAGACCTTTCCGGCCTGGGAGATGACCGGCAGCACGGGTCGCCGCGTCAGTATCGAGGTCTCCGGGCCGCTGGTCACCGACGATGCCGAGGTGCTGGTCGAAGCCGCCGTGCAAGGCGTCGGACTGATGATGAGCACGGATTGGCTGGTCGGACGCGAACTCGCCGACGGCCGGCTGGTGCCAGTGCTGGAGGACTGGACACTCGCCGATGAAGGCGCGGTCTATGTCGTCATGCCTTCGGCCAAGGGGCAAGCCGCCAAGACACGTGCCTTCGCCGACTGGATCGGCAAACGCTTTGCGCCGGTCCCGCCGTGGCGGAGGTGAGGGTGCTGATCTCCCCCCTTGAGGGGGAGATGTCGCCGCAGGCGACAGAGGGGGTCGCGGCGCGTGGAGCGTCAGCGCCGTCTCTCGTAGAAGAAGGCGTCGGCGATCTATGTGAGACGACCCCCTCTGGCCGCTTCGCGGCCATCTCCCCCTCGAGGGGGGATTGCGCGCTCAGCCGCCTCCGCCTCGACCACCCTGCTTGATGAAATGACCGAGCAGATCCATCGGCACCGGAAACACGACCGTCGACGAGCGCTCACCGGCGATGTCATGGAGAGCCTCGAAGTAGCGTAGCTGCATGGCCTGCGGTGCTTCGGCCAGCATCTTGCCGGCCTCGACGAGCTTTGCCGCCGCCTGCTGTTCGCCGTCGGCATTGATCACTTTCGCACGCCGCAGCCGTTCGGCCTCGGCCTGCTTGGCGATGGCGCGGACCATGTTCTCGTTGAGGTCCACATGCTTGATCTCGACATCGGAGACCTTGATGCCCCAGGCATCGGTGCGCTGATCGAGAATCTCCTGGATATCGCTGTTGAGCTTGTCACGTTCGGCCAGCATTTCGTCGAGCTCATGCTTGCCGAGCACCGAGCGCAACGTGGTCTGTGCCAGCTGGTTGGTGGCGGTCATGAAGTCTTCAACCTGGATCACCGCCCGCTCGGCGTCGACGATACGAAAATACAGCACCGCGTTGACCTTCACCGAGACGTTGTCGCGCGAGATCACGTCCTGCGGCGGGACGTCCTGGACCACCACTCGCAGGTCGACCTTCACCATCTGCTGCACGAAGGGGATGAGGATGATAAGGCCGGGGCCTTTGACCCCGGTGAAGCGGCCGAGCGTGAAGACCACGCCGCGCTCATATTCCCGCAGGATGCGAATGGCCGCGGATAGGAACATGACCACGACGAGCGCTGCTGCCAGATAGGCCACATAACCGATGATCATTGCCTTGCTCCATCGCTTCTCACATTGCGGCGCCGTATCGTCAGCACAAGATCCCTGACATCGGCCACCTCGACGCTGTCGCCCACTGCAAGCGGTTCGTCGGCTTTTGCCCGCCAGCGCTCGCCCCGGGCGAGCACGTGGCCCTCGCTGCCCTGCCAGTCGAGGACCTCCGCCGGCAGCCCCTGCATGGCCTGTGCGCCAACACGCGGAACGTTCTTGCGGGCCGCCCACAGATAGCTGCCGGTCAACAGCGCCAGGCCGAGCGTCAGGACGGCGGCGGTGCCGATAACGGCCCACGACATCTCGAAGCCGGGCCCCTCGATCCTGAGCAGCATGGCTGCGCCCAGCAGAAACGCAGCCACGCCTCCCAGCCCAAGGACCACAGTCGGGTTCAAGGCTTCGACGACCAGGAAGATGATGCCAAGCAGCATCAAGGCAAGGCCGGCATAGCTGATCGGCAGGAGATTGAGCGCATAGAGTCCGAGCAGAAGGCAAATCGTGCCGATCACGCCGGGCGCGACAGCGCCCGGGCTCGTGAATTCGAAGACGAGGCCATAGACGCCGACCAGCATCAGGATGACGGCGATGTTCGGGTCCGTGATCACGGCGAGAAGCCGGATGAGCCAGCCTGGCTCGAGCGTTTCGACCGGCAGTCCTTTCGTCGCCATTGCCTCTTTTTTGCCGACGATCTCGACTGTCCGGCCGTCGGCCAGTTGAAGCAGTTCGGTGGTGTCGCGGGCGACGAAGTCGATGACATGCTGCTGCAGTGCCGCGCCGGCCGACAGGCTGGCCGCCTCGCGCACGGCCTTTTCTCCCCATTCGGCATTGCGCCCGCGCAATTCAGCCAGGCTGCGGATCAGGGCAACGGCATCGTTCGTCGCCTTGGCGATCATCGTATCGCCCGCGGGCGCGTTCTTCTTGTCCTTGTCCGCCTCGGGGCCATCGTTCTTGCCGCCGTCGGGAAACGATGGCAGCGGCCCGCCCATCTCGATCGGCGTTGCCGCGCCCAGATTGGTGCCGGGCGCCATCGCCGCTACATGGGTGGCGTAGAGGATATAGGTTCCGGCGCTCGCCGCATGCCCGCCGGCGGGCGCGACATAGCCGATGACGGGAACCGGCGAGGCGAGAATGCCGGCGATCATCTCGCGCATGCTGGTGACCAGCCCGCCGGGCGTGTCCATCTGCAGGATGAGAGCCTGGGCATTTCGGTCCGCGGCCACCGCCAGCGCTTCCTCGAGCTGCCTGGCACTCGCCGGACCGATGGCGCCGTCTATCTCGACGCGCAACACAATTTTCTCCCGGCCGTCCGCCTCTCCGGTTGCGGAAGAGGGACAAACGGCCGCAACAGCCACGAAAGCCGCGGCAAGCAGGACCGCACGCGCGAGTTTCACGCTCAAAGCTCCACATCTAGGAATATGGGCTGGATTTTGCCGAAATCCATGACGCTTCGCGGCGGGTGACGCATCGCACGGTCCTGCTGGGCGTCGGCCTGCTCAGCGGCGGCTACGGCACCGAGAAGCTCCGCCAATCGGGCACGTTCCGCGGCTGTGCAGACCCGACGGCATGTTGCGCCATATAGACGAGGTCGGCGGCCGCACATGAAGGCGACCGGCGGGCTGTCGCCGTCATTCGATCACACCTATGTCTCTTGCGCATTGGAGCCATCTCTAGCGGGCTTCTATTGCGCGGCGTCCTCCTGGATTGTCTGTTCCTGGATTCGGGCGGGTGCCCCGAGACACTGATCGTAGCCGATGGTGCAATTATTCAGACATTCGTTGCGTCCCTTGATGGATCTGACGCTATTGTAGTCGATCGGCACAGCCTGGCATTTCTTCTGGCACGCCTGGTCCTTCTCGGCGCAATTCGTGCCGTGGCCTTTGGGGTACTTCTTCGTGGTCGCTTCAGCGTTCAATGGCATGACGGCCAGCAGCGCCAGCAGCGTCGGTATCAGTCGGAGCATACGCATGGATCCTCCCTTGCGCGTTAGACCCTCTACACTTGGAGGCAATGTTAGCGCGCCACTTCCGCTGGCCGCATCACCCGTGCGGGGGATGGACGGCAGCGGGGCCGCCGCTAGCCCAGGCAATTTCCCCGTGATCGGTTCTTGTCGTTATCGCTCC
Organism: Mesorhizobium sp. M0522; assembly: GCF_040321085.1. Taxonomy (NCBI): domain Bacteria; kingdom Pseudomonadati; phylum Pseudomonadota; class Alphaproteobacteria; order Hyphomicrobiales; family Phyllobacteriaceae; genus Mesorhizobium; species Mesorhizobium sp. M0522. Next base: position 243,182 of record NZ_JAMYQW010000003.1, read on the forward strand.
GGCCGGCAGCCGATCACAAAACGCGACGACGTTCAGGCAGTCATATCGCGCGCTGGGCACGATCAGACCGTCATAATCGAGGAAATGCGCGGCCTCGCCGATGTCTTGCGACCTCGGATATTCGGCGTGCTTTTCCTGATACGAAAGCTGCCCGTAGCGCGAGGTGTCGAGGCCAAGGGTCTGCAAGGCTGCCAGGTCGAGCAGTCTGAGCGTCCGGTCCAAAGCAAGATCGATCTCGAAGAGATTGTATCTGACGCGCGAAGGGATCACTGGCTGCCCCCGCGTCAGGTGGAATCTCATCTCGCTCAAGGCACCTTCGCGCTCTTGCGAGGTGTAGAGCACGTCGAATGTTCCATCGTCCCAACGGCCGCCGGAGCTCGAGCACTGGATCAGGCTGCGGCCCTGGCGCACCACACGCCAAACCGTTCCGGAGTATTCGACCGGAACTATTGCCTCGATAGCGTCGATGAGCCGGCTATCGCGTCGTTTCCGCCCGGCGATCGCCAACTAGAGAAAGACCTCGTTCTCAAGCCGATCGATGACTTTGAGCACGTCGAGAGCACGGTCGTCGTGAATGAGATCGATTGCTCTTTCGCCGTTCAATTGCGGGTGGCGAGCGTAAAGCCAGGTGCGGATATCGCTTGGCTCGTAGAATTCCTGCAGTCGGCCGACGATATAGTGCAGGTCCGATAGAATCAGCTCGCTGCGCGGCTGGGGCTTGATGTCGCCGGCCTTCCACCTCGAAACCGTGGCCTTGGACACGTCGGTGATGTTTGCAATATCGGTTCCCTTGAGACCGCCAAACGTGCCCAATTCGTCCAGGAACCTGGGAACCGCCCGCAACGCCGTAGCCATGTTTTCTCTCCGTCTTCCAAGCCAGCTTCGCCCATGCGTGTCAGCCTGAAACTTTGACTGCATCGGCGCATTTCGGTTTCACAAATGGAAAATATGAAACGGAGATGCAAATGTCAATTGCCGCTTCGGTTCGAGGGGCCTCCAGTGCCTGATCGCTCAGGCCTGAAGCAGCGCCTGCTCTTCCGCGCTCAGATGGCGTACCTTGCCCTTGGCAAGGTCGCCGAGTTGCAGAGATCCGATCGCGATCCGTACCAGGCGCAGCACCTCGATATCGTGGGCGGCGAGCAGCCGGCGGATATGGCGGTTGCGGCCCTCGTCGAGCACGATTTCCAGCCAGGCGGTGCTGGTGCCGCCGCGCAGCAGCTCGATCGAGCGGGCCGCCAGCAATTCGCCGTCGACGGTCGCGCCGGCGCGCAACCGCGCCAGCATGGCCTCGTCGGGCAGCGCGCCGATCTGCACGTGATAGGTCTTGGCGACATGCGAGGCGGGATCGAGCAGGCGCTGCGCGAAGCGCGTGTCGTTGGTCATCAACAGCAGGCCTTCGCTTGCCTTGTCGAGGCGGCCGACGGGCGAGACGAAAGGCAGGTCGAGGCCTGCCAGGCAATCATAGACGGTGCCGCGGTCCTGCGGGTCGTCACGGGTGGTGACCAGCCCGCGCGGCTTGTTGAGCATCAGATAGACCTTGCGCTCGGCGGCGACGCGGCGGCCGTCGACCTCGATGCGATCGCGGCCTGGATCGACGCGCATCGAGCCGTTGCGCACGATCTTGCCGGCGACCCGCACGCGCCCCTCGGCAACCAGAAGCTCGGCCTGTTTGCGCGAGCACAGGCCAAGCTTCGACATCGCGCGACAGAGACTGACGCCGGGAGGCTGGGCCCCGGGGGCAGGGCGTTGCCGGGCAATGTTCGGTCGCGGCGACATGATGTTGCCTGTGGATTCTTGTATACGAGCATCCCACTATAGCCGGCCGCCGGCTATGTCCACGGAAGGGAACTGCATATCGTTTGCGTCGTGCGCAACGGCTGCGAGGACTTGCATGAAAACAGCCATTCGCCTTTGCCTGCTGCTCGCCTTCCTGCCGACATCGCCGGCGCATGCCGGCTGGCAGGCGGTCGAGAAGGTCGAGACCTATGCCATCTCAGGGCAATCCGGGCCGGAGCTCTACGCCTCGATCGGCGGGCGCGGGCCGCTGCTCGGCGAACGCCGCGTCATCGCGCATACCAATTTCAAGCTGACCTGGGTGAGGGACTACCAGCCGCAAGGCGACGCCTGCGTGCTGGTGTCGGCGCAGCCGAAGCTGATCATCACCTACACCTTGCCGAAGCCGGCCGCGCGGCTGCCGGGCGCAATCCAGAAGAACTGGGAGGTTTTCGCAGCCGGCCTCGCAGCTCACGAGAAGGTGCATGGCGCCAGCATCGTCGACATGGTGCACAAGATCGAGGCGGCCATCATCGGCCTGACCGTCGCCGATGACCGCGGCTGCCGCAAGATCAGGATCGAAGTGACGAGACGGCTCGCCGGAATCTCGCAGGCACAACGGCAGGCGAGCCGCGATTTCGACCGGGTCGAATTCGGCCCAGGCGGCAAGTTGCGGCAGCTTGTGTTCACGCTGATGATCGGCGGATGATGCTGCAGGGCTGCGGGGGCGGCGCAGGGTACCACCTTTGCGGCCCTCACGCCTGCTCGGTCGGATAGAGCGTCAGGATGTTGACGTTGACCCGTGGCGGCTGGCTCACCGCATACAGGATGGCGGCGGCGATGTCCTCGCTTTCCAGCTGCTCGATGTCGCCCAGCCTTTGCTCGACCGCCTGGCGCACATCGGCGCGCATATTCTGGGTGAACTCGGTCTTGACGGCGCCAGGCTCGATGCAGGTGACGCGGATGCCATCCTTGCCGATCTCGCGGCGCAGCGATTCCGCCATCGCGCTCACCGCGTGCTTGGTGCCGGAATAGACCACCGAAGGGTGGATGTAACGGCCGGTGCCGGACGAGACCACGACGATGTGGCCGGCGCCTTGCCGCTGCATCGACGGCAGTGCCGCATGGATCGGATAAAGCAGGCCCAGGATGTTGACGTCGACCATCCGGCGGTATTCTTCCGGCGTCGTGTTGCGGAACGGCGCGGCGACGCCGACGCCGGCAACCGCAAGCAGCATGTCGAGCCGGCCGTACTCCTGCTGGACCCGCTCGACCATCGCCGTGGCTTGCGTTTCGTCGGTGACGTCGACGGCAATCGGCAGTGCCGCGCTGCCGGTCTCACGGATCCGCCTCGCCAGGTCGTCCAGGCGCTCAGTGCGCCGCGCGGCAATCGCAACCGTGGCGCCCTCGGCCGCCAGCGCCAAGGCGGTGGCCTCGCCGATGCCGGAGGAGGCGCCCGTCACCAAGGCGATCTTGCCGCTCAGTTTTCCTGCGTGCATGTTTTCTCTCCTGACGCTTTGGACACGCCGCGAAGCTAGGGCGCAGGCTTTCTGGAACAATGCTGATCGAAAACCGAATCCACTGTTGGGGGTTTTGGCCCCAGCAAGCTCACGTCTGCGCACGAACGGGCCTTGACGCGACCGGAGGTGTTGCGTCTTGATATGGGGGCTGCGGGGCTTCGCATGAAAACAGCTGATCGACTACGTCTGCGGGTGGCTTGTTTGCATGCGACGCTTGCATGCACCCCCGCGATCCTCTCGCGACCGACAGGTCCGAGCGCAAGATGAAGGTCCTCGTCGTCTATTGCCATCCCTGCGCCGACAGCTTCAACGGCGCGGTGCGCGACACGGTGCTGGAGACGCTTGCCGAAAGCGGCCATCAGGTCCACCTGCTCGACCTCTATGCGACCGGCTTCGATCCGGTCATGCGCACGCAGGAATGGCGCGGTTACCACGACAAGGCGGCGAACCTGCAACCGGTGCACGAACATGCGCAGGAGCTGCTCTGGGCGGAGGCGGTCGTCTTCATCTATCCGACCTGGTGGTATGGCCTGCCGGCGATGCTGAAAGGCTGGCTGGAGCGTGTGCTGGTGCCGGGCTTCGCTTTCGAGATGCCGACGGCACGACGCGGCCCGCAGCCCAAATTGCGGCACATACGCCGGGTGATGGCAATGACCACATGTGGCGCCACGCCGCTGATGTCGTGGATCATGGGACAGCCCGGCCGGCGGACCCTGCTACGCGGCTTCCGCTCCGTCTGCCATCCGCTGTGCCGGACCAAATTCCTGGCGCTCTACCGGATGGACAGCGTCTCGGCCGCCGGACGCCAGGCGCATCTGCAGCGGGTCAGAAAAGCGGTTGCCGGCCTTGGTCGCGCTGATGCGGTCGCCGCCACAGTGCCTGGCTGATTTGGACCAGGCGAGCCGCCGCTGTCTCCGCCGAATGTCGCGGGCGGGCGTCGGTTTGGCAAAGGTCAAAAAAATCAAGTCTCACCTTGACCCAAGAATGGTTGCAGTGTTGGGTTGCAAAGATCAAGGCCTTCTTGATCAAGCGCACTGCGATGCAAATAAACGACATGATCCGTGAGCCGATGATTCGAAAATGGCATAGGTCTTTTTGTCGGTCGCTGCTGCGTGGGCTCGTGGTCTTGTTTGCCCTGAGCGGCCCAGCTTTGGCTGCCAGCAGCGATTGTGTCGGGGACGACGAGGCCGATACGGCTCGGCGAATTGCCGCTTGTACACTCATGATAGAGGATGTGACGGAGCCCGCCAGCAGCCGTTTGACGGCCTATTTCAAGCGCGGCGTCGCCTGGGCGAGGCAGAATGATTATGATCGCGCCATTGCCGATTTCGATAAGGCGATCAGCCTCGATCCGGAAGATGCCAGTGCTTATTACTACCGAGGCATCACCTGGGCACTCAAGAGCGACGCTGATCGCGCTATCGCCGATTTCGACCAGGCGATCAGCCTCGACCCGAAGAGCGATGCATACCGCATCCGAGGCTCTGCCTGGCTCGACAAAGGCGACAACGACCGAGCTATTGTCGACTACGATCAGGCCATCAGCCTCGAGCCCCGGAATGCCGGAGCTTATGGCGACCGGGGCCTGGCCTGGGCACGCAAGGGCGACAACGACCGCGCTATCGCCGATTTCGGCCAAGCGATCAGCCTCGATCCCCGCGATGGCCGAACTTATAACAACCGAGGTCTCGTGTGGAAAAGGAAGCGGGACTACGACCGTGCCATCGCCGATTATGACCAGGCGATCAGCCTCGATCCGAACGAAGCCAGCGCCTACGACAATCGGGGCATGGCCTGGCTACTCAAGGGCGACTATGACCATGCCATTTCCGATTTCGGACAGGCGATCAGCCTCGATCCGAATGTCGCCGGAGTCCATCATCATCGAGGCATGGCCTGGTCACTCAGAGGCGATTCTGATTACGCCATTGCCGACTACGATCAGGAAATCAGCCTCAATCCGAAGAACGCCCGTGCCTACCTCGATAGAGGCCTGACTTGGACAATCAAAGGCGATTACAATCGTGCGATCGCCGACTACGACCAAGCGATAAGCCTCGACCCGAAAGACGCCAGTGCCTATGGCAATCGAAGCCGGGCCTGGAAATATAAGGGCGACTACGACCGCGCCATCGCCGACGCCGACCAGGCGATCAGTCTCGATCCGGAACGCGCCAGTGCCTTCTACAACAGAGGCAACGTTTGGGCTGACAAAGGCGACTATGACCGCGCCATCGCCGACTTTGACCAGGCGATCGGCCTCGATTCGAAAGACCCCAATGCTTACGACGATCGAGGTACGGCTTGGGCACACAAAGGCGATGACGACCGCGCGATTGCCGACTTCGATCAGGCAATCCTGCTCGACCCGAAACACGCCAGTGCCTACAGGAAGCGCGGCTGGATATGGGACAAGAATGGCGAATACGACCGCGCCCTCGAGGACTATGGCAAAGCAATTGGGCTCGATCCGAAATATGCCCATGCTTATCTCAGCAGAGGTCTCGTCTGGTCAATAAAAGGCGAATACGTACGTGCAACGGCAGATCACGACCAGGCAATCAGCCTCGATCCGACGATTGTCTACGCCTATTTGGGCCGGGGTATTGTCCATTTCTACTCCGGTGCGATGGAGAAAGCCCAAGCCGATTTCGCGCAAGCCGCCACAGTCAAACCAGAGGATGTGTATGTTGCGATCTGGCTCGATTTTGCCGAGCGTCGCAATGGCGCAGCAGGGCATTTGCAGGAAGCGACCAAGAAGCTCGACATGACGCGATGGCCGGCGCCGGCTGTTCGAATGCTGCTTGGCGAGCAGACTCTCGCCGCGACAATTGCAGAAGCCGAAGACCCTGATGCGATAAAGAAACGCGGAAACCTGTGCGAGACAAATATGTTCAGCGCCGAGCTGAGCCGACTGCAGGGGCACAGCGATGAAGCTTTGCGGCTCTATCGGCTCGCCGCCAGCGATTGCCCCGAAAACTCCTACGAATTTGTTGCCGCCAACGCAGCCCTGCGCGAGCTGTCGCCTTAGCTGCCGCCGCTACGGATTTCCCCGCCTTCGGTGAGATTTCGTTGCTCAACACAGTCTTCGCGCGTTGACTCTCTTCGTCATTTCTGGGATCCTGGAAATGTGGATAAGACACTCGCCCTTTCGGCGCTTGCCGCGCTCGGCCAGGAGACCCGGCTGGACGTTTTTCGCCTTTTGGTGCGGGCTGGAGCCGATGGCGTGCCGGCGGGCGAGATCGCCTCACGGCTCGCCGCGTTCCCGAATACGATGTCGGCCCATCTCAAGATCCTGTCGCATGCCGGCCTGGTGCGGACCGAACGAGAGGGCCGCAGCGTGCGCTACTTCGCCGACATGACCAGGTTTCGCGATCTGCTGGCCTACCTCATGGAGGATTGCTGCAATGGCGCGCCGGAACTTTGCCAGCCTGTCATCCAGGCTGTGACCTGCAACTGCTAGCCAGATGAGCTCCGGCAATCTTCCCCGCCGCCTTGTTGCCGAAGCCCTCGGCACGGCTCTGCTGGTCGCCACCGTGGTCGGTTCCGGCATCATGGCTGACAGGCTGAGCAATGATGTCGCCGTCTCCCTGCTCGGCAACACCTTGCCGACCGGGGCGATCCTGGTCGTGCTCATCACGATATTCGGGCCGATATCCGGAGCGCACTTCAACCCGGCGGTGACGCTGGTATTCGCGCTTCGACGCGAGATCGAAACGAACGCAGCGCTGGCTTACGTCGCCGCTCAGATTGCCGGCGGCATCGCTGGAACGTTGCTCGCGCATGCGATGTTCGAACTGCCGATCCTGCAAGTGTCGGCGACGGTGCGGACCGGAAGCGGGCAATGGATTGCGGAGCTGGTCGCCGCCTTCGGGCTGGTCTTCACCATCCTCGCCGGCCTGCGTTCCCGTCCGGATTCGATCCCCTGGCTGGTCGGGCTCTATATCACCGCCGCCTACTGGTTCACCGCATCGACATCCTTCGCCAATCCGGCCGTCGCCATCGCCCGTGCGTTCTCCAACACTTTTGCCGGCATCCGCCCCGCCGATCTGCCGGGCTTCATCGGCGCCGAACTTTTGGGCGCGTTGCTCGCCATTGCATTGGCAGGGTGGCTGCTCGCCCAACCGAAACCAGCCGGACAGATGAAAGCTGCGCAATGACCATCACCATCTATCACAACCCCGATTGCGGCACCTCGCGCAACACGCTGGCCATGATCAGGCAGTCCGGCGAGGAGCCTGAGGTGGTCGAATATCTGAAAAATCCGCCGTCGCGCGAAAAGCTCGTCGAGCTGATCGCAGCGATGGGCATGACGCCGCGCCAATTGCTGCGCGAAAAGGGCACGCCCTATGCCGACCTTGGCCTGGGCGACCCGAAGTGGAGCGACGACGAGATCCTCGATTTCATGCTGGCGCATCCGATCCTGATCAACCGGCCGATCGTGGTGACGCCGCTCGGCACCATGCTCGCCCGACCCTCCGAAGCCGTGCTCGATATCCTGCCCAATCCGGATATCGGCCCGTTCACCAAGGAGGACGGCGAGGTCGTCATCGACGCCAGCGGCAAGCGCGTCGGGTAGATATCGTCTTATTTCGATCTTTGTCGAAATTCTCTTGACGTGCAGCGATTTTGGAAATAGCTTATTTCCATGAAACTCGAAAAAGCAGCCTCGCAACTTGAAGCCCTCGGCAGCCCGACGCGGTTGCAGCTCTATCGGACGCTGGTGCGGGCGGGCGATGAGGGGCTGCCGGTCGGGCGTATCCAGGACAGATTGGGCATCGCTGCCTCGACGCTGTCGCATCACCTCAAGCGGCTGGTCGACACCGGCCTGGTGACACAGGAGCGCCAGGCGACGACGCTGATCTGCCGGGCCAACTATCCCGCCATGAACGGGCTCATCGGATACCTCGCAGACGAATGCTGCGCCGACGCCACCTGTGCGCCGGCATCGGCGGAAGCGGCCGCCAAAACGGCGGCATGATTTTTTTGCCATTATAATTCGAAATTACCGGAAGGATGGAAGACATGGAGATGATCGAAAAACTCCCCGTTGCGGTGATCGGCGCCGGGCCGGTCGGTCTGGCGGCAGCGGTCCACCTGATCGCGCGGGGCATTCCTGTCAAAGTCTACGAAGCCGGCAATGCGGTTGCATCCAATCTCAGGGATTGGGGCCATGTCCGTGTGTTCACGCCCTGGCGCTATTGCGTCGATCAGGCGACCAGAAACCTGCTCGAGGCGCATGGCTGGCGGATGCCTGAGCCCGAGGCATTCCCAACCGCAAACGACCTCGTCGCGGATTATCTCGAGCCGCTGGCAAAGCTTCCGCAATTGTCGCCGTCGATCGAAACCGGCGCCCGGGTCGTCGGCATTTCGCGCTGGGGCGCCGACAAGGTCTCGAGCAAGGGACGCGAGAACCGGCCGTTCATGCTGGCGGTCGAGACTGCCGATGGTACAAGACGCGACAGCGCACGTGCCGTCATCGATGCTTCGGGAACCTGGCAGATGCCGAACCCGCTCGGCGCCGGCGGAATTCCTGCAGAAGGCGAGGCCGAATTTGCCGACCGCATCGCCTACGGCATCCCCGATATTCTCGGCCGCGACCGCAGCCTTTATGCGGGGAAGACGACGCTGGTCGCCGGCTCCGGCCATTCTGCCGCCAATGCGGTGCTGGATCTCGCCAGCCTGGCAAATGTGGAGGCCGGCACCGCTTTCATCTGGACAACGCGCGGCACCGACCTGGTGCGCATCTACGGTGGCGGTGATGCCGACCAATTGCCGGCACGCGGCGAACTCGGCGCCGAAGTGCGCGAACTCGCCGAGAGCGGCGGCGTCAGACTGGTGACGGGCTTTGCGGCTGTTTCGATCCGCGATGCCAACGGCCGGCTGGTCGTCGAAGGCCAGACCAGGGACGGTTTGCAGGCGCTGGGTCCGGTCGACCGCATCATCGCCGCGACCGGACAGCGCCCGGATCTGTCGCTGACCCGTGAGCTTCGGCTCGAGCTCGATCCATGGCTGGAAAGCGTCAAGGCACTGGGACCGTTGATCGATCCCAACGAGCACTCCTGCGGCGACGTGCCGCCGCACGGCCACCGTGAGCTCAGCCATCCAGAGGAAGGGTTCTACACAGTCGGCATCAAGAGCTATGGTCGCGCGCCGACCTTCCTGCTGCTGACCGGCTATGAGCAGGTCCGCTCGGTCGCGGCGGCGATCGCCGGAGACATGGTGGCGGCCGACAATGTCCAGCTCGTGCTGCCCGAGACCGGCGTCTGCACCGTGCCGCGGATCGGCGTGGCCGACAAGGGGTGCTGCGGCGGTCCGGCGCCGGCAGCGGTGGATGCGTGCTGTGTCGCCGACGCCAAGGCGAAGGCGGTCGGCAAAGGCGGCTGTGGCTGCAGCGTCGCGGCATGAGTCTTTCGCCGCCTTCGCCGGCCATCCTGCGCAGCCGCGGCGCGATCATCACCGCGCTTGGCCTGACGCAGATCATGGCGTGGGGTTCTTCCTACTATCTTCCCGCGGTCATCGCGCCGGCAGTCTCCTCCGATACCGGCTGGCCGCTGGCATGGGTTGTCGGCGGCCTGTCTCTCGGCTTGCTCGCGGCAGGATTGATCTCTCCGCGCGTCGGGTCGTCGATCGAGCGGCATGGCGGCCGCAATGTCCTGGCGTTCAGCGCTGGATGCATCGGGGTCGGCCAGGTTGGGCTGGCCGTTGCCCCCAACCTTGCGGCCTATATCGCTGCCTGGCTGGTCATCGGCCTGGGCATGGGGGCGGGGCTCTACGATGCCGCTTTCGCAACGCTTGGCCGCCACTATGGCCACGGCGCGCGCTCCGCCATCACCATGCTGACGCTGTTCGGCGGCCTTGCGAGCACCATCTGCTGGCCGATCTCAGCCTTGCTGCTGGGGGAGGTCGGCTGGCGCGGCACCTGCCTGGTTTACGCCGCCTTTCAGCTGGTGATTGCGCTTCCGCTCTATCTGGCGATCCTGCCCCGGGAGCCGCCGCAACCGGCAGTCAAACCAGGATTGAAGGAGGCGGCACCCATTCTTGACAACCAAGCCGATCCGTCGATCGTGATCGTTCTGGCCGCGACCCTCACACTTGCGGCTGTGATCTCCTCGACGCTGTCGGTGCATCTGCTCACCATCCTGCAAGGCAGCGGCATGGCGCTTGCCGCAGCCGTCGGGCTCGGCGTGCTGGTTGGCCCGTCCCAGGTGGCGGCCCGCGCGATCGAGATGATGATCGCGCGCTACCACCATCCGATTTTCACCAAGTTTGCCTCGGTTGCATTTGTGGCGATCGGCGTTTCGACGCTCTGGGCCGGCATGCCGATCATCCCGCTGGCGCTCGGTTTCTACGGCGCGGGCATCGGCCTCGAATCCATCGCCCGGGGAACGCTGCCGCTCGCGCTGTTCGGCTCGAACGGCTACGCGAGACTGATGGGCCGCCTCGCCATGCCGAGCCTGATCGCCCAGGCGGCGGCACCCTCGGCCGGAGCATTGCTGCTGGAGCGCTTCGGCCCGCACGGGACGTTGGCCGCGCTTTCCGGCCTGGCGCTGGCCAACGTCATCCTCGCATGCGGCTTGGGCTGGCGGATGCTCCGCCGGCGGCAATCGCAGGTTCAAACCCGATAGGATTTTGACCTGCGTTCAGCGCCTTCAACTGGAGAGCGGGAGATCTTCCAAGGGATCGACAAGGAAGGACGCGGCGATCAGATCGTCCGCATCGAGGCGCAGTGAGCCTTTGGCGCCGCCCATAATGGCGGCAACCTTTTGAAACGTCTTGATCTCATGCTCGGTAATCTGGGCACTTTGCATTCTGGATTTGAGGTCAGCGACGCGCAGCCCCAAACTGTGGGACATTCCGATTTTACGGTTCGACATGGTAAGATGCTCCTCCCCGGCCCATGTTTGTTTTGCCACCCGCCCTTATTCGTATTTCCTCCGCCTGCCTAAATATGAGGCATCGCGATACAGCGCCCGAACGCCCGATGCAAGGGAAGGTTCCGGCGCGCAGAGGTCACGAAATAATAATACGAAGGAAGTACGGCCGATGGTCCGGCCGGAGGTAGGACTTAGGTACGACGCCCCGCCGGACAGAGGGCTCCGGTGCCTTATCGGCTGGCGAGGACCATGCGGTTGCCTTCGCTGTCGCGAAACTCCGCCACCGTGCGCCCCGGCTGCCACGGCGCCTCATGCGCTTCGGTGATGATCTCGACGCCGCCCGCTTTCATGGCCGCGATCATTGCCCCGACATTTTCGTCGACCAGCACCAATACCGGCTCCGCGCCGGGTGCGTCGTCGGCGCGCCTGACAAAATGCAGGTTCGTCACGGCATGCGGAAATGCCAGCTCGATCCAGCGCCAGCCGCCATCACCCATCTTCTGGTCGGCCATGACCTGGCAGGCGAGATGCCTGGTGTAGAACGCCTTGGCGCGGTCCTGCTCGAACACCGGAAGCTCGGCAAACTGGATATGCATGATCGTCTCTCCTGCTTGATGGCTGCCGCGCAGCCGCCCACGCGGGAAAGACGATGCGGGCAACCGAAAAGATTCTTCGGCAAGGAGAATCTTTTCAGCGCAGCCGGTCGTCCTTCGTTCATACCAACCAGTCAGGAGACGACGATGAACTACGCGCTCATTCGATACGGTGTGAAGCAAGCCGACCTGGAAGATAACCGCGCGCTGGTCGAAAAAGTGTTCGAAGCACTGGGCGAGGCGGCACCGCCGACGGTGCGTTATCTCGTGCTCGAGCTGGACGACGGCTCGTTCGTCCACATCGTCGGCCAGGACGGCGATTCGTCGGCGCTGACCGGGCTTGCGGCCTTCAAGGCGTTTACGGAAAACCACGCCGAGCGCCGTTCGACCCCGGCATTGCGATCGCCTGTCAAAGTCATCGGCAATTACCGTATGCTGGCGGATCAGAAAGCCGGGTAGCGCCTGCCGTGCCGCTCGCGCAGAAATGGGACGCTACGCCGAAAATGAACAGGGCGACTTTGGAGGCGATGCTCGTCGGGTTGCGGCCAAGGCTGCATCGCTACTGCGCGCGTATGGCCGGCTCGGTGATCGACGGCGAGGACATCGTCCAGGAGGTCCTGATCAAGGCGCTGCAGGCGATCGACGGGGGTGCGATCGTCGAACGTCCCGAGCAATGGCTGTTTCGCATCGCCCACAATGCCGCGCAGGATCACCTGCGGCGGCGCAATCGGGAAAGGTCGCGCATGACCGAGGCCGACATGAGCGTCATCGAGGATCCCTCCGGCAGCGCCGACAGCCGGCTCGCCGCCCAGACCAGCCTGCGCTCCTTCATGCAGCTTTCGGTGCCGCAGCGCAGCGCTGTGATCCTGGTCGACGTGCTCGGCCTCAGCCTGCATGAGACCTGCGAGGTGACCGGCACGACGCTCGCCGCCACCAAGGCCGCGCTGCATCGCGGGCGGGCGCAGCTCAAGCAGCTGGCGCTGCAGCCCGAACAGGCGCTTGCGCCGAGGCTCGACGCCGATGACGAGCGCCGGCTGCGGCGCTATGTCGACCTGTTCAACGCGCGCGACTTCGACGCGGTCAGGGCACTGATCGCCGAGGACGTCCGGCTCGACGTCGTCAACCGCGTCCGCCTGCGCGGCAAGGCCGAGGTGTCGACCTATTTCGGCAATTATGCCCGTATCAGCGACTGGACATTGTCGCTCGGCTTCGTCGACGGCAGGCCGGCGATCCTGATCCGCCACCCGCAGGCGGCCGACGGCGCCGTGCGCGGCTTCATGCTGGTCGAGTGGCGGGACGATCAGGTCATCCAGATCCGCGACTTCCGCTACGCGCCCTGGTGCCTGGTCGACGCGGAGATCAGGGCTGTGGAGGGGTGAGGAGAGCGCTGGAAATGGTGCGAAATGGCGATCAGGCAGCCTCCTCCTGTTTGACCCAAACGCAATTGCCACATGGCAGCACGTTCTTAGAGCGGTTCCGGTTCTCTTGGAACCGGTAACTCGCTCTAACTATCTGTTTTCCCGCATCTATGCGGACGCCAAATGCTTCCTTTTGGCTGCAAAATGCTCTAGCCGATACGCACGCGGCGCGTCACCTGGCCATTGCTTTCCCAGTATGTGTGTTTCTTGGCAATCAAGGGATCGTCCATCGCCGGTTGAATTTGTCCTGTGGTGCTGACCGCGCGCGAGGTCACCGTGTGTTCTCCAGGAGAGGGATTTGCCCAAGCCAGGGACCATATTTTCCAGGCGTGTTCGGCCTCCTCACTGTGGTCAATGGTCGCTGGTGTCCAAGGCCCTTGATCGATTTGCACTTCGACCCGGTCGATCGGCGCCCCCCAGGCTGCCCCAACGATGCGGTAATCTGAATCTTTCCGGGTAACCTTCGCAGGCGCGGACTTTATCAGCGCTCGCCCGACTGACGTCTCGGCCCATACGGTCTCGCCGTTGTGGTCCTCCTCCCGGATGGTGACATAGTCACGGGCCATCAGAAGGCTCATGAACCGCGTATCGCGAACCTCGATGCGCTTTAGCCACTTGACGTTGGCGATCCCGTACCAGCCTGGCGCAATGAGCCGTACCGGGAAGCCATTGGGCGCCGGCAAGGCGGCCCCGTTCATTTCATAGCAGAGGAGATTGTCGGGGTTCATCGCGTCGGCGAGCGACATGCTACGAGCGAAGTTCTGCTGCATCTTGACGTCGCGTATCGGGACCTCGCCTGTATCGGTACCGAAAAAGACGACCTCGATACCCTTCTCCAGAACGCCGGCTTCCTCGAGGATCGGGGCGAGCGGCGTCCCTGCCCAGCGAGCATTGCCGATGCCGCCGGTGAAAAAGGGAAACCCGTGGTTGCCCGAGCATTCCACTGTGAAAACGACCTCCTGCCTCGGTCGCGCCCTGATGTCGGCGAGCGTTAACTCCAGGGGCTTCTTAACCAGGCCTCCGATCTCCATCGACCATGTCTTCTCGTCGATCGTTGGTCGGTTGAAATGCGAGATGCTGAAGAACTTGTCGTTTGGCGTTATCCAGCTATCCAAATCCTCCCAGACAAGCTGCTTCTGGATACCCGCCGGATCGGGATTTTCGGTCGGCTGATCCAGCCATGGAATAACTTCCTCGTTCGGCCGTGTTGGAAAAGCGTAAGCCCGGCGCGAGGTATAGAGAGCAGCAATTGCGGCAAGAGCCGCGCTTCCTTGAACAAGAAGTTCTCTGCGCTGAAAATCAGGCATGTTGTTTACCTCCCAGTTGATCCGGAACGGGCTGCAACGTGCCTTAGGCCGTAGCCTGATCACGGATAGGCGACACAATGTGAGGTCTGCCCACCCGGAAGTATCCGGGTAGGTCAGATAATCACCGACGCAAGTCAAGCATGTGAAGCATTGCACGAAACGCCAGCTCGCGTTTCGCACGCTAAGAGTGCGCCTTTGAGAAGGAACTGTCCACAACTTGGACGGGACATGATGATGATTGCAGCATTCCATGCCGATTTCCTGTCCTGCCAAAATGGTTGCTGCTCGGACCGCTGCCGACCGCCCGCTTCTGGGTCATTTCCGGACCTTCGCGGGTGCGATCGGAAGGGCCGTTCCGACCCAATTTCTGCCGTTCCGATATCGGCCTTGCCAACTCCAGGGCGGATGTTCACCCATTTCGACGAGAAACTGCGTTGGCCTGCCGTCTGTGGGCGCGACAGGATGGCGGTGCGGCCGGCGCAGGTGTATGATGGCGGTCTAATATTTCAAGATCAGGAATTTGCAGGTGGAGGGCGGGCCCGGGCGGCACATCAGAACCAGTCTGCATTACGAGGTGGCCAGCAACCAGGCCGCCTGGCTTGGGCGCGGCAGATCATTCACACGTGAACCATTCGCCAACCGAGCGGGGACACCCTAATTGGTGGTGACTTGCGTCACCGCCACGCCGGTTATCCTGCCGTTCCCGGCTGTGTAGGTGAGCGTCTGCGTGACCGTGGCGTCCTTCTGGTCGGGAGACGAAGGAGGATAAGAGGCGGCGAAGCCGAAATGGCCGTAACGATCGGGCTTGGCGGCGCCAAATTTCGCGGCCACGTCGCTCAGCGGCGCTCCGACGCCGGGCGTATCGAGTTCAACAGCTGTCAGGCTGGCAGGCGCGCCGGCGCATCCTTCCGGCACCTTACCTTCCGGGTTCGGCTGCAGGGCGACGGACAGGACACCGTGGTCGGAGCCGCCCATCTCGCCGGATACGAACCAGAAGATCGACGGCGATCCGCCGGCGTCGGGGCCGGCATAGCAAAGCCAGTGGCGTGAATCTCCGGCGTCACCTTCATCGTGCATGGCTCCGCCGAAGGCTTTTTCGACATCGGCAAGCGTGGTTTCCTCAAGCTTTATCTCCAGCGGCCCAGCCTTGACCTGCTTGAATAGCGGGCTGGCCAGCGGCGAGTTGATATCGCCAGGGATGGAATCGCCCGGTCCGGGTTGAGCGGCTTGGCCAGCGTCGTTGCATTGGTCACCAGTCCGGCAACGATGAGTGCGAAATATCCGGCGTTCTGTCCCATGCCGATCTCCTGTCGTTCGAAATGAAGGTGCGGAAGGATTTGCGGGCGGGTGCTACCCTGTCTGGCCGATACCCAAACCGGTGCACGACCAACTGGACCGAAGATAAATTCACAAGTCCGCAGCCTTCAACGTCATTCCGGCGACTTGGCAACCAAAGTGTAATCGAGGCTCACAATTCCTTCTCGGCCAGCTCCCGAAATGCGTCGGGAACCGACCGCTGTAGCCCGAGCGCGACCGAGGCGTAGCCGACCGCCTCCCAGCCGAAGCGGTCGCGGATCTTGTCGACGGCGCGATCCGCGGTCCAGCGCGCCGCGCCCTTGCTGGTGCCGGGGCGGCGGCGGTAGTCGTCGAGCCCGAGCGGCAGTTCCAGTTGCAGGCCGGCATGCTGCTCCAGATGCGATACGGCGATCGCCAGCAGCGAGATTGTCTTTTCGTGCGGATGGTCGATGAGCACCTTGCGCACCAGCGCCTCGGCGATCTCGGCCAGCATGGCGGTTGCCGAAATCGGCTGATCGAGCGTGATCGAGCGCGTCACCGAGCGCAAATCGGCAAAGCGGACGCGAACCGTCACCGTGCGGCCGGGCCGGGATTTCGCCCGCAGCCTTGTGGCGACCCTGTCGGCCAGATGCAGCAAAGCGGGCACGAAGACCTGCTCCTCGGCGGGTTTCCGGCCGAGCGCCGATTGCGCGCCGGCCGAGCGCGCCCGGCGCTGCGTCTCGAGCTTGCGCGGATCGCGGTTCCACGCCAGCGCGTTGAGTTTCTCTCCCGCCGCCGGCCCGAGCAGGCGCTCAAGCGCCCCACCATTGGTCTTCGCCAGCTCGCCGATGGTGTTGACGCCGATGCCGGCCAGCCGCTGCCTGGTGACCGGGCCGACGCCCCACATCAACTCGACCGGCAGGTGGTGCAGGAACTCCAGCTCGTGGCGCGGATCGACCACCACCAGCCCGTCCGGTTTTGCGACCTGTGAGGCGATCTTGGCCAGATGCTTGGTGCGGGCTACGCCGACCGAGATCGGCAGGCCGAGCTCGGCCCGCACGCGGCGGCGGATCTTGCCGGCGATCTCGGCCGGCGAGCCGAACAAATGGGTGCAGCCGGCGACGTCGGCAAAGGCCTCGTCGATCGAAATCCGCTCGACCACCGGCGTGAAATCGCCGAGCACCTTGATCGCCGCATCGCCCAGCCGCTGGTAGTCCTTGAAATGGCCGCCGACGAAAATGAGTTGCGGGCAGAGTTCCCGCGCCCGCCGTCCCGGCATACCGCCGCGCACGCCGAACGCCTTGGCTTCATAGGATGCGGCAAGCACTACCCCGCCGCCGACGGCAATCGGCTTGCCGCGCAAGGCCGGGTCGAGCAACTGTTCGACCGAGGCATAGAAGGCATCCAGATCCGCGTGGAGGATGTTGGCTTCCATCCGGCCCGTTCGCCCGCGGCGGTTCGAACGCCGCATTGTCTCGAGTTGTGATGAGAACATAAAGAGAACATTATGGGTGGATTGTCAAGCAGCGCGGAGGCCGCCGCAGATGACGAGCGCACGGCAAATGTTCAGCCGCGCAGCCGATCGCGGGCCTGCATCAGCGCGAATCCCAAGAGGTTCTCGCCGCGCCACAGCAGCGGGTTCGACGCCTTCTCGTCATCTGCCGCAAGGCCGATACCCCACACCCGGTCGACAGGGCTCGCCTCGACCAGCACCCGGTCATGCGTCGACAACAGATATTCGCGCAGCGCCGCGTTCTGACGGAACTTCTGAAAGCTCCCTTCAATCACGATGCGATATTTGTCTGCATCCCATTTGGTGCCATCGAAGCCGCTCACCTGGCGGCCAAGCTGCTTTGCCTGCTTGGGGCTCGCCGCCCTGAGGATTTGTGTTGCCGTCGGAGCATCACCGAACAGTCGTGCCTTCTCGGCCATCATCCAGTGTTCGGCAGTCGGATAGCTCAGGCCATCGACGGTAAAGGGCGCATGCCACCACTGGCTGAAGCACGACGTGGTTATGCGGCCGTCCTTAGACGGCTGATGGCCCCAGAAGAACAGGAACTTCTGCCGGGGCTTTGCGCGAAAGGTTTTCTCAAGCCAGGTTCGGTCGTAAATCATGGGCGGATGGAGCAGGGCGAAAGGCCGGCTTGTCAATGCTCCATCCAGAGTGGGTAGCGAAGATGAGCGGTCGGCGCTGAATGCGATGAAATGCTGATCTACAGCGCCATCTTGTAGCCGAGATGACTGGCGGTGAAGCCGAGGCGCTCGTAAAAAGCGTGCGCCTCCCATCGACCTTTGTCCGTGGTGAGCTGGACGAAGCTGCAATTGCGCGAACGGCATGTTTCAATCGCCCATTCGATCATCAGCTTGCCGACGCCGCGAGAGCGCCATTGCCAGGCGACGCGAACGCCTTCGATCTAGAAGCGGGCGAAGAGGCGCTGCTGCCTGGCGCGGGCGAGGTCGGCGGCGCGCCTTTCCTGCCGCCAGCGCGGCATGTTGCGGAACATCGACACGAAGCGGGCGGCATCCTCGAGTGCCTCCTCGGCTGACTGCGCCGGGCGGATCGCCGCCAGGAACAGAGCGCGGCTCGGCTTCATCTGGTCAATCGTCGCCTTGCGCTGGCGATGGCCCTGGCGCGCCGTGCGGATGCCGTCCTGGCGGATGGCCGCGAAAGCGGCAAGCATGGCCGGGCTGTCGCCGGCATAACCGCAGGCCTGGGCGAACTGAGCGAGGTCCATCGTCACTCCCTTGCTGCCGGCGGACGGAGCGGGCGCGGTTCTGTTGCTCGCGCCGATTCCAGCCTGCACGAGATATAAGCATAACTCAAATAATCGAACAAGTGAAACTTTCACGTTGATGTAAGCGGAACCGACTCGACTCCGCTCCAAAAACCGATAATGTTGCGAACAAAGCAGGAACAATGATGGGGATGACCATGGCATTGGCAGGCAAGGAAGCGACGATCGCCGAAGTTGTCTCGATTGCCGTCGAATGCATCGACTGCGGCCGTAACAGGTGGTGGAAGCCGGCCGAGCTCAAGCGGCATGGGGTGATGCCGGAGACACCGCTGGCCGCACTTTCGGGGCGCCTGATCTGCAAGGCCTGCCGGGCCGACGGCCTGCCGGGCGCCGCCGTCTCGATCCAGGCTGCCTTCATCGACGACCGGCAACGGACCCGCGCCGAGGCGCGCCTGCTCAACGGTCGAGAGCTGCAGTCGAGGCGGGCTTGAGGGGGCGGGCGTGCTGCTCTTCCCTTCTCCCCTTGTGGGAGAAGGTGGCCGAGCGAAGCTCGGTCGGATGAGGGGTGTTGGACGGATCGCTACCTTGATGGCGTAAGTGCTTAAAAATCGCTTCTACATTTCCTCCGCCGCGTTCCTTCCAGCACCCCTCATCCGGCTCGGCGCTGTGCGCCGATCCACCTTCTCCCACAAGGGGAGAAGGCAACAAGCCCTCAATACCCCAGCAATTCCTTGAGCGGGATGACGCGGAAGACGTTCTTGATGGCGTAGCGGTTGAAGGACAGCGTCTTGGGCGGGTTGTACTGCTCGACGATCAGCTCGGCGGCGGTGCGCTTGACCAGCTTCTTGATGAAGGCCTTGCCGTTTTGCTCGTTCTCCTCGGGCAGGGTCTCGATCACCACATGGTCGCCGGGCAACGCTTCGCGGCCGCCGCAATAGATCATCTCGCCGGGCTCGTAGCGCGGCACCATCGAATCGCTCAGCACGTGCAGCGCAAACACATTGCGCAGATGCCGGATCCCCGGCGGCCGCTGGACATAGCCGGCCGGCTGGCCGTTGAAGGTAAAGTCGCCATCGTCGCCGCCGACGGCGGTACCGAGAAGCTGGATGTCCATCGGCCCGGCGGGCAGGGGGCCGGGATCGGTGACGATCTCGGCATCGGCGACCGGTCCGGCATCATCGAGGAAAACGACCTCGCCCTTGCCGAGTGCCACCGGGTCGACGCGCAGGAAAGCGGCGGTCTTCAAAAGGTTCTCGGTCTTGGGCAGGTTGCGCCCGGTCTCCCAATTGCCGACGGCAGCGACGTCGGTGTCGTTGTGCTCGGCAATGTGACGCATCACCAGGCCGCGCTGCTTGCGCGCCCGGCGGATCGCCGCTCCGACCTTGATCGACAGTGCAGTTTTCGCCATGGGTCCATCTGTGGCATAAGATTCGGTTTAGTCTATGCAAGAATCGCTTGCATTATGATTTGAGTTATGCTCTTATGTAGGCATGCGCAAGTCGCTTCGCCAGCTTTCGGTCCTTGAATCCGCCGTTCAGCGCGCCGGCAGCGCTCGCCTGGAGGTGGTACCGCAACCGATCGCCGGGGCCATGCATGTGCCAACCCTGTCCCCTTCGTCGCGGCTGTCCTCCTCCCCGGCCGGGACGATGCCCGAGGCTCGCGCCTCGGATCCGGCAGCGCAAGCGGCCGGAACGGCCGGAGCCGTTCCCCTCACGGCTCCGGCCACGAATTACCTGCCGGCCGGCAATGCGGATGCCGCGGTTTCCTGCACCCGCACCGAAGACGGCACGGTCATCGCCTTCGACGAGCGGACGGGCAAGGCAGTGTCCGGCGCAACAAGGCAGGCGGCCGAGATGAAGCTCGATCGCAGCAGACCACGCGAAGGCTGACCGGCTTTCGAGCCTGAGGCCGGCGAAGCCGGCGCCGCACACAACCATTTTTGCAGGGAATGAAACATCATGGCCGCCCGCTATTCCGCCTCGGAACTGGAACAAATCGAGAACTGGCTGATGAGCGGACTGTCGGCCGCGAAGATCGCCACCCGGTTGACCGCGCTGCGCGGCCGCCCGGCCTCGCGTGCAGCCATCATCGGCATCGTCCACCGCACCGCCCGTTTGCGCACCATCGGCCTTGCCAGATCCAAGGGCTGGTGTGGCCGACGCTCTGGCGGCCGGCTCGGAAATTCGGCGCCTGAGCCATCAAGCACTGCTGATCAAGCGGAGTCGGCTCCGAAGGCCGAGCCACGCTGCCGCCCGGCAAGGCTGTCGGCCAGGCTGGCGCCGCCGGCATGGCAGCCGGGTCCGGCTCGGATCACCGGGACCGATGGCGCGCCACTCGAAATGCCGGCGCCGCGCCCGATCGCCGCCGGCGGCCGCCAGCCGCATTTCGTTGCCATGCGCTTCATCGATTGCCTGTTCGAGCGCTGCCGCGCCCCGCTCGACACGACGCTGCAGGCGGATGCGGAAAACGATGCCCCCGGCAGCCGGCCCGGTTTGGACATGCTGTGCTGCGGACTGCGCACGAACCCATCGAAAAGCTACTGCGCCTATCACGCGGCGCGCTACCTGCGCACGCTGCCGGCCGAAGCGATTTGAGCCCGCTGGATGACGGAAATTCGCCAGAGCCCGACGACCAAAACCCAGGAGGACCGAGCCGATGAGCACCAAAACCGCCCAAAAGGCCAAAGCCAGGCCACCGAGATTGCCGAAAGGCGAGGCCGAGCAGGTGCGCATCCGCAAGGAGATCGGCCATGATTTCGCACTGAAGGACGACCGGTTCGGCCGCAAGCGGCTGGCGAAGGGGACGCAGGAGGGAGCGCGCCTCTATGAGGTCTCCAATGACGGCCACACAGCGACCGGCGGCATCGTGCGGGTGCGCAACGTCGACCCGCTGAGCGGCCTCACCTCGCTGTCGCGCCAGCAGCGCGAGGCGGGCATGCGCTATCGCCAGGATTTCCGCAACTCGTCCGAGGCAACCGCCAAGCCGATGGCTTGGGCCGAGCGCGTCGACGGCGGCCGCACCGGCAGCGGCGTCGCCGAACACATCCTGTCCGCCGGTCGCGACCATGCCGAGGCCACCAGGGCGCTTGTCCATTGGGAGATCGCCGGCATCGTGCAAAAGGTCTGCTGTGCCGACGCAACGGTCAAGAGCCTGGCCGAACAGGCCGGCGAGCCGCGCGACGTGGTGGTGAAACTACTCAAGATCGGGCTCGACATATTGGCCGTGCATTACGGCATGATGCTGCCGGCCGGCAATACCGGCCGGATCGATCCGTCAACGACGGCAGACACGGATTCTTTCGATAACCCGGTGGTGATGGCGCCAGTGCTTGACGACTTCGGTATGACAGCGCCGGTGGTACCGGTAGCGCGGCCTGTAGTCCTCGTCGTAGACATCATAGCGGTAACGGGGGACGTACTCATCGTCGTAATCGGAATACCGATGGTGGCGATAATAATAGTCGTCGTCATAGCCGTTGCCGATGCCGATCGTGACGCTGCCACCGGCATTCGCCGGGCCGATCACGGAAGCCGCCGAGGCGATGGCGATCACCGAGGCAAGCAGGAGCTTCTTCATAGCTACCTCCTTAGTCCCTCTAATAGAAAAACCCCCGAGGGGCAGCCTCGTTCCATAGATTGGCAAGATGTAACGAACGGACGAGCCCGAAGTTTAGCGCCTGCTGGCGCGAAAACGCCGCTGGCTGCGCCGGGGTCGGATCGTCGACGCAGCGTGGCCGCTCCTCTCATCAAACAGCGGCAATCGCGCGTCAGTCCCGTCTTTTGCCGACGTCTGCCTACAGAACATGGCCCAATTCCAGCAAAACGAACGCGGTCGCACCCAGCACAGCGAGGGCGTAGGCCGCATAAAGAACAAGCAGCATTACCTCAAAGTCCCGGACGAAGCTTGCGGCAATCCTGGTCTCCTTAGGCTCCGCTTTCTCGATGCGGTCGGTTTCCAGCTGCTCCGTTGCCACGACGAGGCAGACAATCCTGTCGTTGTCGGCCGCCTGTAATATCCGTTCCGTCAAATCGACTGCAATCACTGGATCATCGGCCAACTGATCTCGCGATAGCCGGCTTTCAGTGACGGTCTGGATTTCACGCTTTCTCACGCACGCATAATTGCGTCGACTAAATTAGGTTCCACTAAAATAGATACATTGCCTCGACCCGATCACGACTTGGTGAGGCGTGAGACCAGCTGGGCGGGGAACCCCCGCCCGAGGTCCGCATTTGTCGACTGTCGGGGCGAATCGCGATCCGCATCCTCCGATCAAAGGGCGCAGGCTTCTTCATAGGCTGCTACGGTGCGCCATTGCTGGTAGGTCGCAATGCCAAAGCAGCCAAACTCTCATATCGCGAACGCAGCGCCGACGTCTTCAGTGCCGACCGGTTATGACGAAGATCGCATGCTTACTTATATCCGGCTGCTCGACGCGTCGGCTGAAGGGACCGATTGGCGTGAGGTCGCCCGCATCGTTCTGCACATTGATCCGGAGCAGGAGCCGGAGAGGGCTTTCCGGGCGTGGGCGACACATCTGGCGCGTGCACGATGGATGACCAGGAAGCGGAACGAGTTGCGCCAATTGCATGATGAGTGGTGGGGGTGAGCACTATCTAAGCGGAACTGCCGTCTCGGTCTGGCCGTTGAGGGAGGAGGCCAACATGGAAAAGCGCCCAATGACTTCTTGGCGAGCTTTCGAGCTGTGCTGCCTTCTTGCAGTTCCGCTGTCGCTTATCCTTACGGTTTTCCTGGCGGGTCTTATCCTTAGCTGACCCCCGCATGGTTGCTTGCCGAGGGCTGGGTCGTGATCCGACAAGATCCGGAACCGTTACTTTACGGCCGCCGCCATCACATCCGAAAACAGCGCCCGCTCCACTGCCGGTTCCAGCGTTTCGGCGAAGGGCGTCGCCAAGTGGTGGCGGTCGCGGAAGGCTAGTTTGCCGTCGATGAAGACATGGCAGGTGGTCTGGTCGCAAAAGCGGTCGGTCATGTCGATGTAAGCAGCGTTCGGTGTCGAGCGCACGATATCGCGCTCGATGGTGGCGATGTCGTCGTTTGCCGCCATGATCCTCGGCGTGTCGCATGTCGCGGGCGTCTGGCCCCGCCACAGCGCCCGCGCCACGCATTTGTCGGCGTAGCTTGCATTGTAGGGAACGTCCCTGATGACCGCGACCTTGATGCCGGCCTGGCTGAAGGCTTGAAGCGTCCAGCTGAGGCCGGTCCGCCACTGCGCTTGCCAATCGGCGTGCTTCAACTCCTCGGGCGATTCTTTCATCACATTTCCGATCGAGAACTCCGAGATCACCACCAGTTGCGGGTGGAGCGCGATGATGTCCTTGACCGACTGCTCGCGCCATTGATCGCATTCGGTGTAGTCGCGCTTCAGCCGCCAGTTCCAGGTCGTCACCCGCGAAGCCCGGCAGGAGGATTTGAGAAAGGTGACGACGCGAAAATTGTTCTTCTCGGCCGCCTTGATCAGCGGCGTCGACCAATGGTCGGCATGCGAGTCGCCGAACAGCACGACCGAGCGCTGGGCATCCTTGCGGCCGAACATGCAGGGCTTCGGCTTGACGGTCTCGAAATCGAGCACGCAGCCGCCATTGCTCGCGCGCACGGTGGAGAGCTGGGCGGCGCTGTCGGCGATGACGTGCTGTTCGGGGCTGAGATTGTGCTCGGCAAAGCGCGCATTGCCATAGGCCGCGACCACGCCGGCGCCGGTCAGCGCGACGGCGGGCACCAGCGCCCGCGCTGCTCCGGCCATCAGCCAGCCGTTGCGGCGGATCGGGTTCTCGATGAAATGATAGGTGAACATCGATAGAAGCAGCGTCAGCGCCGCGCAGGCAAGGCGGTCCAGGATGGACAGGCTGGGAACCACCATCGCCGCATAGACGATGACCGGCCAGTGCCAGAGATAGAGCGAATAGGACAGCCGGCCCAACCATTGCATGGGCGGCAGCGCCAGCACGGCGCTCGGCAGATTGCGGCCGCCGCTGCCGCTGAGCAGCAGCAGCACGGTGCCGGCAACAGGCGCCAGCGCATTCACCCCGGGGAACGGCGAGTCTTCGTCCAGCATCAGATAGGCCCAGGCGATCAGCGCCAGACCGAGGCATGCCTGGAGCGTGGCCAGCAGCGGCCGGTCGCGCCAGATCTTTGCCGGCGCCATGGTCGCGAGGCCGCCGGCGGCGAATTCCCAGGCCCTGAGCGGCGAGAAATAGAACGCCCAGGGCTGCGACACTTCCGTCAGCCAGGCGCAGGCGGCGAAGGAGGCCGCGCCGGCGACGCCGATGACGATTATAGCGGCGCGCTTGCCGGGACGCAGCCAAGCGGCGGCGAGAAGCAGCGCCGGCCATGCCAAATAGAACTGTTCCTCGACCGAGAGCGACCAGAAGTGGATGAACGGGTTGTTGGTGGCGTCGGCGGCGAAATAGTCGAACGACCAGCGGATCAGCCAAAGGTTGATCATGTAGGCGGAGGCGAACATGGCGCCTTTCGAATAAAGCGCCTGTTCCTCCGGCGACAGGATGAAGTAACCCGTGAACAGCGTGGCGAGGATGACGAACAGTGCCGCCGGCAACAGGCGCCGGGCGCGCCGGGCGTAGAAGCGCCAGAGGTTCAGCCGCCCGGTCTCGGTGATTTCCGTAACCAGGTGACGGGTGATCAGATAGCCGGAGATGACGAAGAAGATGTCGACGCCGGCAAAGCCGCCGGGCAGGCCGGACAGACCAAAATGGAAGGCGATGACACCCGCCACCGCCAGCGCGCGCAGCCCTTCGATGTCAGGCCGAAATGATGCCGACACAATCACCTCATGCAAGGAATGCCCACCTCGCAGAGGCTCGACCCGATGCGACGATATTGCAATGCAACAAATCTAACGCAGTGCAACATAGGGGGAGGGCGCGGCTCCTCCAGTTCCTCGCGTCGGCGATTCACTCACATGAGCGATTCGAGAGCGACTGATATGGAAGCGAAGCGAAGGGTGCCGAGGCGATCACGCCTTTTCAAAAACTCGGTCTTCAGCACCAGGCCCTTCACCTGCCTGGTGCTGCATTCGATCTCGCCGGGATTGCCGGTGAGGCGAATATTCTTCACCAGCGTGCCGCGCTTGATCGTCTCCGACGTGCCTTTGACCTTGAGATCCTTGATCAGGGTCACGGAGTCGCCCTCGTGCAGCGCCGTGCCATTGCTGTCTCTTATGATCGCGTCGGTCATGGCAGGTCTTTCGTGGGACTCCGGTGCGGAGGTGGTTGGCTCATTACCCGGCCTATCCCACGGTTGGCGGCGAGGTCAAGCGTGCCGGGGGCAGCGTGCCGGTAACCAAGCGTGCCGACCGCTAATGCCAGGCGGACGGCCGACCGGAAAACCCGGATTGTGAGCAGACTGGGACCCCCTGGGCGGTAGTGGCATTGCCGCTTCGCGACATGCGCTCCGGCCAAGCCATGCCAATGGCGCCACGGCAATCGAAGTCGTGGCCTTTTACGCGGATATTCCGGCACGAGTTCAAATAGATGAGCGCCCGCCCGTGCGGACAGGAAGGTCGCAGTGACAGACCTGCCCGCCCTTTCGCTTGGTGCGTTATTTCAATTGGCAACGATCACTTATTGGCGCCACCGAGCTGGTTGGCCATCTTGCAGAAGTCGGCATGCATCGTGGCAATGCCTGCGTCGCTGCATTCCTTCAACATCATGGCTCGGTCGCTCGTGGACATGGCCATCCATGCCGCCTTGAATTCGGCTTCCGACTTCATGGTCTTCATGCCGGCGTCGGTGAAGAAGGGGTTCATTTTCTGCGGATCGTCGAGCGCCGAAGTGCCAGTGGCACCGGCGGCAAGCGCTGCGCCGGTCATCATCGAAAGCGCCATCGCGCCCATGCAAAGCGTCTTGATGTTCATGATCATTCCTCCTGAGCTGCTGCTTTGAGGTTGTCCATCAGCGATCTACGAAGGAACGGTGTTTTGACCCAAAAGTTCCACGTTCTGGCGCAGACATGGAACAGGATTGCCCGTGACGTCATTAATGCAAAAAATTCTACCATGACTGAATTTGCCGCGCTGCCGACCAGGGCAATCGGCGTCCAGCTGGGTGAGACGCTGCGAAGTTGCACGCCGGCTCAATATGCCCGATCATGGCGACGGCGGGGCGGAGGTATCAAGTGGCGGCAAATCGTCGAAACGACGCGCACCTGTCGGAGCCCCGGCGGGCGGGCATTGTTTCCGCGGCCAGGGCGCTTCCGCGCACATCGTTGCCCAGCGTAGCGTCGGTCGTGACGGCCGTCGCGGCCCTCTATTTCGGGCGCGAGGTCTTTCTGCCGATCGCAATCGCGCTGCTGCTTACCTTTGCGCTCGTGCCCATGGTGTCGGCACTCAAGCGAGCCGGCATTCCGCGTCTTCCTGCCGTGATCGCCAGTGTGCTCGGCGCATTCACGGTGCTGGCTCTGTTCTCCTTCATCGTCGCCACGCAGGTCAGTGAACTGGCGCAGAACATTCCGCTTTACCAGGCGAATATCCTGACCAAGGTCCGGTCGCTCAAGGAAACCGGCGTCGGCGGCGGCATCGTTTCCAGATTGAGCCGGGTGATCGAACGCGTCGGCCAGGAGCTCGACAGACCCGAGCCCGCACAACCCGCCGCCGATCAGCCTCCGCGGGAACCGATCCCGGTCGAAATCGTCGCGCGCGAACGACCGCTCGAGGTTCTCCAGAATCTGATCGGCCCGCTGCTGAGCCCGCTGGCATCGGCCGGACTGATCGTCGTGGTCGTCATATTCATGCTGCTCGAGCGGGAGGACCTGCGCGATCGCTTCATACGCCTCGTCGGCTATGGCGATCTGCATCGAACCACCGAGGCGCTGCAGGATGCCGGCAAGCGCGTCGGCCGCTATCTGCTCATGCAACTGGTCGTGAACATCGTCTATGCCGTCCCGATTGCAATCGGACTTTGGCTGCTGGGCATACCCAATCCATTGCTGTGGGGCTTGCTGGCGCTGGCGCTGCGCTTCGTTCCCTATATCGGCCCGGTCATAGCGACGCTGTTGCCTCTGTTCCTGGCGCTGGCCGTGGCGCCCGGCTGGTCGCTCGTGCTCTGGACTGCAGGGCTTTTCGTCGTGGTGGAACTGATCACCGGCAACGTGATCGAACCTTGGCTCTACGGCTCGCGCACCGGGCTGTCGCCATTGGCCATCATCGTTGCGGCGATCTTCTGGACCTGGCTTTGGGGGCCATTGGGCCTGGTTCTGTCGACGCCGCTCACGGTCTGCCTCGTCGTGCTCGGCCGCCATGTGCCGCAGTTCGAATTCCTCGACGTTCTGTTCGGCAACGAACCCGTGCTCGAACCGCACGCCCGGCTTTACCAGCGGCTGCTGGCCGGCGATCCCGAGGAAGCGACGGACCATGCCGAGGAGATGCTGGAGGAAGAATATCTGGTCGAGTTCTACGACAAGGTCGCGATTCCCGCACTTCTGCTCGGCGAGCAGGACCGGGTGCGTGGTGTGTTGAGCGATGAGCAAAGACAGCAGGTCGCGGGCAGCGCGCTGACGATGGTGGCGAACCTCGACGACAGCGCGCAGGAGGAGGCGGAAGCGGACGATACGGCCGCGGCCGAGGACAACGGCTCACGCGAGGACAAGCACGT
Organism: Mesorhizobium sp. M0522; assembly: GCF_040321085.1. Classification (NCBI taxonomy): domain Bacteria; kingdom Pseudomonadati; phylum Pseudomonadota; class Alphaproteobacteria; order Hyphomicrobiales; family Phyllobacteriaceae; genus Mesorhizobium; species Mesorhizobium sp. M0522. Next base: position 271,309 of record NZ_JAMYQW010000003.1, read on the forward strand.
TCCGGGGGAGGTTCAGGGCGAGGAAGACACCGAACTGCCGGATGGCACGGGCATGTCGGTGCTGTGCGCCGGAGGGCGCGGCGAACTCGACGACGCGGCTGCCGCTATGCTGGCGCAGGTGCTCGAAGTCCAGGGCGCTACGGTGTTGAGAGCGAGCTTCGCCGAGATGGAACCGGGGAGCATTCGCCGCCTTGAGCTCGACCCCGTCGATAGTGTCGTCGTCGGATTTTTGAACCGGGATTCCGTCAAGCACGGGCGGTTCCTGGTCCGTCGGCTGAAACGCGCCAAACCAAGGTTGCGAGTGGGCATCGTCTTGTGGTCGGAAGCCGACAGCGACAACCAGGAGGCAGATGCCAGATTGGCCAACGAGATCAACGCCGATTTCGTCGCACACGGCATGGTAGGCGCGGTGCTCGGTGCGTTGTCCAGCGCTCCGCCGGTGGCGCTGAAGACCACCGCCAAACGCCGCATGCGCCGCCTGACGCCGGCGCGCAAGAAAGAGCCGCTCGCCGCGGCAAAATGAGCGCGGCGAAGACTGCGGCAGGTCGGGTTATTACCGCTTTCGCGAAAGTGGTAATAACGAAACGGATCAGGTTGTCTTCGCAAGGTCGCGCTGAACCGTCCGCCGCGGCAAACGGCGCCAACCTTCATACAGTCCAGAAATAGCGCACCGTATGGAAGAAGACCGGGGCGGCGAAGACCAGGCTGTCGGCACGGTCCATCATGCCGCCATGGCCTTCGATCAGATGGCCCCAGTCCTTGACGCCTTGATCGCGCTTGATGGCGGAGGCGACCAGCCCGCCAAGGAAGCCCATCAGGCAGGCGATGAAGGCGACGCCGGCTGCCTGCAGCGGCGAGAACGGCGTCAGGAACGACAGCAGCGCGCCGAGCAGGCTCGATGCCGCCAGCCCGCCGACCAGCCCCTCCCAAGTCTTCGACGGCGAGACCGTCGGCGCCAGGAGATGCCGGCCGAACAGCTTGCCGAAAATATATTGCAGCACGTCGCTGCCTTGCACGGTGATGATCAGGAAAGCGATCAGCAACAGGTTGCGGCCTTCGAAGCCTGGCACCTCGAGCGTCAGCAGCGCCGGCACGTGGCTGACGCAGTAGACCGAAATCATCACCGCCCATTGCTGCGCCGAGACGCGCTCGAGAAAGCGCTCGGTGTCGCCGTGCAGCGCGGTGATCGCCGGCATCAGCAGGAAGCAGTAGACCGGGATGAAGATGGTGAAGAGACCGTACCAGGCGGTCCACACCAACCAGTACTGGAACGGGATGACGATGCCGAACATGCCGAGCAGCACCCAGTGGTCGCTGCGGCGGCTGTGCGTCAGCGTCACGAATTCGCGCAACGCGGCGAACGAAATCAGCGCGAACAGGATGGTCATGCCGGGGCGGCCGAAGAAGAAGGCGACGGTGATCGCCACCACCATCACCCACCAGGCATTGATGCGCTGGGTGAGGTTGACCAGCGTCGGCGACAACGGCTTTGGCGCGCGCCATGACAAGACGCCGGCGACGACGCTGGCACTGATCAGCACCGCCAGCAGGCCGACAATCAGAATGAGGGTTTCGTGCATCATCGGCAGCATTTTGCCTTGGTCCTCAATCGTCTCGCTGCGGCCGGGGGTTGAGCGCCAGCAGCGTTTCGCGGGCGCGGTCGAGAAAGGCGCGGCGTTCCTCACCCGGTTGAATGGCGATCGGCGCGCCGAAGACGACGCGGCAAAGCAGCGGCACCGGCACGAATTGGCCCTTGGGCAGCACCCGCGACATGTTCTCGATCCAGCACGGGATGAGCTCGACATCGGGCCGCGCCATCGACAGATTGTAGAGGCCGGAGCGGAACGGCAGGAGCGGTTCGTCGGTCATGTTGCGCGTGCCTTCGGGAAACAGGATCAGCGAATGGCCCTGGTCGAGCACCGACAGCATGATCGAGATCGGGTGCTGCGTTTCATCCGTCCACTGCCGGTGGATCAGCACGGAAGACAGCATGTCCTCCGCAATGAAACGGCGCAGCCGCGTCTTGCCCCAATAATCGGCGGCCGCCACCGCATGGGTACGGGCGCGCTCCTTCTCGCTGAGGCAGGCCGACAGCAGAATGAAATCGCCGTGGCTGGCATGGTTGGCGAAGTAGATGCGCTGCCGGTCCGATGGCTGGCTGCCGTTCCAGATCGGCCGCACGCCGGTGACCACCCAGGCCAGTGCCGACAGGCCGACCGAGGTCACCGTCTGCAGCAGGGTATAGGTGCTGACGCGAAGCTTTGTCATGGACGGGCTCAAAGGAATGCCGCGACGACCGAGGCCGCCGCGAACAGGCTGAAGGCGATGCGCTGCTTGGCGAGCAGACGGCGCGTGCCGGCCATCCGCTGGTCGAGCGAGCGGCCGCCGGCCGCCGTGGGTTTCAGCCGCATGCGCGCCAGCACGTCGTCGATCGCCGCACCGCCGCCTGCCTCGCTGGCGTGGCTGGCCATCAGCCGGAACAGCAGCGCGTCGAACAAAAGCAGGGCCGAGAGAATAATTGTGGCTATGGCACCCGCGGCGGCGATCAGCCAGGCCGCCGCGGACAGCGACGATGTTTGCGGCGCAGCCGCCAGGCCGATGACCGGCGCCGCCAGCAAGGCAGCAGCAATCAACAGCAGCGGCCATGCCACCTGCACCATCAGCCCGGCGGCGAACGCTTCGGCCTTGTCACGATAGGCGGTCATGTCGCCGCGTCCATGCCAAGATGCACAGGCCGGCCCGCGGCGGCGAGCTGGCCTCGCGCCTGATCCGGCGTGGCGGCCCGGCCGCTGGCGACCAGCCATTCGGCGACGACGGCGGCGCTGCGCTGGAAGCCGACCGCACAGCAGACCAGCACCGTGCCCTGGTTCTGCGCCGCCTCGATCGCCGCCACCGCTTGCGCACGCGCCTCGCGAGACGGCGGCAAAAGGTCGACCATGGGCAGGCTCAACCAGTGGATCGAGGCGCCACGCGGCCTTTCCAATTCGCCGGCAAGGTCGATCACCGTGCCGAAGGCGTCGGCCTCGGCGGCGGTCGGAAAACGGCCAAGGGAAACACCATCGGCAATGACGATCTGCGCCGGAAGCTTTCGCGTCCATGCCCACACATTGACCTTGGCGGCAACCCGGTAAGGCCACAGCAGAAGACGGCTGGCCAGCGACACGCGGCCATCGGCTGTTTTCTGGAACACCTTGGCGCCGGCGCCGGCATAGACGAAAGCGACTATGGCCAGCGCCAGTGCCGGCCACAACAGGATGAGCCATAGCGCCGAGACCAATGCCCCGGCAGCGGCGCCGGCCAGCGCAAGGGTTGCGCCGAGCGCATAGAACAGCGCCAGCCGCCGCGCCTTCGGGTCGGCGGTCAGGCGGAAGCCGGCGAACGGCAGCTCGCCGTCGCGCGGAAACAGCCACAGCGCGAAAAGGCCGAGCAGCGCGCCGGTCGGTATGTCGATGAAATGGTGCTGCCACGTCGTCAGCACCGAGGCGCCGATCAGGAAACACCAGGCATGCCAGGCGACGCCGGCGATGCCGGTCAATCTGTGACGCCAATGGTCCCAGATGATGACCAGCAGCGCGATATGCAGCGACGGCACCTGGTTGAAGGGTTTGTCGAAGCCACCGAGCACGGCGAACATGAAGCCGGGCAGGCCGCTCGTCTGCGGGCGCACGAACGTCGCAGTCAGCGGGAACAGGATGAAGCAGGCGACGGCGACGATCTGCGCCGTCAGATAGCGGCCGGCAAGGCGGTCGACGCCGCTCTTCGAATTGTTCAACAGCAACGACAAGCCATAGAACAGGTTGATCGACCAGTAGGGCACGATCGTCCAGGCAAGGAACGGGACGCCATGCTCCCAGCCGAACACGATGCTGCCGACGTCGTCGCGCCGCGACGCCAGCCAGTTGGCGAAGCCGTAGGTGGCGTAGAAGAACGGCGCCAGAAATGCCAGCCACAGCGCGGCGCGCAGGACTATCCCGGCATACGGCTCGTGCGGCAAGGCCGGAAGGGCAGGGGCATCGCGAGGTAAGGCAGAGGCAGGCAAGTTCATGCTCAGACGCGCCGCGCGACCGAAACGGTGAAGATGCCCCACTGGTCGATGCGCTGGTCGAGCTTCTCGAAGCCGGCGGCCGCCACCAACTGGTCCATCTCGGTCTGCGTGCGGCGGCGCATCACCCAAGCCTGGCCGCCGCGATGCGAGGTCAGGCTGCGCGCGATCATCTCGAGCTGCGGATGCCAAGGCTGGTTGGTGTAGACGAGCAGGCTTCCGGGCTGCATGGCGCTGGCCAGTCCACCGAGCGAGCGGGCGATCATGGCATTGTCGGAAAACAGTTCGTAGAGCCCTGAGACGATGGCGAGATCCGGCGCCGGGTCGAGCCCGGCCAGCATCGTGGCGTCGAAGGCGTCACCTTGATGGAACGAGACGGTCGCCGGCAGCTTGCGCTCGGCGATCAGCTTGCGGCCGAGCGAGACGTTCAGCTCGAAGAAATCCTGTAGCCGCACGCTTGCCTGCGGCGCGGCGCATTTCTGCACGGCATCGAGCACATAGCGGCCATGGCCGGCGGCGATATCGACGATATGGACTGGCCGGCCGGCGGCCTTGAGCGAGGCGGCGGCGCTGCCGATCAGCTCTTCCAGATGCAGCTTGCGCTGGCGGATGCCGCGCCAGCCGATGGCATCGAGAAAGGTGCGGTCGATCATGCGGCCAATGGGGCTGATGCCGCGCGCCTCGTTCTCGTAGACATAGTCGAGCGTCGAGCCGGAATCGAAGCCGGTGGCAATCCCCGTCTTCATGCCGGACGACAGCCAGGCGCCCATGCGGATCGAAGCGCGGCTCATTGCCCAGTAGAGGCCCCTTAGCGACAGCAGCGGCAGCGGCGAGGCCAGCCGGTCGGCCTCGTCGCGCGTGTAGCCGGCACGGTCGGCCCAGGTCAGGTCGACCGGCTCTTCCGGCGCCGCGAACTGCTTTTCGAGGAAGGGCCTGATCAGGTCGAGTGCCTTGTGGCGGTCGCGCTCGCCCAGCGTGTCGTGGAAGAAGCCGGGCAAAATATGCCGCTCCTTGGCCGGGCTCGCCAGATTGACGAAAAACTCGTGCTGCGGTCCATGGCGCACCACCCAGTCGCTGCCAGAGATCAGAAGCTGTGTCGGCACGGTGATGGCGCGGGCGTCGGCGACGATGCGCGCGGCATGGTCGTAGAGCTCGACCAGGATGTTGGAGGCGATCGGCCGGGCGATCAGCGGGTCGGCGTCGAAGGAGGCGATGCGCTCGGGGTCATGCGTCAGGAATTTCGCCTTGACGTAGGAATTGACGAAGAAGCGGCCCTTCAGCTTCTGCCACAACGCAATGCCTTGCTTGGCGAAGGGCACGTAGAGCTTGACCGAGAAGGCCGGCGAGGCCAGCACCAGGGCGCGAATGTCGGGCGCGTAATCGTGCACCCAGGCGGCGGCAAGCACGGCGCCGAAGGATTGCGCGATCAGCGCGATGTCGCGCCGGGCAAAGCCGTCGCTGCCGATCTCGCGCACAAAACAATCGATGTCGCGCACCAGCGCCGCAAACGACGGCGCATAGCCGCGTTCGCCGGCGGAGCGGCCATTGCCGCGCGCGTCCCAGGCATAGAAGGCGTGGTCGGGCATCTGGAGCTCGTCGACCAGATGCGCCATGCGGCCGCCATGCTCGTGGCCGCGATGGAACAGCAGGATGGCGCCCTTGCGGTTTTCCGACAGAGCCGGCCAATAGCGATAGAAGATCTCGGTGCCGTCATGGCTCTTGAAGCTGCGCTCCTGCGCCACCCGCTCGATATTGGCTGAAGCCACTGCCGCAACCGTCTGTTGGTGAAGCATGTTGTTCTCCCTGGCGAGACCGGAATTCAGCTGCCGCTCCCGTTAAGGCCGCTGTGTATCCGGTTGATGGCGGTCGCCAGCGAGAGTGTAGCCATGGCCGGAAACACGAGCGTCGTGAGCGCCGGGAGCCACAGGCCGGACGCGATAAGCACGGCGAGGATGCCAAGCGCCAGCGCCCGGTCGCTTTTGCCGAACGGGCCGGCATAGCTGCGCCCCGCTCCGGCCGCGATGCCGAGCACGCCGGCGAATTCCGCAATCACCGCCGCGATCGCAAATGCGACGACGCCCCAGACAGGAAAAATGACGGCAAAGGCCAGGATCAAAGCGAGATCGGAGACAACATCGCAGAACTCGTTGAGATACATGCCGAGCTTCGAGGCCTGGCCATGTTCCCTTGCGAGCATACCGTCGATCGCATTCAGCGCCATTCGCGTAAACAGCACGAGCGGCATAAGCAGAAAGACCACGCGGTGGCCGTCAAGGGCTGCCACCACAAGGCCGGTGGCGAGCGAGAGGGCAGCGGCCAGCAACGTGATCTGGTTGGCGGTGACGCCGGCTCTGGCCAGTCCGTCGGCAAGCGGCCGCAACCTGGCCTGGAAGGCCGGTTTCAGCGCATAAAGCGTCGGCATGTGCGAACCCCCCGGCCGCGGTGCAAAGTGATGTTGGCGAGGATGGTCAATTGGCGCGCAAGGCGCAAGGGCGGCGCCCATCACTTTCCGCAAACTTGCCGGACGGCTATGTCCTCGCTTTGACCGTGTCGCCCGGGAACAGGGCGGGCAAACTTTGTTCGGCCGCCGCCCAGGCGCGACTATGGTAACGCCGCAGGATGAGAATGCATGCGGCGAAGACCAGCAGCCCGCAAATCACGCCGGGCGTCATGCCCCCGCCAAACGCAGACTTTACAACGATGCCGGTGAAGACGCCGGCAATGGCGCCATTGATCGTGCCCACCATCCCCGCGGTGGTCATGAAATATTGCAGCGGCGAGGGTCTGAGACCTTTGTCGACCAGCACCGCCGAGGGGTCGTCATGCGTGGAATTGACGAGGTATCTTTGCAGGACGGGCGCCAGTTCGACGAAATAGTGGCGGATCCTGGCCATGCCGCGGGCATGCACCATGTCCTCGATGGCAACCTGCACCGCGCGCACGAAGGTGACCAGTCCGATGAAGAAAAGGCAAGGCAGCAAGATCAGGCTGAACAACACGAACGGCCTGCCCATCTCCGTGACCTGCGCGACGAAGGACAAGGCAATCGTTGCGCTCGAGACCGAGGTCAGGAACAGATCGGCTCTCTGGTTCGCTTCCTGAATGGTCGCGGCGCGAGCGTTTTGCAGGACGAAATGCTCGGTCGTCAGGCACTGCAGGGCGTGCTGCGCCTGGTCAGGCGGAACCGGAGCGTCGGGAGAACGGGTCATCGACATTTGCCCGCTTCTGCCCGCCGGAACCGGCAGGCAGAAGGGGTGTCGTCCTACGAGCCGTCAGGACTTGCCGTCGCCGCCGCTGATGGCGATACGCTTGGCCTTGGCCTGGGCGCGCTCCGTCTTGGGCAGCGTCACGCTGAGCACACCGTTCCGGAACGCGGCGTTCACCTTGTCTTCGTCGACTTCGTAGCCGAGCGGGATACGCCGCTCGAAACGGCCATAGAAGCGTTCGGAGAACTGCCTGTCCTTGTCCTCGGTCTCTTCGCGCTTCTCGCCGCGCAGCGTCAGCACGCCGTCATCGAGCAGCAGCTCGACGTCCTTCGCGTCCATGCCGGGGATCTCGGCGGTGACGCGGATCTCCTTTTCGCCATCGGAGATTTCGACACTCGGCCAGCTGGCGCGGGCCGCGGAGAGGCCACCGAGCGACGGCAGCCGCGTGTCGAAGCCGCGGAACGCCTCGTCGAACAGGCGGTTCATTTCGCGATGCAGCGTCAGGAAGGGATCGCGATCGGCGTCACGGAACAGGCTGGGGGCCTGATTGTTCTCCCCGCCCCAGGGAATGAGATCACGAATAGCCATTGCACAGTCTCCTTTCTCGACTGGTGCATTCAGGCAGCCTGCTCGACCTGCGCGACCTTCGGCCCGGTCTTCGGCGAGGCGACATCGGTCGCGATGGCGATGCGCCGAGGCTTCATCTCCTTGGGCACCTCACGTACCAGATCGATGCTGAGCAGGCCGTTGTCGAGCGAGGCGCCTGCGACCTTGACGTGATCAGCAAGCTCGAAACGGCGGGTAAAGGGCCGTGCGGCGAGGCCACGATGCAGATACTCCGCGTTATCCGGCTCCTTGTGCTGGCCGGAGACAATCAGGAGGTTGGGTTCATGGGTGATTTCGAGGTCGTCCTCGGAAAAGCCAGCGACGGCGATGGTGACGCGGTAGTTGTTCTCGCCGCTGCGCGCGATGTCATAGGGCGGCCAGGCGTCGAAAGCCTGCGGAGCATTTTCCAGCAGGTTGAAGACGCGGTCGAAGCCGATGCTCGACCGATAGAGCGGGGAAAAGTCGAATGCGGTTCTCATAGCTACATCCTCCATCGAGCAACATAGATACGAGGAGCGCCAAAGAGCTGGCGCTCCCTGGTTTCGCCGGCCCCATTTCGGCGACCGGTGCCTTCGATCTGGTTATTGTCCGCCGCAAGTCAAGACCCGGTGGCTTTCGCTTTGCCGGTTTTTCGGGCCGTTTTCGGTCGGCTCGGCGAGGCTGCCAATCCCCCTTTTTGCGGCGAGATGTCCGGCAGGAGATTGCCTGTTTGATTTCAATCGCCAACGCTGACTTCCCCGGTCGGTTATTGTCTGCAGCAGGTCAAGACCCAGATTTCTTGTGTTGCCGGGCCCGTTCCCGGCACTCGCAGATGGAGCTGACCATGACACGCGACGAGATCATTTCTGTGCTGGGCCCGGTCGACGAAGCCGTGATCGCCGACATTGCGGCGACGGACGGGACGGTCCAGGAATTGCGCGAGGCCCTGGCTTGGATCGCCGCCGACGAGGCGTTGGTGAACGAGGGCCGACCGCTGCCGACGGCAAGAGTAGCGACGCTGATCGAACTGCTGCAAGGGCCGGACGAGGAGGAATAACCGGCTGTTGCCGCGATGCTCTTGAACCGCGCAGAGAGACGAACCATGTCCTTCAGCGGCGCCGGCCGGCCGCCGGTGCCGCCAGCATAACGTTGCTTGCTCAAACAAGAAGACGATCAGAAAACAAGGAGGAAGTGATGGACGACGTCCGCTTTGCCGAGCCGATCACGTTGAAATTCCAATCCAGCAAGCGCAAGGTCGCCAGCAGTTGGGAAGCCATCGAATGCATGCGCCAGCAGTGGCCGGACCGTGCACGCGGCCGGAGTTGGCGCGCGGCCTATCGGACCTGCCGCGACGCGCTCGACGGCTGGCGCACCGCGCGTGATGCGCGCAAGGCCTTCGTCAGGGCGGCGCGCAAGGCTGGATTGCTCGCATCGGCCCGCAAGCCTGTCGACCACGCCGGCTAGTCCGGACGCCCTCCGATATTGTGAGATCCAAAACAAGTGGGAGAGGCAACTGCCTTTCTCCACCTCGAGAGACTTTGTTTGCTGTCTGGCGGCAGGTCGGCTTGCTCCTCAGTGGACGGAGATAATGCCGTTTACGGCCCGCCATTCGGACGGTTGGATCAGACGGTGATGAGCCACGCGCACCGAATGCAGCGGGCCTTCGATCTCGCGCTCCCAGAAATCGAGGAAATGCTTCAGCGTCGGGAAATCGGGGGCGATATCGTATTCCTGCCAGATATAGAGCTGAAGCAGGCTTCGATGATCGGGCAGACGGTAGTGGATCTCCGCCGTGGTGAGGCCAAACCCTTGCATCTGGAGCTGAAAGTCCCTGCTGGTCATGCAATCCTTCCTTTCCCAATGAACCTCGGTCTGCAAAACGCCTCGCCTTCCACATAGGTTCCAGCCGCCGGCAAGCGGCTCAGGAGACGGACAGATTTGGAAATCCGGCCGGGTCATCGCGCCGGAAACGGCGAATGTGCGAACAATTACAGCGTATTGGCACTCTCAGGCGTCGAGTGCTAAAATTTTTGCATGATCCTCTTGAAAGCTGAAAAAAGCGCGACTAGTTCGTATGCGCGCGATGCCTGATGAAGGGGTCGCGCACCCCGTGCCCGGCCGATATTGCCGGTCCGGTCAGGAGGATGTTCGAAAATCTGTTTGTCCCGAGAGGAGAACGACATGGCGTTCCGTCCATTGCATGACCGCATCCTGGTCCGCCGCATCGAGGTCGACGAAAAGACCGCGGGCGGCATCATCATCCCCGATACCGCCAAGGAGAAGCCGCAGGAGGGCGAGGTCATCGCCGCCGGCCCCGGCGCGCGCGACGACAGCGGCCAGTTGCGGCCGCTCGACGTCAAGGTCGGCGACCGCATTTTGTTCGGCAAATGGTCCGGCACCGAGATCAAACTCAATGGCGAGGATCTGCTCATCATGAAAGAGAGCGACGTGCTGGGCGTGATCGAAGCCACGGGCGAAATGAAGAAGGCTGCCTGAGCGGAGCCTGAACAAGCATTCCAGTCAACGAAAAGCTGCCTATCGAAGGAGTGTTCCAATGGCTGCCAAAGATGTGAAATTTCATACCGAAGCCCGCGAGAAGATGTTGCGCGGCGTCGACATCCTCGCCAATGCGGTGAAGGTGACGCTCGGTCCCAAGGGCCGCAACGTTGTCTTGGACAAATCGTTCGGCGCGCCGCGCATCACCAAGGACGGCGTGACGGTGGCGAAAGAGATCGAGCTTGAGGACAAGTTCGAGAACATGGGCGCGCAGATGGTGCGCGAGGTCGCCTCGAAGACCAGCGATACCGCCGGCGACGGCACCACGACCGCGACGATTCTTGCTCAGGCCATCGTCAGGGAAGGGGCCAAGGCCGTCGCTGCCGGCATGAACCCGATGGACCTGAAACGCGGCATCGACAAGGCGGTCGACGCCGTCGTCGCCGACCTGAAATCCAATGCCCGCAAGGTGACCAGGAACGACGAAATCGCCCAGGTCGGCGCCATCTCTGCCAATGGCGATGCTGAGATCGGCCGCTTCCTTGCCGAAGCGATGGAAAGGGTTGGCAATGAGGGCGTCATCACTGTCGAAGAAGCCAAGACCGCCGAGACCGAGTTGGAAGTGGTCGAAGGCATGCAGTTCGACCGTGGCTATCTCTCGCCTTATTTCATCACCAACCAGGACAAGATGCGCGTCGAACTCGAAGAACCCTATGTGCTGATCCACGAGAAGAAGCTCTCCAACCTCCAGGCCATGCTTCCCGTGCTCGAAGCCGCCGTGCAATCCGGCAAGCCGCTGCTGATCATTGCCGAGGACGTCGAAGGCGAGGCGCTGGCGACGCTGGTCGTCAACAAGCTACGGGGCGGCCTGAAGGTTGCGGCCGTCAAGGCGCCGGGCTTCGGTGATCGCCGCAAGGCCATGCTCGAAGACATTGCCATCCTGACCGGCGGCACGGCGATCTCGGAGGACCTCGGCATCAAGCTCGAGAACGTCACATTGGAGATGCTCGGCCGCGCCAAGAAGGTGCTGATCGAGAAGGAGAACACCACCATCGTCGACGGTGCCGGCCGCAAGGATGAAATCCAGGCGCGCATCAGCCAGATCAAGGCGCAGATCGAGGAAACCACCTCCGACTACGACCGCGAGAAGCTGCAGGAGCGGTTGGCCAAGCTCGCAGGCGGTGTCGCCGTCATCCGCGTCGGCGGCTCGACCGAGATCGAGGTCAAGGAGCGCAAGGATCGCGTCGACGACGCCATGCACGCCACACGAGCGGCGGTTGAGGAGGGTATCCTGCCCGGCGGCGGCGTGGCGCTGCTGAGAGCGGCGAAGGCGCTCGACAATATCGAGGTCGACAATCCCGACCAGAAGACCGGCGTCGAGATCGTGCGTCGCGCGATCGAGGCCCCGGTGCGCCAGATCGCCGAAAATGCCGGCGCCGAAGGTTCGATCATCGTCGGCAAGCTGCGCGAGACGGCCGATTTCGGCTATGGCTGGAACGCGCAGACCAACGAGTTCGGCGACCTCTACAGTCAAGGCGTCATCGACCCGGCCAAGGTCGTGCGCACTGCTCTGCAGGGCGCCGCCTCTGTTGCCGGCCTGCTGGTGACGACCGAGGCCATGGTGGCCGAGAAGCCGAAGAAGGAAACGCCCATGCCTCCGATGCCCGGCGGTGGCGGCATGGACTTCTAAGGCCAGGCTTCCAAAGCGCGACTTCGAAACGGCAAGTGGACCGTGTCCGCCTTCGTCGCCCTCGCCCGCCGCAACGACCTGCTTGCGCCGCAGACGAGCGGGATGGTTGCCGGCGAGAGCGTTGCTGGCGCGACGGTTGCCGACTGGGCAACGCGCGCACAGCGCGTCAACGCCCCGGTCTGAGCGGTCGGAGAAGTCGCCAATCTCCCCCCTTGAGGGGGAGATGTCGCCGAAGGCGACAGAGAGGGTCGGTACGTCCTGGCGCGACGCCCTGTGGGACGAAAGAGAAGGTTGGCGCTTCACGCGAGGCGCCCCCCTCTGTCCTGCCGGACATCTCCCCCTCAAGGGGGGAGATTACGCGCTCAGCCGCTTTCGCTTGCTAAGCCATCGGTAGCAGCCGGCGCATGATCAGCGAGGCGTGGCCGCCCACGCCGTGTGCAGCCGGCCGGCGCTCGACGACCTCGAAGCCGTGCTTGCGATAGAAGGCGATTGCGCGGTCGTTGCCCTCGATCACTTCCAGGGCGATGCTGGGAATACCCGCATGCGCGGCAAGAACGGCATGCAGCAGGTCGGCGGCAAGGCCGGTGCCGTACTCGCTTTTGTCTATATGGAGCCGCTCGAGCATGACCTCGCCTTTGTCGTCCATCGCGGCCATCGCATAACCGGCGAGCGAGCCGTCAGCCCGCTCGGCGACGAAGGACATCTTGCTGTCGTCCCTGAGCTCGGCCGCCAGCCGCTCCGGCGCGTGCCTCTCATCCGACAGCCGCGCCGTGGTCTCGGCACCCAGGATCGGCGAATAGGTGTGTCGCCAGGACCCTCCAAGCAGCCGCGACACCGCCGGAACGTCCTGTTCGGTCATGGTTCTTATCTGGGTCATTGGCACCTCGCCTCAGAAACCTGCCCCTTTTGAGCGGAGATGTCCCGCAAGACAGAGAGGTGCTGTCCCGCCGACCCTGCACGGCTGAGTTCAGCGCACATCCGCGCCGGCCACCATGACTATGTGCTGGCAGACATTATCGATATCGCGAATGACGTCGTCGTTCCAGAACCGCAGGATAGTCCAGCCCAGCGCTTCAAGCCGTGCGCTTCTGGTAGCGTCCCATATTGAGGCATCGGCCCGGGCATGCTGGGAGCCATCCAGTTCGACAATCAGCTTTTTGTCCGGGCAGGCAAAATCGACAATATGGCCTGCAATTGGCATCTGCCGCCGAAATGCCAGCCCCATGAGTCGATGCGCCCTGACCTCATTCCAGAGCTTCAGCTCGGCATCCGTCATGGCCTTGCGCATCTTGCGCGCATTGCCGCGGCTACGGGGAGGTACGGGATAGTGATTCACTACTTCTATTCCTCAGCGCGAAACTTGCCCATCTTCTCTATGCTGCGCTTGAACACCCCCCTCTGTCCTGCCGGACATCTCCCCCTCAAGGAGGGAGATTGGCAGCTTCGCCGAAAGTTCTCCCTTCTTTAAGCTGGAGCGACATCCAATCTCCCCCCTTGAGGGGGAGATGTCCGGCAGGACAGAGGGGGGTGCTGGCCCGTCGACCTGGATAGGTATGGCACCTGTATCACCGCCTCACCCGCGATTTCAGCCAGCGATCGAAGGCCACCGCGAGGATGAGGATCAGGCCGATGACGATGCTTTGCGTGTAGGACGAGACGTTGTTGAACTGCAGCCCGTTCTGCAAGACGCCGATCAGTCCTGCACCGACCACCGTGCCGCCGACGCTGCCGATGCCGCCGAACAGCGAGGTGCCGCCGATGACGACCGCCGAGATCACCGTCAGCTCGTAGCCGATGCCGGCGACGGCTTCGGAGGAGTTGAGCCGCGCCGACAAAACGAAGGCGGCAAGGCCGGCGAAGAAGCCGACGATGATGTAGACCGAGATCAGGATGCGGTCGACACGCAGGCCGGAGAGCCGTGCCGCCTCGGCATTGCCGCCGACGGCATAGACCGCGCGGCCGTAACGTGTGTAGCGCAGCACGATATGGCAAAGGATCGCGGCAATCGCGAAGATGATCGCCGGCACCGGAACCGGGCCGATCAGGCCGGTACCGAACCAGCGCATCGAGGCGTCGAAGCCGGAGATCGGGCCGCCATTGGAAATCGTCAAGGTCAGGCCGCGAAACACGGTGAGGCCGCCAAGCGTGACGACGAAGGGCGGCACTTTCAGCCTGGTGATGGCAAAGCCCTGGACGCCGCCGGCCACGGCGCCGACGACGACGGCGGCGAGAAGGGCGGCGAACCAGCCATAGCCCTGCGTGCCCGTTGTCGACAGCGACAGCGTGTTGGCGGTGCCGCCCTTGGCCACCACCGCCGCGACCATGCCGCAGAAGGCGAGCAGCGAGCCGACCGACAGGTCGATGCCGGCGGTGAGGATGACGAAGGTCATGCCGAGCGCGATCAGCCCGGTGATCGAGATCTGGCGCATGATGTTGAACAGGTTGATCGGGTCGATGAAGCTCGGCTTCAGCACGGTGAAGACGACAATCAGCAACGCCAGGAACATCAGCGGGCCGAAGCTCATCAGCAGGCGCGCAATATTGACGCCGCGGCGCTGGCTCCGTTCGGTCGTGCTGGTCATTGCGTTGCTTCCTGCTTCTGGTCGAGCGCCATCAGTTCCATCAGTTTCTCCTCGGTCGCCTCGATGCCAGGCATCTCGCCGGTGATGCGCCCGCGCCGCATGGTGACGATCCTGTCCGACACCGCAAGCACTTCGGGCAGCTCGGACGAGATCATCATGATGGCGATGCCGCGCGCCGCGAGCTCTACCAGGATCTGGTGCACCTCCGCCTTGGCGCCGACATCGACGCCACGCGTCGGTTCATCGACGATCAGCACCTTGGGGTCGCGTGCCAGCCAGCGGGCAAGGATGACCTTCTGCTGGTTGCCACCGGACAGTCCCTCGATCGCCTGCTCGGGCGAGGCCATGCGGATCGACAGCGTCTTCCTGTAGTTCTCCAACGCCTCGCGCTCTCGCCGCTCGGCCATGAAGCCGACATTGGAGTAGCGGTCGAGCGCGGCGATCGAGAAATTGGTGAGGATGGCGAGTGCTGCGAAGATTGCCTGGTGCTTGCGGTCTTCCGGAACCAGCCCGATGCCGAGCTCGATGGCGTCGGCGGGTGAGGCGGGCGCGATCGGCTTGCCGTCGAGCATGATGGTGCCGGCTGCAATGCGGTCGGCGCCGAAGATGGCGCGGGCGAGCTCGGTGCGGCCGGAGCCGACGAGCCCGGCGACGCCGAGGATTTCGCCCGCCTTGAGGTCGAGATCGACGCCTTCGAGCACGATGGCATGCGGCGCCTGCGGATCGCGCACCGTGCGCAGGCCGCGCACCGAGAGCCGGACGTCGCCGGCGACGTCGCGCTGCGTCGGCCTGGCGTAGAGCTCGGAAGCGGCGCGGCCGACCATCTTCTCGATGATCTTCGGCAGTTTGATCGGCCCGCCTTCGCGGTCGAGATGGCCGGCCAGCCTGCCGTCGCGCAGCACCGTCATGCGGTCGCAGATCGCCGAGGCCTCCTCCAGCCGGTGGGTGACGAACATGATGGCGACGCCATCCTTGCGCAGCCGGTCCATGATCGACATCAGCCTGTGCACTTCGGTTTCGGTCAGCGCCGAGGTCGGCTCGTCCATGATGATCAAGCGGCTCTTCAGCGACAGCGCGCGGGCGATCTCGACCAGCTGCTGCTCGGCCACCGACAGCGCCGACACCGGCGTCGCCGGGTCGAGGTCGAGGCCGACGCGAGCGATGATCGCGCGCGAATCTTCCTCCATCTTCCGCCAACTGACCAGCCCGAACCGGCCGAGCGGTGCGCGGCCGATGAAGATATTCTCCGCCACGGTCAGCGTCGGGATCAGGCTCAGTTCCTGGTAGATGGTTACGATGCCGTGGCGCTTGGCATCCTGCGGATTGTGCGGGCTGAATTCGACCCCATCGAAGACGATGCGGCCGCTGGACGGCGGCATCACGCCGGACAGGATCTTGAGCAGCGTCGATTTGCCGGCGCCGTTCTCGCCGAGCAGGCCGAGGATCTCGCCGGGGCGGACTTCGAGCGAAACGTCGTTCAGCGCGGTGACGCCGGCAAAGCGCTTGGTCACGCCCTCGACGGTGAGCAGGGCGGGAGAGGGCGCGATGGCGGCTGCCTTGGGCAAAGTTTGCTCCTGGATTGCGATTGCCGGCGGGACAGCGCCCCCCTCTGTCCTACCGGACATCTCCCCCACGAGGGGGGAGATTGGATGTCACCTCGGCTTTCGCCAATCTTCCTGCGTTGCAGAAAAGGCGCCATCGGCGAAGCTCCCGATCTCCCCCCAAGTGGGGGAGATGCCCGGCAGGGCAGAGGGGGGCGCGACAGAATGCTACTTTTGCCGCTGCGCGCCCTTTGTGCAACCTTACTTCGTCTCGCCCAGCCTCTCCGCCTTGTCGAGATTGTCCTTGCCGATGACGATCGGCGTCAAAAGCACCAGCTTTTCCTTCGGCTCGGTCTTGTCCCTGGCGTAGGCGACCGCGATCTGCACGGCGGTGCGCGACTGCTCGCCGGGGAACTGCTCGACCGTGCCGGCCAGCTTGCCGTCGCGCACGGCGACCAGCGCTTCGGGAAGCGCGTCGAAGCCATAGATCTTGACGTCGGTGAAGTTGCGCGCCGCGCAGGCTTCAACCGCGCCAAGCGCCATGTCGTCGTTGGCGCAGATGATCGCGTCGGGCTTGCCGTTGGCGGCAAGGCCGGCCTCGGTGACGGACAGCGCCTCGGCGCGGGCGAAGTTGGCGGTCTGCTCGAAGATGATCTGGTACTTGTCCTTCATAGGATCGAGGACGTTGTGCACACCCTTGTTACGGTCGATCGCCGGGCCGGCGCCGGGCTGACCCTGCAGATGGAAGATCTTGGCGCCATTCGGGAACGCCGCCACCATGGCCTGTGCTTCGGCCTCGCCGCCCTTGACATTGTCGGCGCCGACATGGGCGAGGATGCCTTCGACGCCTTCGACGCGGCGGTCGATGGTGACGACGGGAACGCCGGCCTTGACCGCTTCCTCGATGGCTGGGGCCAGCGCGTTGACGTCGAGCGGCGAGATGACGATG
Organism: Mesorhizobium sp. M0522; assembly: GCF_040321085.1. Classification (NCBI taxonomy): domain Bacteria; kingdom Pseudomonadati; phylum Pseudomonadota; class Alphaproteobacteria; order Hyphomicrobiales; family Phyllobacteriaceae; genus Mesorhizobium; species Mesorhizobium sp. M0522. The sequence continues at coordinate 288,400 of NZ_JAMYQW010000003.1, forward strand.
GCGTCGACCTTCTGCACCAGCGCCGCTTCGATATCGGCGGTCTGCTTGGGCGCCGAATTCTGGCCGTCGCTCTCGACCAGGTTGACGCCTTGCGCCTGGGCCTCAGCTTTGATCTGGTTCAGCATGTGCACGAAGAACGGAAAGCCGAGGCTCGGCACCGAACCAAGGATGGTCAGCTTGTCCTGGGCAAAAGCCAGTCGCGGAGCGGCCAGCGCCAAGGCGCCCATCGCCGCCGACGACAGCAGGAATTCACGTCTGTTGATCAATTTAGTCTCCTCCCAGATGAGCGCATGACCCCGAAACCGGAATGGGTTTTCCGGAAGGTTCCTTGCGTCGATTCAAAAATGGAGTGTCCTTTGAGCGCCCAACTCGCTTTGAAGGGACGCACGGCGCTCCAGCCGGTCCACCGCGACGTTCTCCTCCGCTCGGTGCCTGCCGGCGGATGCTAGCCAAGGCCGGAGCTTTGCGCAAGAACGGGAGCAGGCAAGACCTACCGATCGATCATCACCATGGTGCGCTCGCCGTAGCGCGGCCCGGCGACCTTTCCCGGCGCCAGCGCGTCGTCGAGCACTTGCATCTCGGCTGGGTCCAGCCTGATCGAAGCCGCGGCGACGTTCTCCTCGAGGTATTTTCTGCGCTTGGTGCCGGGGATCGGGACGATGTCGATGCCGAAGTCGCTCCCCTTGTGGAGCAGCCAGGCCAGCGCGATCTGACCTGGCTTGACGGGCTTCGCCGCGGCGATGTCGAGTACCGTGGCCGCCGCCTGCATGTTGGCGTCATAGTTGGCGCCCTGGTAGCGCGGATCGCCGCGCCGGTAATCGCCCTCCGGATAGTCTTCGGCGCGCCTGACATCGCCGGTGAGAAAACCGCGGCCGAGCGGCGAGAACGGCACCAGGCCGATGCCGAGCTCCTTCAGCAGCGTAATGATTTCCGGCTCCAGATTGCGCTCCCACAGCGAATATTCGCTCTGCACGGCCGACACCGGATGCACGGCATGCGCCCGGCGGATATTGGCGGCGCCGGCTTCCGATAGGCCGAAGAAGCGGACCTTGCCCTGAGCGATCAGCTCGCCGACAGCGCCCGCCACATCCTCGATCGGCACCGCCGGATCGACGCGGTGCTGATAGAGGAGGTCGACGTGGTCGGTGGCAAGCCGCCTCAGCGAACCTTCCAAAGCCTCGCGGATATGTTCGGGCCGGCTGTCGCGCTCGGTGCCGACTTGCTTGCCGTTTTCAATGCGGAAGCCGAATTTCGTCGCGATCGTCACCTCATCGCGCCGGCCCTTCAGCGCGCGGCCGAGCAGTTCCTCGTTGGTGAACGGCCCGTACACTTCCGCGGTGTCGAGGAAGGTGCAGCCGAGTTCGATGGCGCGGTGCAGCGTGGCGGTCGATTCCGCCTCGTCGGCCGGGCCATAGGACTGGCTCATGCCCATGCAGCCGAGACCGATTGCCGAGACTTGCAGCCCCTGGCTGCCGAGTTTGCGCATCGTCAATGTCATGTGAAGCTCTCCGGATCAGCATCGCGTTCCAAGCCGCCAGGGCAATATAGCGCACCGGCTCGGTTTCCACAGAGCGGGAGGCGCCACCGCGCGAGGGCTCACTGCGGCCGCCAAATTGACAGCCGAGCCGCTCTCGGCCATCCTTAAGGCACGCCGCCTTGCGGCTTGTGCGTGAGTAACCAGCATGGCCAGTTCCGTCGCCAGTCAGAAATCCAAGCGCGCCGCGGTGCGGAACGCGCTCGACCGCCACAAGGTGTACATCACTGCGCAGCGTTTTTCGGCCGGCAGCTACAGCGCGCGCGTGCTGGTCGACGGCGAGGCCTATTGGGTCGACGAATTCCGGCTCAGCCAGCTGCAGCAGGGCCTGTCGCCGGCCGAACTCGAATTGACGCCGGCCACCGACGATTGAGCGGCGTGACGCCGACCTGCCCGATGCTGACAAAATGATTCAAGACATGCGCATCAAGCCGTTGTTTTTGCGCAAGAGCATGTGGCCGTGACCGCCCCGCCAAAGCTCAAGGCCTATCGCGCCAAGCGCGAGTTCACGAGGACGCCGGAACCAGCCGGCGGTCTGGTTGCCGATGAGGGCAATCGTTTCGTCGTTCACAAGCATCACGCCACCGCCGATCACTACGACCTTCGCCTGCAGGTCGGCGACGTGCTGAAGAGCTGGGCGGTGCCGCGCGGCCCATCGCTCAATCCGGCCGATAAAAGGCTGGCGGTCGAGACCGAGGACCATCCGCTCGAATATATCGACTTCGAAGGTGTCATTCCCGAAGGCGAATACGGCGGCGGGCCGATGATCGTCTGGGACACCGGCGTCTGGGCGCCGATGGACGATGTCGAGAAGAGCCTGCGCACCGGTTCCTTCAAGTTCCGCCTCGCCGGCGAAAAGCTGAATGGCGGCTGGATGCTGACGCGACTGAAACCGAAGCCCGGCGAGGATGAGGGCAAGAGGAACTGGCTGCTGTTCAAGGAGCGTGATCTGGCCGCCGACGCCAAGCTCGACATACTGGAAGCCCGGCCGGAAAGCGTCAAATCCGGACGCCGCATCGAGGAACTGGTGGCAACGCCGAAGCCGGCCGCCAAGCCTGCCAGGCCGGTGGTGCTGAAGCCAGGTGCTTTGCCGGGCGCCGTCAAGGCGCCGCCGCCTTCCCGGATCGAGCCGCAGCTGACTACGCAGGTTCCGAAGCCGCCGGGCGGCGATGACCCAGCGGCCCGAACGGGCGAAGTCTGGCTGCACGAGATCAAATTCGATGGATACCGCACCATGGCGCATCTCGCTAACGGCGCAGTCAGGCTGATCACCCGCGCCGGCCTCGACTGGACGAAGCGCTATGGCGACCTGCCGCTTGCCTTCGCCAGGCTGCCGTGCCGCGAGGCGATCATCGACGGCGAGGTCGTCGCGCTCGACGCCAAGGGCATCAGCCGCTTTGCCCGTTTGCAAGACGCGCTGGCCGAAGGCGCCGGCAACAAGCTCCACTTCTACGCCTTCGATCTTCTGTATCTCGACGGCTGGGACCTGAGACAAGCGCCGCTCCGCCGGCGCAAGGCGCTGCTTTCGCAATTGCTGTCCGGTCTCGGCGCCAATTCGGCCATCCAGCTCAGCGATCATGTCGAAGGAGATGGCCAGGCACTTTATGACCAGGCATCCGAGATGGGGCTCGAGGGTGTCGTCTCCAAGCGCGCCACGGCAATCTACCAGAGCGGCCGTACCAAGACCTGGACCAAGACCAAGGCGCTTCAGACCGGCGACTTCGTCATCGCCGGCTACACAGTCTCCGATGCGGCAGAGGGGTTGGCTGCACTCGGCCTCGGCGAATTCGAGGATGGCGAATTGCACTATCGCGGCAAGGTCGGCACCGGCTTCGATGCGGGGACCGCCGGCGAGTTGCTGGCCCGGCTGGAGCCGTTGCGCGCCGGGGCGTCCGCGCCGGAAGGGGTTCCCCGCGAAATCATGCGCGAGATGAACTGGGTGCGGCCGCTGCTTTCGGCGCATATCCACTACGCCAACCGGACCACCGACAATGCGCTGCGCCATGCCGTGTTCCGCGGCCTGCGCGACGTCGGCCTGTCGACGCCGGTTTCGGCCAAGCGCAAGCGGCTGATCGCCGAGGCCGACCTCGCCACCATCTTGGTGACCAACCCGACGCGACGGCTGTTCGGCAAGACCGGCCCGACCAAGCTCGACATTGCCGTCTATTACGCGCTGGTCGGCGATTTCATGCTGCCGCACATTCTCGGCCGGCCGGTGTCGCTGGTGCGCTGCCCGACCGGCAGGCCGCAGGACTGTTTCTTCCAGCGCCACGCCTTCACCGGCATGCCGTCCTCTGTGGCGACTTTCGAAGCGACCAATTCGGAGGGCGAGACCAAATCCTATCTCTCGGTGGAAGACGCCAAGGGCTATCTGGCGCTGGCGCAGTTCGGTGTCGTCGAGTTCCACACCTGGGGCACCCATCGCACGCGGCTCGACAAGCCGGACCTGGTCGTTTTCGACCTCGACCCGGGCGAGGGGATCGCCTGGCGCGAGGTGGTTGAGGCGGCGGTGCACATTAAGGGCGAGCTGGAAGCGCTAGGGCTGGTGCCGTTCGCCAAGACGTCCGGCGGCCACGGCATCCACATATCAGTGCCGGTGACGCAAAAGCAGAACTGGAAGAAATTGCACCAGGCGACCAGCGCCATCTCGACGCATCTTGCCGCCACCGCGCCCGACACTTTCACCACCACCATGGGCAAGCATAACCGCAAGCGGCGCATCTTCATCGATTATCACCGCAATGCGCGCGGCCACACTTCTGCGGCTCCCTATTCGCTGCGCGCCCGCACCAATTTGCCGGCCTCGACGCCGGTGAGCTGGAGCGATCTGGAATCCATCGACGCTCCGCAGGATCTGAATTATTCGTCGCTGCCGGGCCTGCTGGCGACGTCAGGCGATCCCTGGGCCGACATGGAAGATTTCGCCAGGGATTTGCCGCCGGTTGGACCTGAGGCTGGCTGACTGTTGATTCATGTTTCGGGAGACAGCCTCGGGAACAGCGTGTCCAAGGCCTTGGCGGGAAAGCGCAGGGATACCAGCCCTTTGGGCGTTTCGGATTCCAGCAGCCCAAGCGAAATGACATCATTGAAAACCCGCCGCGCGGTCCGCTCGGGCAGTCCGGTAATGCGCGAGATTTCGCCTCGCTCGAATTCGCCGCGTATCAGCGCCTCTTCCAGCAGACGGCTGGCTTCCGGCTTCAACTCGCTGCTTGTAGCGTAGGCGCGAAGACGCTTTGCCAGCGTGGCGAGATCAAAAAGGCCGGACATGAAGGTCACTTGGTCAACACAGACGCGCAGGAACCACAGGGTGAAATCCGCTAGCGCGCGCTGTGAGAGATTGCCTCTGCCGTCGAGATCGCCCTGGCGCGGCATGTCGGCATGATCCATCATGGTCTTGTAGTCTTTGCGACTCTTCAGCCCTCGCACCAGTCCACGTGAAATCGACCACAATCCATGAGCGGCGATACCTGCCTCATGTGCCATCGCATGGCTCATCAAGCGGCTGACGCGCCCGTTGCCGTCGGGAAATGGATGGATGAAATTGAAGCGATGATGCGCAGCAGGAATGGCGAGTATCCGGCCTGCCTTGCCGAGCTTTGCGAAGCGGTAGCGCGTTTCGAAATAGCACATGAAATCGTCGACGCGGACGCTGGATGGCGGTTGATGCCTGCCGACCGCAACATCGTGCTCAAGTTTCGATCGCCATTCCCCGGGCACCATGAGAAATTCGCGCCCTGCACCCTTGACACGCAGCATGAGTTCCTCGGCATCCCGATAGAATTCCTGATGCAGCCACAGGATGAAGTCGCGGGAAGCCGGATCAGGTAATCGGCCCCGCGCAGCCATCCGGTCGATCTCGGCCTGGAGCCTGACGTGAGTGGCGGCTTCAAGTTGCAGGTTCCGCCGTTCCTCATCCTTGTCGAAATTTCCTGCCAACGCGCGCTCGATGTCGCGCGGACGCGTGTCATGGCCCTCTATGAGGTTGCTGTAATAGGTATTCATGATGCGCACGAGATCGGCGAGGTTGGCAGCTGTACGGGGATGAAGGCTGCCGCCCAACGTAGCGGACGCCGCCGACAATTCCGCCAGGGCATCCGAGATTTCCTCGGATACCTCCTCCAGACGGGCCGGTTCGATCCGCTGTACGCTTTCTTCCATGGTACGGCTGCCTCCAATTTTTGGCCGATCTTCAGAATTAATAAGTACATAATCATAAATGGTTTTTTCTAGATTAATAGAAAAATTGGCCGATCTTTTGGCCGATTGTCTGCCAGCCGGCCGGCGATCGGTCATGGCCGATCGCAAACGGCGTTATCAGATTGAAACTCCAGCATCAAAGCGGGTCGAGGCACAGGTTTGGCCGATCTTTTGGCCGCTGCACAGAGCCGTCCGGTAGAATGGTGACGGCGGTGCGCCGGTCCGATCTGGAATCCATCGACGCTCCGGAAAATTTGAATTATTCTTCGCGCCGGGTCCCACCGCCGACCCCTCAGCCGAGATGGAAGATTTCGCTAGGGATTTGGCGGTATTGTGAGGGGCAATGTAGGATTTCGGCAGCCCCGTTCGTCCTCCGGACGAATGAACGCTGCGAACAGTTCGACAGCACAAGGCCGCGTAGGAGTATTTCATGGCGCCCAGGGCAAGTTGGAAAGGTTACCTCAAGCTCAGTCTGGTCAGCTGTCCGGTCCGGCTCTATCCGGCGACCAGCGCCAGCGAGCGCATCAGCTTCAACCAGCTGCACAAGAAGACGCACAACCGCATCAACATGAAGCCGGTCGACCCCGAACTCGGGCTGGTCGAGCGTTCAGACCTGGTCAAGGGCTACGAATACGAGGACAAGCAGTACATCATCATCGAGGACTCCGATCTCGATGCGGTACGCATCGAATCCAATCATACGATGAACATAGAGGCCTTTGTCGACGAGCATTCGGTCGACGTCATCTATCAGGACGCGCCCTATTACCTGGCGCCGGACGGCGCAATGGCCGAGGAGACCTTCGTCGTGCTGCGCGAAGCCATGCGCAAATCCGGCAAGCTGGCGATCGCCCGCCTGGTGCTGTCCAGCCGCGAGCGCGTGGTGACGATCGGCGCGCGCGAGAACGGCATGTTCGTCTGCACCTTGAGGAATCCGAACGAAGTGCGTGGCACGGCTGAGTATTTCGGCAATATCCCGGCCGGAAACCCCGATCCCGAAATGCTGCAATTGGCCGAGGCGCTGATCAAGCAGAAGGAAACCACCTTCGAACCGAAGAATTACGAGGACCGCTACGAGATCGCGCTGATGGCGATGATCCGCGAGAAGCTGAAGGGCTATAAGCCGATCATCGCGGCGGCCCCCGAGCGCGGCAATGTCATCAATCTCATGGATGCGCTGAAGGCGAGCCTGTCCCAATCGGCCAAGCCGCCGGCCAAGTCCAAGAGCAAGGCCGATGAGGCGACGAAACCGGCAGCCAAAGCAAAGTCCGCCAAGGGCGGCGCCAAGGAAAACCCGCTCAAGGCCAATCTGCTGCAGGCCGTCGGTAAGAGCAAAGGGTGACGGCGCCCACTGGCACGATCTTCGGCACTATCGGCGCGCTCGCGGCGTTTCCGCTTCGCATGGCGGCGCGCGAGGTCGCGCGCCGGCAGGGCCAATTGCGGCGCGGAGTCACCAGACGGACCACCCATGTGGTATTCGGGCGGACGTTCCTCGCCAAGGCCGATGATGCCGAGATTGAGCGCCGCGTCGTCACCGAGCGCGCGGCCGGGCGCAAGCTGGTCAGCGAGAACGGCTTCCTGCGCCTGCTCGGCCTGATGAAAGCGCCGGAGGCTTCGGCGCTGTCGCGGCAGTCGCTGATCGACCAGTCGCGGCTGACCGGCGAGGATCTCGACCTTTTGTCGCTGTTCGATGCCTTCGAGCATGATTGCGAACCGTATTCCTTTCGCGACCTGATCCTCGCCCGCAAATATGCCGGGCTGGTTGCCGGCGGCGCCTCATGGGGGGCGATTGCGCGCTCGGTGCACCGGTCGGGCCCGGTCGCCTCGCTCACCGCCAAGTCGCTCGCCGTCGGCTCACAGCATGGGCGGGCCGACGCGATCTATCTCGAGGGCGGCCAGAGCGAACTCGACGGCCAGCTGCTGTTCGATCTGGGAACGCAGGATGACGACACGCTGGAAGAGCTGTTCGCCGATGCCGAGGCGGCGGAAGGGGCTGAAGACCACGAGCAGGCGGCCGCGCTCTACCAGCGCTGCCTGGCCATCGACCCAAGCGATGCCATCGCCGCCTTCAACCGCGCCAACTGCCTGCGCGCCGCCGGCCACGCGGCCGAGGCGGCGCACGACTATGCCCGCGCCATCAAGTGCGACCCCGGCTTCGTCGAGGCCTGGTTCAATCTTGCCGGGCTGATGAGCGAAGAGGGGCGGGTAGCCTCGGCGCGCCGCCATTTGCTGAAGGCGATCGCATTGGACGCTGATTATGCCGATGCGGTATTCAACCTTGCCAGGCTGGAGTTCGACGCCGGCAATCTCGCCGAGGCGCGGCGTCGCTGGGTGCGCTACCTCGAACTCGATCCCAACTCCGAATGGGCGCGCACGGCGGCCAAGGGGATACAGTTCGTGGATTTGCAGCTGGCGCGGAAATCGGCGGGGTGAGGTAGTAGCGCCACCTTCTCCCCTTGTGGGAGAAGGTGGATCGGCGCGCAGCGCCGAGACGGTTGAGGGGTGTTGGAAGAAATGAGGCGTCGGCGTTCCCTGGAACACCCCTCATCCGACCGAGCTTCGCTCGGCCACCTTCTCCCACAAGGGGAGAAGGGGTCACCAGCGTTGGAGTCCCCATGACAACCTTCCTCTTCGACGGGCCCGACACCGCCGCCATCACTATCCTGCTCGCCCATGGCGCAGGCGCTCCTATGGACTCCCCCTCGCTGACAGCCACGGCAAAAGCGCTGGCCGAGGCCGGCTTCCGCGTTGCGCGCTTTGAATTCCACTACATGGCGGCTCGCCGCTACGGCTACCGCAAGCCGCCGCCGCGCGCCGAGACGGTTAACCCGGAATACGTCAAGGCGATCGCCGACCTCCGGGCGAAGGGCGTGGAGGGTCCGCTCATCATCGGCGGCAAGTCGATGGGCGGACGCGTCGCTTCGATGATCGCCGACGAGATGTTTTCAAAGGGCGAGATCTCGGGCCTGCTTTGTCTCGGCTATCCCTTCCATCCGCCTGACAAACCGACGCAGCTTCGGACAAAGCACCTCGCCGATCTCAAGACGCCGACGGTGATCTTCCAGGGCACGCGCGACGAGTTCGGGACCAAAGACGAGGTCGCGACCTATGCTTTGTCCGACGCAATCGAGATCTTCTGGCTGGAAGACGGCGACCATGATCTGAAGCCGCGCAAAAACATCTCCGGCTTCTCCACCGCCGATCATCTGAAGACGCTCGCTGATGCGGTGAAGGCGTGGACCGAACGCATCGTGCGTTGAAGCAGGCCGATGAAGATCGCCACCTTCAACGTCAACAACATCAACAGCCGGCTGCCGAACCTGCTCGCATGGCTGGCCGCCGCCAAACCCGACATCGCCTGCCTGCAGGAACTAAAGGCCAGGCAGACGCAGTTTCCGCGCACTGCGCTTGCGGCGGCCGGCTACGGCGCGGTTTGGGTCGGGCAGCCGACCTGGAACGGCGTCGCCATCCTTTCGCGTGGCGCAGAACCCGTTCTGACCCGCGAGGCGCTGCCCGGCGACGACAGCGACCAGCAGGCGCGCTACATCGAGGCAGCGGTCAACGGCATCGTCGTCGCCTGCCTCTACGCGCCGAACGGCAATCCGCAGCCCGGCCCGAAATTCCAGTACAAGCTCAACTGGCACGAAAGGCTGGAGGCGCATGCCGCGCAGTTGCTCGACACCGGCCTGCCGGTGGTGCTGGCCGGCGACTACAACATCGTGCCCGAGCCGCGCGACATCTACCCGACCCGCTCCTATGACGACAACGCGCTGGTCCAGCCGGAAAGCCGCGCATCGTTCCAGCGGCTGCTCGACCAGGGCTGGCTTGACGCGCTGCGCAAGAAGCACCCGAACGAGACGCTCTACACATTCTGGGATTACCGCCGCAACCGCTGGCCGCGCGGTGCCGGCCTGCGCCTCGACCATATCTTGCTCAGCAAGAAGCTGTCGCGCCGGCTGGTAGCGGCGGGCATCGACCGCGACGTGCGCGGCGAGACCGGCGCCAGCGATCACGCGCCGGTCTGGGTGGAGTTGAAGTGAGGCACGGAGGCTGGCGCCGCCTTTCCGGGCGGCAACCAGTCAGGTTGGCCGCGCCGCTTCGCGGGCGAACGCCTCGGCATGCCGGCAACCCTCGACGATCTCGAAGGCCATCTGATGGTCGGCTTCCGCTCGTCGCGGACCGGCGAGGTCATGCCGCTCGAATTCACCGTCGGCGGCGCGTTGAGTTATGTCAGCCTGCCCAACCGGGTGACGGTCAACGGCTCCGACACGATGGCGGAGCTGGCGCGTCTCGGCTTCGGCCTAGTGCAGGCGCCGCACTACCGCTTCGCCGGGGATTTCACACGCGGCACGCTTGTCGAAGTGCTGCCGGATTGCCCGCCGTCGCCGACACCGCTGTCGGCGCTCTACCCGCAGAACCGCCAGCTCGCGCCACGGGTACGCGTGTTCATCGACTGGGTGACCGGGATTTTTGGCGAGGATGGGACATCGGGCCGGGTGTGATCGTCCGGGCCGCCGGCTACTTTGCGAAGGGCGATCGGACGAGATAAACATCGCGCTTGGGTTTAGTGACAAGCGCACCGCCGGCACCTATGCCGTGATGGGCGGGATTGGGTGAGGACAAAAGCTGCGCTCTCGCTGCGTTCGCGTCCCGGGCCGGCAAACTGTAGGAGTTCACCGACATCGTTGCGCTGATCGAAGCGAGGGAAACCGAAAAGCCGATGGTCGCGGAAGGTACAAAAACGGACCGCCTCACCTTCACGATGGAAAATTCGGACAGTTAGCCGACAACTCGGCCCATGCTCGATCCAATTCGAGTTTCGATTGGGTCTTTTCAATGCTTTTCGCGGTAGAGTTGTCGATGAAGTTGCTTTCGACCCGCATGACTCGAAAATTTCCACCTGATGGCCGCTGATAGAGGACAATATAGCCGCAGTAACGATCGATGTTTTCAAACTTCGCCGCTATGTCGACTGCGGCATAGACGCCAGGAAAGGCAGCGTTCTCTGGGTCCTTCAACCACGTGAATTTGAGTAGCCGGCGCTCGCGCACAGCGCCGGCCTGAGAATGAAAATGTTTACTTTGCTCCACGAAGGCGTTCGATGGGATCGAAGCTTTGGCGGTATCAGTTATCATTTCGTATGCCCGCCCATACTCTTGGCTATCGAGCGAAAGGAAATAGCGACCAACCGTTTCCGTTGCATCTCGAACCGCGTCCTCCGAGGGCGTCCACTCTTGCGATTGTGCGGGTAGGATCGCAACCAACACCGAAGTCACGATCGCAAGGAAAGCTACGGCTGCATGTGTCAAGGGAATTTCTTCGCAGGAGCTTGCCACGAATGCAATCCGGTCACGGCCGATAGCCGGAATTTCGAACTGACCCACATCCCAACGGCGCGCTATGTTAGCGCCGCTGCAAGCGGATTGTCACATATCTCGAACTCCAGCCACTTGCGGTTGCCCGTGCGCGCCATCGCGGCCCTGATCCTTGATCAGCTCCGCCCTCGTGCTATAAAAAACCATGTCAGGGACCAGCCCCGCGGCCGCTGCGCCGCTGATCGTGATCGACCTTCAGACCGGCATGTTCGACGGTGTCGCCGAACCGCCGATCCATGATGCCGACGGCATGGTTGCCCGCAGCCGCGCGCTGATCGAGTGGGCGCGGCGCAGCGGGCGCAAGATCGCCTTCATCAGGCATGACGGGCCGCAGGGCGATCCTTTGGCGCCGGGTGAGCCGGGCTGGCCGGTGTGGCCGGCGCTCGGCCAGGCCGAGGACGAGCCGACTTTCGCCAAGCGTGTCGGCGATGCGTTCAGCAATGCCGCCCTTGCAGAATGGGTGGCCGGGCAGGGCGCCGGCGAGGTCGTTCTGATCGGCGCGCAGACCGATTTCTGCGTGGCGGCCACGGTGAAGGGCGCCTTTGCAGCGGGCCTGGGCGTCACCGTGGTTTCCGACGCCCACAGCACGCTCGACGCGGCCAGCGAGACCGCCGCGGAGATCATCGCCCGGCACAATGCGGCATTTGCCGCCGCCGGGGTCAAGCTGGCGACGACAAAAGCCCTGACCGATAGCTGATCCGCCGGCTCATCCCTACGCCGTCAAGGCCTGATCCAGCCGGGAAGCAACTGGCGGGTTCAGACAATTTGGCGCGGGGCGCCTCATCAATTGCGGGCTTCCGCAAGCGCGGCCTATCGCGTATTGGCGCGGGAACGCTCCTTTGGCCTTCCCCGGAAACCCATGATTCGTCTCGAAAGCATCAGCAAGCAGAACGGCCGTCAGATCGTCTTCATCGAAGCCTCCGCCGCCTTGCAGAAGGGCGAGAAGGTCGGGCTGGTCGGGCCTAACGGCGCCGGCAAGACGACGCTGTTTCGCATGATCAACGGCGAGGAGCAGCCCGACGAAGGCCAGGTCTCCGTCGATCGCGGCGTCACCATCGGCTATTTCAGTCAGGATGTCGGCGACATGTCCGGCCGCAGCGCCGTTGCCGAAGTGATGGACGGCGCCGGACCGGTCAGCGAAGTGGCGGCCGAGATGCGCGAGCTCGAGCACGCCATGGGCGACCCTGACCAGGCCGACCAGATGGACGAGATCATCGCCCGCTACGGCGAGGCGCAGCACCGCTTCGAGGAGCTCGACGGCTACGCGCTGGATGGCCGGGCGCGCGAGGTGCTGGACGGCCTTGGCTTCAGCCAGGAGATGATGGACGGCGACGTCGGCAAGCTGTCCGGCGGCTGGAAAATGCGCGTGGCACTGGCCAGGATCCTTTTGATGCGGCCCGACGCCATGCTGCTCGACGAGCCGAGCAACCATCTCGACCTCGAAAGCCTGATCTGGCTGGAGCAGTTCCTGAAGAACTATGACGGCGCGCTGCTGATGACCTCGCACGACCGCGAGTTCATGAACCGCATCGTCAACAAGGTGGTCGAGATCGACGGCGGTTCGCTGACCGCCTACTCCGGCAACTACGAATTCTACCAGCAGCAGCGGGCGATTGCCGACCGGCAGCAGCAGGCGCAGTTCGAGCGCCAGCAGGCGATGCTGGCCAAGGAGATCGCCTTCATCGAGCGCTTCAAGGCGCGGGCTTCACATGCCGCCCAGGTACAGAGCCGGGTGAAGAAGCTGGACAAGATCGACCGTGTCGAGCCGCCCAAGCGCCGCCAGAAGGTGTCGTTCGACTTCCAGCCGGCGCCGCGCTGCGGCGAGGACGTGGTGACGCTGAAGAACGTGCACAAGGGCTATGGCAGCCGCTCGATCTACGAGGGATTGGATTTTCAGGTGCGCCGCCGCGAGCGCTGGTGCATCATGGGCGTCAACGGCGCCGGCAAGTCGACGCTGCTGAAGCTGGTCGCTGGCGCTTCCGAGCCGGACAATGGCACGGTGGCGCGCGGGCCCAGCGTCAAGATGGGCTATTTCGCCCAGCACGCCATGGAAGTGCTGGAGGGCGAGCGCACCGTGTTCCAGACGCTGGAAGATGCATTTCCGCAGGCCGGCCAGGCGCCGCTCAGGGCGCTGGCCGGCTGCTTCGGCTTTTCCGGCGACGAGATCGAGAAGAAATGCCGCGTGCTGTCGGGCGGCGAGAAGGCGCGGCTGGTGATGGCGCTGATGCTGTTCGATCCGCCCAATTTGCTGGTGCTGGACGAGCCGACCAACCACCTCGACATCGCCACCAAGGAGATGCTGATCACGGCACTGTCGCAGTACGAGGGAACCATGCTGTTCGTCTCGCATGACCGCCATTTCCTAGCGGCGCTGTCGAACCGGGTGCTGGAACTGACGCCCGAGGGCATCCACACCTATGGCGGCGGCTATACCGAATATGTCGAGCGCACCGGGCAGGAGGCGCCGGGGTTGCGGAGCTGAGGCCGGCTCTGCCGCTCACGGTCACGTAGACGCTCGGTTCCGGAGGCCAAGCACGAGGTGCTCAGCCATGTATCGCAATTTCGCGCAGCGGATCGCCGCCGTCGATGAACAGCCGGCCTTGCGCGGTCAACGCCGCCTTGAGCCGTCGCAGGGCAATTTTTCCTGCTTCGGGATGACGCCCGTCCAGCGCGCCGACGCGCACCGCAACGGCAATGTCGAAGTGCTTCTCATCGGCTTCCAACTCGAAATCCTCGATGGCGATCTGGCGAAGGCTCAGCCGGCCTGCCGCAATCTCGGCGCGCGAGGCGGCCCCGGCCTGCGCGATGGCCTTGGCCGAGCGGTCGATCGCCAGCACGTGCCCACCGCCGATCCGGCGCGCGATCTCGCGCGCTGCAGCACCCGGTCCGCAGCCGATCTCCAGCACTCGCATGCCCTGCCGCAAGGGCAGCGCATTGACGATCTCCAAAAGCCTTGGCGACAAGTCGTTCGCCATACGCTCTTCTCCAGCTTTTTCGCAATCCGAGATTAGCGACCGCGGCCGGCGACGGGAAGGCCGAGAGACGCGGACATCGCCGATGTGTTCAGCTGGTATGTTCAGTTGGGGGCTTGAGCAGGGGGCATGATCGACATCGAAGAGGTCGACGATCCGGTCTCGACCGCGGGCGACCGGGCGGATCCCGAGCGGCCCGGCGTCGTTGACCTGAGGGGTAGGGAGGGGAACTGGCGCCGAGCCTAACCGGTTGGGGGGTAGATCACCGGCCGTTTATGTGTATACGCTCAAGCTAATATAAGAGCAAGCTAATGTTTTGCGTCAGCGATGTTGGACGATTGTTCTGATCAGTGGCCGGTTGTGGCTTCCTGCCGCGCCCTCCAACCCGGCCAAACACCGCTTATTGCCTTCAAGTCCTGGCTCCAATGCTGTACCCCGGCCCGAAATTCAAGGAGCCTGCGATGACCTCACATCCCGACATCCCCGACGCCAGCATGGCGGTCGATGCGGCCGGCGTGGCAGCCGATGACCGGCGCGCTCGCGAGGCGGATGCCGCATGGCGGGACGATGTTCGCGAGGGCGTGCGGCATGTAGGCGATCTGGATTCGCTGCCGCTGTCGCCAGCCGAGCGGGCGGCGGCCGAAGCCGCGGCCACGCGCCACAAGGTTCGCATTCCCAAGGCCTATCTCGACCTGATCGACTGGAACGACCCCGCCGATCCGATACGGCTTCAGGTCATCCCGTCGCCCGACGAACTGGCAGAGCAGGAGGGCGAACTCGACGATCCGATCGCCGACCACGCCTTCAGTCCCGTGCCTAGATTGACGCATCGACATGCCGACCGGGTTCTGTTGTTCCCGACCTATCAATGCGCGGTCTATTGCCGGTTCTGCTTTCGCAAGGAGCAGCTGACGTCGATCGGCCGCGGCTACACGCGCGAAGCTCTCGACGAAGCCTTCGCCTATATCGCGGCCCATCAGGAAATCCGCGAGGTGATCCTGACCGGCGGCGACCCGCTATCGCTGCCGGACAGGGCGCTGGCGGAAATCCGCGCCCGTGTCGAGGCGATCCAGCATGTGCGGCTGTTGCGCATCCACACTCGCGTACCCGTCGCGCTGCCGTCGCGCGTCACCGGCGGGTTGATTCAAGCCTTGCAGGGTCGGCTGATGGTCACTGTCGTCACCCATTTCAACCATCCACGCGAAATCACGGAGGCGACCGAGCGGGCCTGCCGCACGTTGCGGCAGGGCGGCTTCGTGCTGCTGAACCAGAGCGTTCTGCTGAAAGGCGTGAACGATACGGTCGAGGTGCTGGAAGAGCTGTGCCGCGAGCTGATGTATCGCCTTGGCGTCAAACCCTATTACCTGCACCACGGCGATCTCGTGCGCGGCATGGCGCACCGGCGCACCACGATCGCCGAGGGCCAGGCGCTGGTCAGCGCCTTGCGTGCGCGCCTGTCGGGCATCTGCAATCCCGTCTACGTGCTGGACCTGCCGGACGGCGGAGGGAAAGTGCCGCTCGGCCCGTCCCATCTTGAGGCACGGGAAGGGGAGACGTGGCGAATACGTGGGCTTGATGGGGCGGTGAGGGGGTATGGAGAGCTGGTTGGGGAGGAGGGGACGCGCAGCCGCCGTCCAAGCCAGCCCACCTTGGTGACCTGACATGCAGCCCTTGATCACGGAAGCATGCGTTAACTGCTGTCCTATTTGGTGCTTGCGCAATTGCTAAAATAGTGAAAACGTTGGTCCGGGGTAAAGGGTTAGGGGAGTTCGTCCCGGCTGTTGCCAGTTCCGGGGCGGCGCAGAAAAGTCATGAACTTTCCACAGTTCCTGGTGGGGCTGACCACCACATCGTCCATCGTGGCGATCTCGACTTACCTTGCGACGGGTTCAATCTGGAAGACGCTGGCCTGGACGATCTTGACCTTGATCGTCATGCAGGTTGGATATTTCCTGTTCGTCGTCCGGTTGATCTACGGATCTGGGGCGAAAAGCGCGGAGGCAAAGCCGCGGCGTCTGAGGGCTGTGCCGCCGAGCCGTCGAGGTCGCGTTCAGCTTATGTAGTAATGTCCCATATAGATATCATGGTCTAGACAGGACATGTTCGGTTCTGGGAATGTGCATTGGACGTTCCGCTAGTTTAGTCAACTAATATATATCGCCCAACTCATATCGTCGTTTTTGGGCTAGCGGGAAAACCTGCCTGCTGCTTGTACGACGGTGCCTAAGGCCACATTTTACAACCGGCTGGCAAGCTCCCTTTTGTTGATGCCAGCTTAAATCCGGCTGGTGTTTTCGATGGGCCGTTGAGGCTATAAAGCCGTTCAACCGGGCGGCATCGAGATGCATTTCGGCCGGTCGAGAGGGTTGTGGTGATCGACGGAACGCCAAACGTGATCTTGCTGATCGGTAGCGCCCCCGATGTGGTGCGCTGCGCCGCCTGGCCCAAGCAGGCCTTCGGCAAGATCGTCGCCATCAACAACGCCTGGCGCGTGCGCCCCGACTGGGATTTCCTCGTCCATGCCGGCGATTTCTCGGCGGAGCGGATGCCGCAAGGCGGTCCCCTGCAGCAGGCGCAGATCTTCAGCGCCTCGCACTACGTGCCGGCGCAAAACAGCTTTGGCGGCTTCGTCTATGCCGGCGGCACCATGTCGATGACGGCGGCCTACTGGACGATCCACAGTCAGAAGCCGGACGTGCTGGCATTCCTTGGCTGCGACATGATCTACGACCAGCCCGGCAACACGCATTTTTACGGCGTCGGCCGCGCCGATCCGCTGCGCAACGACGTCACCCTGCGCAACCTCGAGGCGAAGTCGGCCCGCCTGCTCATCCATGCGCTTCGGCGCGGCTGCCTGTGCGTCAACCTATCCGACCTGCCGCGCAGCCGGCTGATCTTCCCGCGGCTGACGCTCGATGAACTCGGCGCGCTTTCTTCCTCGCAGCTTTCGGAAATGAAGGCGGAGATGCTTGCCGGCCTGCGGCTCGATCAGGCGGAGGAGGCCGACAGGATCGAGAAGGAACTCGGCTATTTCTTCGAGGACGGCATGTACTGGAAGCACCTCAACAAACTCGACGAGAAATTCCTGGCCAACATCGACCGGCTGTGGATGGCGGCGGTGAAGGCGAGCTTGAGCAGTCGGCCGAAGCTGCCGATCTCCCCTACAAGGCGGGAGATCGGCGCGTCGTCCGCTTAGCTTTTGGCCGCCTCGAGCTTGTCTTGCGTCTTCGTCTCGAAGTCGCTGGCGTCATGGCGCTCGTGCAGCTGCATCGAAGGCTCGCCGAAGGTGCGGTTGACCATGCGGCCGCGCTTGACCGCCGGCCGCGCGTCGATGGCGTCGGCCCAGCGCTGCACGTTCTTGTACTGCTCCACCTGCAGGAACTCGCCGGAATCGTCATACATACGGCCCTTGGCCAGCCCGCCATACCAGGGCCACACCGCAATGTCGGCAATCGTATAGTCGCTGCCGCCTAAATACTCGCTTTCGGCGAGGCGTCGGTCGAGCACGTCCATCTGCCGCTTGGTTTCCATGGCGAAGCGGTCGATGGCATATTCGATCTTCGTCGGCGCATAGGTGTAGAAATGGCCGAAGCCGCCACCGAGATAGGGCGCCGAGCCCATCTGCCAGAACAGCCATGACAGGGTCTCGGCGCGAGCCGGCTGCTCCGTCGGCAGGAATTCGCCGAATTTTTCGGCGAGGTAGAGCAGGATCGAGCCGGATTCGAAGATGCGGACCGGCTTTTTCCCACTGCGATCCATCATGGCCGGGATCTTCGAGTTGGGGTTGACCTCGACGAAGCCGCTGCCGAACTGGTCGCCGTCGTTGATCCTAATAAGCCAGGCGTCGTATTCGGCGCCGCTGTGGCCGAGCGCCAGAAGTTCCTCCAGCATGATCGTCACCTTGACGCCGTTCGGTGTCGCCAACGAATAAAGCTGCAGCGGATGCTTGCCGACCGGCAGTTTCTTGTCATGCGTCGGGCCGGCGATCGGCCGGTTGATGCTGGCGAAAGCGCCGCCATTTGCCTTGTTCCAGGTCCAGACTTTTGGCGGCGTGTATTGGTCCGTTGCGTAGTCGTTCATTTGGGAGGCCTTTGGAAGGGTTGGGTTGGGAGGATATCAGATATCAACGTGGGTAATGGCGGAGGAACTTTGCATAGGGCAGCTTGGGATAGCCGTAGGTACAGATAGGGCTGCCGGCGCTGTTGCAAAACCCCGGCGCGAACGGCGCGGCGCCGGTCCACGCCAAAGCCGGCGCCACCTCTTGCGCCTGATCACCTGCGCCATACCTATAGCCCATATCAGCCTGCGAACATTGCCAGGAACCAAAGCATGAATATCGAACCCCTTTTGCGATCCATCGTGGCCGTCCGCGCCACCGTGCCAGAGGACGCCTTCACGGCAAATACACTTGGCACCCGCCGCGAGGGCAGTGGCGTGGTCATCCGCGGCGACGGGCTGGTACTTACCATCGGCTATCTCATCACTGAGGCCGAGGAGGTCTGGCTGGCCGACCAGGACGGGCGTGTGGTTCCCGCCCATGCGCTCGCCTACGACCAGGGGTCGGGCTTCGGCCTGGTGCAGGCGCTGGCGCCGCTCGGGCTGCCCGCCATTGCGCTCGGCGATGCGTCCAGGGCCAAGATCGGCGATCCCGTCGTGCTCGCCGACGGCGTCGGCCGCTCCGTGCGGGCGCGGATCGTCACCAAGCAGGAATTCGCCGGCTATTGGGAATATCTGCTCGACGAGGCGATCTTCACGGCGCCGGCTCACCCCTCATGGGGCGGCGCCGGCCTCATCGGCGCGGATGGCAGGCTGCTCGGCATCGGTTCGCTGCGCCTGCAGATGAGCCGCAACGGCGAGGTCGCCGACATCAACATGGTGGTGCCGATCGATCTTCTGCCGCCCATCCTCGACGATCTGCTGACGCGCGGGCAGGTCGCCAGGCCGCCGCGGCCGTGGCTCGGCGCCTTCTCGGCCGAGAGCGACGGCAAGGTCGTGGTGATGAGCGTCGCCGAGGGCGGTCCGGCCGCCCAGGCGGGCCTTCGCCAAGGCGATGTCATCTCGGATGTCCGCGACACGGCGGTCGATGGGCTTGCCGATTTTTATCGCAAGCTTTGGAAGAGCGGCCCGGCCGGTGCCGAGATCCCGCTCCGGGTGCTGCGCGATGGCCGCGAAACCTGGCTGCGCGTCAAGTCCGCCGATCGCAACAGCCTGCTGTGGAAGCCGCCGCTGCAGTGAGGCAACCGAAACCTCTCACTCTCCGCAAGCGCTGAAGCCAGTGCCCGGGGTCCATTCCGCAAATGGGATGACCTTGCCTTCGACCGATACGGTCGCTTGCCTGGTGCTGCCGTCCGCCAGCTTCTTGCTGCTTTTGCCCTTGCCGGTCAGCACATTGTAGTCGCAGTCGCCGGCAACATTGTCGTCCATGTAATCCCAATACTCGTAGGCAAAACCGGCGACGACGAACGTGCCGTTGCGCCAGGCGAGCGTCAGCGTCTTGTTGGTCCGCTCGCTGCCGATCTCCATCGCCGGAATATCGAGCTTGATCGAACCGTTGGGGAGCCCGGTGAGTTCGGGCTCGGTGTCGGATGTGGCGGGGCCCGGCCGGTCGTAATCCTTCCATTCCCCGTCAATCTGATCATGCACGATCCCGGCAGGTTTTAGAAAATCGCCATCGCGATCTTTGAGGAAAAAATACAGGTCCATGGGAGAGCCGGGCTCGGTCTCGACGATCATCGCCAGATCGGCGGCGCCGTCGCCGTTCCAGTCGCCGGTCGCCGCCGTGATGATCTTCTGGGTCTCGATCGGCTCCGCCAGGGCGGCGGCCGGCAGCAGCAAGACCAGACCGAATATTGTCGATCGCATGTAGATCCCCCGCGCTTGGGCAGGCCTGAGAGCACGCTTCTCAGGAGGCCCGGCTCTGCCGCGTCTCGGAACGGCTCGTCTCGTTGAGCAGCCGGCAGAGCGAAACCGCTTCACGACGGCTCAGGCCGATCAGCGCGATTTCCGAAAATTGCGCCGGCAGATCGTGAACGATGTCCCACACCATCCAACGGCCGTCCGGCTCCATGACACATTCGTAGCGCAATAATTGTTCCTGCATCCGACCCCCGGCTTTGCTCACCGGACTGGTACAGCGTCGAGGTAAATGAGTTGTTGCGCCGCGGTAGTATTCCGCGGCTATCGAAACCGGGCGTTGAATCCCGCAGCGGCGGGCCCGAGGGGCCGCCCGGCGGTGCGGATACTCTCGACAAGGCGGCAGGGCAGGGACGCTTCCGGCGTGAACGGCGGCCGCCGCCAGAATTGGATCAGGCGTTGCGGCTCGCCATATGCGCGTCGAGCTTCCTCCTCGAGGGGCCGTAACGCTTGATGATGGTCGCGGCCTCGCTTTGCGGTATGCCGTATTTGCGGGCAAACGCAGCGACCTCGTATGGCTCTTCGCCGGAGACCAGTTTGCGATCCTGCTTGGTCTTGGATTTGTCGTCGGCCATGGCGTCCTCCATCACATCTGGTCGTTATAGGGCTCCTTGGTCCGGCCGACCATCCTGGCCAGTTCGGCAAAGGTCGGCACGCCGGTTTCGCCCTGGGCGTTGTTGGCCGCCTGCAGCAGCCTGAGCGGAAAGCAGACGGCGTCGCGGTTGGATGGCGACATGTCTTCATAGAGACGCTCGTCGCTGGTCATCGCCGCCTCGGCCCGGCGCAACGCCATGTCGACCTCGTCGACCGACAGCAGGCCCTTGTGGACCAGCGCGTTGTTGACGGCCGCGATCGCCATCATCAATCCTTCGAGCTGGAGATTGGCGACGTTCATCGTCTTGCGTCCTTGCCGGGCTTCTTGGCGGTGGCCTTGCCGTCTGGCCGGATCGCTGCGCGCGGCGGGTTCTGGCCCTCCGAATGAAGGGTCCTGTCGTCGAAATCGTCAGCCGGCCTGGTCAATCCCATGCCGCCGGGAGGTGGCTTGTTGCCGGCCGCATCCTGCGAAAATTCGTCGGCCGCGTCGGGGCTCGTCTTTGCCGGATATTTCCTCGCTCCGGTCTCGTAGCGGTTCGGGTCGTCGGCCATGTCCTGTGCTCCCGTTGCAATGAGCGGATAACTTTCATGCGGCGGCAGCGGTTCCGTGGCGAAATCGACCTTGCCGGTGTGCAAGCCTTCGCAATCTGTCGGGTTTCGTGCATTCTTGTGCATGCCAACGATGCTTCGCTCCGACGCGTCAGCAAAATGCTGCTCCTACTGCGGCGGGCGCGACCACGACTACGAGGATTGCCCGAAGCGCAAAACCGATGCCGAACGGCAGAAGGAGACGCCAGGCAACGCGTCCCAGCCCGCTGCCGCGGCTGCAGGGGAAATCCGCTAGCCAGCCTGAACCACCCGCCGGTCCGGCCGGTTGGCGCGAAGGTCCTTCCATATCCAGAGGATTGCAATGCCGCCACTATTGTGGGCAAAAGCAGCACGGGCAATCAGGTTGGGGTGGGGTGATGACCGAAACGCAAGGTAATTCAAGCCGTCCGCAGGGCAAGCCGGGGATGGCATCGGGGTCGATCGGTTCCGGCCTGATCGCACTCGTCATCGTGGCGCTCGGCGTCTTTGCGCTGTTTGGATCCTGGTACACGATCGACCAGGGCGACCGCGGCGTGCTCTTGACCAACGGAGCGCTGAGTTCGGTCGTTGATCCCGGACTGCATTTCAAGCTGCCGTGGTTACAGCGTGTCGAGAAGATCAGCCTGCGCCAGCAGGTGCTCAAATGGGGCTGCGAGAACCAGAACGATTGCAGCGGCCTGCCGGCCATGCAGGCCTATTCGCGCGACCAGCAGCCGGCCGACATGCGCGTCACCGTCAACTTCCACGTGCCGGCCGCCGAAGTCAGCAACGTCTACACCAACTATGGATCGATCGAGGCACTGGCCGACCGTGTCATTGCCAGGAAAGCACCGCAGGAGATCAAGACGGTGTTCGGCCAGTACGACGCGGTGTCGGTTATCCAGAACCGGGCGAAGTTCAACAAGGACGTCGCCGAGGCCATCGCGGCGGTAACCGACGGCCCGGTGATGATCGACAGCGTGCAGGTCGAGAACATCGACTTCTCCGACGCCTACGAGCAGGCGGTCGAAGCCAGGATGACGGCTCAGGTCGAGGTGCAGAAGCAGGAACAGAACCTGCAGCAGGAAAAGATCAAGGCCGATATCGCCGTCACCCAGGCCAAGGGCCGCGCCGACAGCGTCAAGGCCGAAGCCGAGGCCAGCGCCTACAAGACCAGGGTCGAAGGCGATGCGACCGCGGGCGCCATCAAGGCTCGCGCCGCCGCAATCGCCAACAATCCGCTGCTGGTCGAACTGACCAAGGCGGAGAGATGGAACGGCGAATTGCCGAAGTCGATGATCCCGGGCTCGACCGTACCGTTCCTCGAACTCAGCACGCCTGCCGCAGCATCGAACTGAGGCGCGGCGCAAACCAGATCAGGACGGCGGCGCGATAGCCGTCCTGGTGCGGTTACGGCTGAAGCACGGCGCCTCGGGCGATTGCCTGCGTTTGACTTAGAGCTGTCAGCAGCTCCATTCCCGCCGGCCAGTTGCCGAGCCCGCTGTCGCCATTGATGTGGCCAAGCGGTCCGGCGATATGGAGATCGCTGCCCCATCGCTCGGATTTCGCCCTGGCATAGTCCAGCGAGCCGTAGGGATCGTTGGTGCTGGCGACAATCAGCGACGGAAAGCGAAGCCGTTGTTGCGGTGCGTCGGCGAAGGCCCGGGCGGAGGAGGGGAAGGCCGGCGACGCAGGGTCCGGAACCGCGACCAGCAACGCGCCGCCGATAGAGCGGGGGGAGATCCGCTGCCAGTGTACGATGAGCAGACAGCCGAGGCTATGGGCGACGAGCATCGGCGGTGTCCTTGCCTGGCATACACCCGTTTCCAGCGCGGCCACCCAGTCGTCGAGGTCCGGCGCGTCCCAACTCGCCGGGTTGAACCGCCGCATCGCCGGGTTTGCCTGCTGCCAACGTGTCTGCCAGTGGGCTTTGCCCGATCCGCCGATGCCCGGCACAATGATGAAGTCGGTCATGCGAAGCCCTTCTTTCCTGATGCAGCGCGTGCAATTCTAGGTCTTCTTCCAGGTGGCGGAATGAGAGATCATCGGAAAGCAGCGACGAAATCCGATGGATTAAAGGCGATCATGCGGAACGGCGATTATCGGCCAAGGCTCGACCCCACCGATCTGGCGATCATTGAGATCATGCAGGAGGATGGCCGCATCGGCATCTCCGAGCTTGGCCGCCGCGTCGGACTGTCCCAGCCCGCCACCTCGGAACGGGTGAAGCGGCTGGAGGAGCGCGGCGTCATCACCGGTTACAAGGCGGTGATCAATTCGGCAGCGCTCGGGCTCGGCACCATGGCGGTCATCCGCCTGCGCACCACGCATGAGCATATCCAGGCCTGCCTGAAGAGGTTCGCCCAATTGCCGGAGGTGGTCGAGGTGCTGCGGGTGACCGGCGAGGATTGTTTTCTGGTCAAGGTCGTGGTCCCGTCACCGCCCGATCTTGAAAGCATCGTCGACAGCATCGGCCACTACGGCACGGTGACGACAAATGTGGTTCTGCGCGCCGAGCAACCGAAGCGGCTGGGACGCGAATTGATGACCAGGGCCTGACCGGTCTATCGCTTGGTCTGCGTATGCCCGACGGCATTGGCGAACGAGATGCCGCCCTTGATCTCGCGCATCGCCATCGAGGTGATCGTGCGCCGCACGCCGGGCAGCCGGCTGAGCTCCTCGCGCAGCATCCTGTCGAGCGCCATCATGTCGACGGTGACGATCTGCAGGAGATAGTCGGCCTCGCCAGTCGTGGCGTGGCAGCGGCGGATCAGCGGATGCTTTTTGACCGCCGCCTCGAAGGCGTCCGACAGTTCGAAATCGATCGACACCTGGATGAAGGCTTCGATGCCGAAGCCGAGCTTGGCCGGGTCGATCCGGGTCGAGTAGCCGCGGATGACGCCGGCGTCCTCAAGCGCCTTCACCCGCTTCCAGCACGGCGTCTTGCTCAAGCCGACCTCATCGGCGAGCGCGGCAAAGGAGATGCGGGCCTCGCGTTCGAGCGCCGCGACGATCTTCCGGTCGACCGCGTCCAGCATCATTCGTTCTTCCAATCTGCTTCAGCGACAATTTTCGTCCTTCGTTTCCCGCCAATCGAATAACAGAAAGGGACAATGTTCGGCAAGAAAGCGATTAGACTCGGGGGACCGGGATCCAACAAGCGCCTGCGGCCCAACGGCCGGGGCAAGGAGCATGGCCATGGACAAGCAGGATTATTATGCCCGCATCGAAACGCCTGAGATGCGCGACTATGGCGTCTACCTCAAATGCGACAGGCTGCTTGCCTGCCAGAAGCCGCTGGCCGAGATGGTGAATGCCGACGAGCTGCAGTTCCAGATCGTTCATCAGGTCGAGGAGCTGTGGATGAAGCTCATCGCCTACACGCTGATCGACGTCGTCGATTTCCTGGAAAAGCAGGACACGCATCGCATCGTCACGCTGATGGCGCGCGTGCACCGGCTGATGCGGCTGATGACGGCGCAGCTCGACCTGCTCGAAACCATGTCGCCCAAGGAATACCAGCAGATCCGGCTGCAGCTCGGCAATGGCAGCGGCCAGGAATCGCCGGGCTTCAAGCAGCTGCTGCGCCTGCCGCCCGATCTGTGGCGGGCCTTCAAGGCGTCGTACCTCGACGACCGCGGCCTTTCGGTCGAGGATGTCTACGATACCGGCTACGATCACGGCGACAGCTATGTCGTTGCCGAAGCGCTGATCGAGTTCGACGAGCTGTTCCAGAAATTCCGTGCCAACCACCTCTATCTCATCCACCGCACGATCGGCCTCGGCGCGAAATCGCTGAAGGGCCGGCCGGTCGAATTGCTGGAAGCCGGCGCCCGCCACCGCTTCTTCCCGGAACTCTGGGACATACGCTGGGCGATGACCGACCGCTGGGGCAGCCAGTATGGAACGGTACGGGAGCCGATCAGCCGGGCGAAGGCTGCGGAGTAGAGCCAGGCTTGGGTTCCTCGCCCCGCGCCAAGCGGGGGGAGAGGTGGCCGCGAAGCGGCCGGAGAGAGGCCTTTTCTTTGCCGGCGCCTCTCCGTCGCGGCTTCGCCGCGCCACCTCTCCCCCATGAATGGGGGCGAGGAACCCTGGTCTTGCGAGGCCTTCTCGCTACGCGCTTGTATCCTGCAGGTTTTTCGGGGGATGATGTCGGGCTTGCGGCTGGTGGTGCGTCCTTGGGGCACAACCATCGGAACTCTTGGGAGGACATCATGACCTTGGAAACCGCTCAATCAACCGTTCAGTCGCCGTGGCAGACCGCGGCAATCCTTATCGGCCGGCTGATTTTCGCAGCCGTGTTCCTGATGGCCGTGATCTTCAAATTCATCGATATCGGCGCCACCGCCGGCTATATCGCGGCGGCCGGGTTTCCGTTCCCGCTCTTCCTGGCCTGGTGCGCAGCCCTGCTCGAGGTCGTCCTCGTTCTATGCTTCCTGACCGGCGCCTTCTTCTCATGGGCAGCACTCGTCGCCGGCGCCTATGTGCTGTTCCTCGGCTTTGCCTTCCACGGGCCGTCGCACTGGGCCGGCAACCAGGCGGAGTTCGGCTTCTTCGTCGATCACTTCACTTTCCTGGCCGGGCTGCTGTTTGCCGCCGTGCACGGGCCGGGCAGGGTCCTGGCGCTGAGGCTTGGCAGGGGGTGATGCCCAATCTCGGAGGCGGCGTTCTCGTAAAGGCGCTCAGAAGGGTGGCTGCGACAATGGCGGTCGGGTCTATGACCGCGACCAGGGCCAGATCGGCAGCACGATCCGCACCAGCATCGTCGTGACGATCGAGAGCGGCCGGGTACCGTCATTCCGGCCATCCGCAGGTCGCGCGCAATAAAAGCGACAGCTAAAGTACGAGCGTTCGAGGTTTATGCTTTTTGTAGATGCGCCTGCATTCCCTCTGTACTTCCAACTTTCGGCGGGCTAAGCAAGACATGGGTCTTGAGGGGGAATTCATGAACATCGCCACGCGTTTTGCTGCCGCCATGATCGGCACGTCTCTGCTTGCCGGCTGCACTACCTTGACCGAAGGCGAATTCAACACGATGCATACCACGCTTGAAGGCAGCCCTGTCACCAAGCGCGTGGCGATCAACGAATGCATTGCACGCGAGAGGTCCACGCCGCTCAACGAAAGAAAGACTTACGCAGCAATCATGAATGTCAGTGTCGCAAAATACGATAGCGCCTTTTGTAACCGGCTCTTTAATGCCGTTGCTAATGGCAGGCTGACTTACGCGGACTACCGCAGGCTTTCCTCGCCGGGGGCCGACAGCAGCAAGTTGATCAAGATCCTGCAGGGCCGCTAGCAGGCGCCGCCAGCAGTCTTGCAACCCCGCCGCGGCAAGCCGTTGTCGCGGCGTCAGTTATGATCGCGGTGTCACATCTGGTCGTTGTAAGGTTCCTTGATCTGACCAACCATGCGCGCCAGTTTCGAGAAGGACGGCATGTCCGTCTCCGGCTGACATTGATTGGCCAACTCCAGCAGTCGGATCGGGAAGTTGACGGCATCGCGGCTCGACGCCGACATGCCTTCGGACCTTTCCTCGTTGGTCTCGCTGGCTTCGGCCTTGCGCAAGGCGATGTCTATCTCCTCGACGGAGAGCACGCCCTTGCGGACCAGGACCTGATTGATCGATGCGATGGCCATCAGCAGGCCTTCGAGTTGCAGATTGGCGACGTTCATGGCTTTTGCTCCCATTGGCTGGGGTTCAAACGCGCGAATGCCTGTTCTGATCCGCGGCTGCGGCTGCTCGTCGGCCGGTGAGATGCCCGGCAAATGGAGGAACCGCTAGTTGCCGACGCTGCGTTCGCGCCCACAAAGTGGCTGGCGGGCAACGCGAGGCGCCGAAGAGAATTCGGATTTTTTGTCGCCGCGCCACATTTTGTTCTTGCTTTGTGCCGGCAGCTATGCTACTAGTTTGGGTATGGTGCGAATTGGCTCCAACGACCCGCCCGCCGAGGCGGGTTTTTGTTTTCAGGCTTCTTTTCGATCGAACGTTGCTTGTGTTGCCGGCTGTGAAGTCGGCGGGCCCGGGACAGTACCCCCCCTGGCCTGCCGGCCATCTCCCCCTCAAGTGGGGAGATTGGCGGTTTCGGCGCTGCGCTCTTCCTGCAACGTTGGAGATTGGCGAAAGCCGGCGCGAAAGCCGATCTCCCCCCAAGTGGGGGAGATGTCCGGCAGGACAGAGAGGGGCGCGAAGGAATGCAGCCTAGCGGTCTTCTTGGAAGGTCAAATCGGGAGGCGGACAAGGTGAGGCGCTGAACGGAATTCGCATTTTTCTGCCGCCGGTGCCACATTTTGTTCTTGCTTTGTGCAGGCAGCTATGCTACTAATTTGGGTATAGTGCTAATTGGCTCCAATGACCCGCCCGCCGAGGCGGGTTTTTTGTTTCAGGCCGGTTTGGAGACGATCACGGCGAGCGAGGCGAGTTTTCCGTCACTCAGGCTTCGGATGTAGTTGCGGCGGCGCTGCAGGAATTCCGCGCCCATGACGACTTCATTTGCCTGCTGCTGCGCCGGCGAGGGCACGATGCCGGAATTGGCCCTCTTCAGCGCCAGCTCAACATGTTCGCCGGTTTCGTCGACGATTTCGTCGATGCGAAATCCGGCATCGTCAAACAGGGTTTTCAATTTTTCCCGATCGGCGAGGTGGCTGGTCGCCGGCGAAACCGCCCACGGCATGGGATAGTATGGCTCGCCGCCGGCGAGCACGGCCTCGGTCCAGATCAGCCTGCCTCGCGGTTTCAGCACGCGCCAGGCCTCGTCGATAACCGCGGCCTTGTTCTCGATGTTCATGCCGACATAGAAGCAGATCGCCGCATCGAAGGTGCTGTCGCCAAAAGGCAGTTTCGTTGCGTCGGCCTGATGGAAGCGAACCTTGTCTGCCAGTCCGCTCAGTGCGGTCAGTCGGCTCGATGCGGCGACAAAGGCTGGTGTCAGGTCGATGCCGTCGACCTGGCAGCCATAGGTCGAGGCCAGAAACCTTGCCGGCCCGCCAATGCCGCTGCCGATATCCAGGATCCGATCTGTCGGCGAAGGAGCAAGACGGGCCGCATGCTCCCGCGTGGCGATCAGTTCGCGGCCATGGAGCTGATCGAATGGATAGAGTTGCGCGGCCGCGAGTTTTTCGGCCGGGTCGGCGTCCGGGATCGCGGCCAATATGCGATCGACGATGCCGTCGCTGCCGTAGTGACTGGTGACATTGCCCATGACGCGTTCCCCTCAAGCGCAACCACCATCCCATCAACGCAAGTCTCACGCAATGCCCGCCTTTTTCGCCCCTCCTTCCAGCCGTTCACCGACGAGGGTGCGAGGTCGTCAGTGCATTTTCTGCCGCCGCGCCACATTTTGTTCTTGCTTTGTGCCGGCAGCTATGCTACTAATTTGGGTATGGTGCCAATTGGCTCCAACGACCCGCCCGCCGAGGCGGGTTTTTCATTTCGGGCTCCTGTTCGACCGAATGTTGCGTGTGCTGCCGAGGTATGTCGGCGCAAATGAACGCGACCGACTATCCCGGTCCGCAACCACCTATCGTCCATAGATTTCCCAACGCGCCCGTGCGCCCACTTCAGAGAACACCCCATGTCCAACCGTTATGCCACCATCATCACCGACGATGACGGCCGCGAGGTCGTCAGCGCCATTGGCGAGTTCGCCGGCACCGCACCCTATGCACGCCATGGCCGCTTCGAGCAGGTGGCCGCCGGCGTGCGGATCGGCATGGTGCGCGGCGGTACCGTCGATGCGGTCGGCGGCTTTGGCTTCCCGTCGGGAGCACTCGACGGCAAGGCGGTGGCAATTCTCAGGGCAAGGCTGAATGCCTTGCCTGACGCCGGTGCGATGAAGCCCGGCACGACGACTGATGCGAAACCGGCAAGCCAGCCGCGGAAGCCGAAGTCGGCACGCGCCGGCAAGAAGGCCAGGCCGCGCAAGCGCATCGTGCGGCCAGGCAACAAGAAGCCGGCGGTCTCCGCTGGGACGGCGGAGTAGGGCATGGCCGAAGCTCCTTCCACCGGCGATCCGCAGCCGCACGATCAAGCACCCGGCAGCCGAACCAAGCGGGCGAAGAAGACGCTGGCCGACGGCTTTCTCGAAGCGATCCGCGCCGATTTTCGCGCCCATGGCGCCGGCGTTATCGCCGAGGTGCGCGCCGAAAAGCCCGACCAGTACCTGAAGCTCGTGCTGTCGGTGCTGCCCAAGGATATTAGTGTCAACATCAACAATCTGGATGCATTGAGCGATGACGAAATCAGGCAGCGCATCCGCGGCCTCGAAGCCGTCCTTAGGCCGTTCCTCGAGAAGCCGGGCTTCGCAAAAGGCCTCGCACAGCCGGGCGGCAAGGACGGAATATCTCAGCCTGCTGGCGGAGCTGGACCGCAGGCGCCGCACTAACCAGCTTGCCGCCTATCGGCCCTATCCCAGGCAGGCCGAGTTCCATGCAGCCGGCGCGACCAATCGCGAGCGCCTGTTCATGGCCGGCAACCAGCTCGGCAAGACCAGGGCCGGCGGCGCCGAATGGGCGATGCACCTCACCGGCCGCTATCCAGATTGGTGGCAAGGCAAGGTTTTCGATTGTCCGGTTCGGATGTGGGCGGCCGGCGTCACCGGCGAAAGCACGCGCGATAACCCGCAGCGCATCCTGATCGGCCCGCCGCAGCAGCAGGCGGCCGGCACCGGCATGATCCCGGCCGACGCCATCGTCAGCACGATGGCGGGACGGGCGCCGGGCGCGCTCGACAGCGTCGTGGTGCGCTGGGGCGGCGGCGGCGATGTCCAGGCCGGTGAATCGGTGCTGTCGTTCAAGAGCTACGAGAAGGGCCGCGAGAAATGGCAGGGCGAAACGCTGCACGGCGTCTGGTTCGACGAGGAGCCGCCGCTCGACATCTATTCCGAAGGGCTGACCCGCACCAACGCCACCGGCGGCATCACCATCGTCACCTTCACGCCGCTGCTCGGCATGAGCGATGTGGTGTTGTTGTTCTTGTCGGCGGAGGAGGTTGGAGGGATGGGCAAGGGGTGACAGTGCTGCGAACTCGTACAACTCGCGTTCCTTCGCGCCCCCCTCTGTCCTGCCGGACATCTCCCCCACTTGGGGGGAGATTGGCAGTTTCCGCGTCCCGCCCGCCTGCAACCGTTGAAGATTGGCGAAAACCAGGATGACATCCAATCTCCCCCCTTGTGGGGGAGATGTCCGGCAGGACAGAGAGGGGCGCTGTCCCGCCATCGGAAAGTTCTTTGTCAAACAACACCATACGTCCAGCGCCTGCCACCACGATTCACTGCCGCGAGGGTGAGAACCATGACCCGCCACGTCACCTTCATGACCATCGACGATGCCGAGCATTATACGCCGCAGCAGCGCGCCGAGATCATTGCCGCCTATCCGGCGCATGAGCGGGAAGCCAGGGCAAAAGGCATTCCGGTACTCGGCTCCGGCCGCATCTTTCCGGTGGCCGAGGAGCTGATCGCCTGCGAACCGTTCCCGCTGCCGCGCTATTGGCCGCGGCTGGGTGCCCTCGATTTCGGCTGGGACCATCCCTCGGCGGCGGTCGAGCTCGCCTGGGATACGGAGGCCGATGTGGTCTATGTCACGAAAGCCTGCCGTGCCTCGCAGCAGACTCCCGCCATGCAGGCGCTGACGCTGAAACCGTGGGGCGAATGGCTGCCCTGGGCCTGGCCGCGCGACGGCCGCCGCGAGACGCTGGAAGGTGCCGGTACCGCACTTGCGAAGCAATATTCGGCACATGGGCTGAACATGCTCGCCAGCCATGCGCAGTTCGCCGACGGTTCGGTCTCTGTCGAAGCCGGGCTGATGGAGATGCTCGACCGCATGCAGAGCGGCCGCTTCAAGGTGTTCTCGACGCTTTTGCCGTGGTTCGAGGAGTTCCGGCTCTATCACCGCAGGGACGGCCAGGTGGTGAAGCTGCGCGACGATTTGATGGCGGCGACACGCTACGGCGTGATGATGCTGAGGGAAGCGGTGGTCGATCCGGCGCTGTTCAAGGCCGCGCGGCGGAGAGCGGGGCAGAGCGATCCGCTGGGGGCGTTTCGGTGAGGAAAATCGGGGAGGGAGGCAATGCGCTCCGGCTCCGATTGGAAAACTGTAGTGAACGTCCGTGGACGTGGTGTAGCATCGAATGATCCCGCTCAAGGGACGCATCGGCGTGGCCTCACGGGGGGCATTCGCCGATAGGGGAGGATCAGATGCAAAACGGAATTTCTCCAGACCACATACTGCAAATTGGCTTTGGGTTCTGGCCAGCCAAGACATTGTTGAGCGCCGTGGAACTGGGACTCTTCTCGCTGCTTGCGGACGGCCCCAAAACGGGCCTCGAACTGCAAGGCGCGATGAGGCTGCATCCGCGCGCAACGTATGATTTTCTCGACACCCTCGTCGCGCTCGGATTGCTGCAGAGGGACGGCGCCGGTGAAACCGGCAAATACGGCAATACGCCATCGACCGCGCTGTTCCTGGTCAAGCGGAGCCCCCAATACATCGGTGGAATCCTTGAGATGGCGAACGCACGACTGTATCGATTCTGGGGCGATCTCACACCGGCATTGCAAACCGGAAAGCCTCAAAACGAGATCAAGGAGACAGGCAAGTCGATGTTCGGCGAGCTCTATGCGGACCCGGCGCGCCTGGAGCAGTTCATGGACGCGATGAGCGGCATCTCCATGGGCAATTTCACGGCGTTTGCCGAGAAATTCGACTTTTCCAAATATAAGACGCTGGCCGATATAGGCGGCGCAACCGGGCAGCTTTCGGCCATCGTCGCGGCGCGGCATCCGCACATGCAATGCCGGACGTGCGATCTCGCCGATGTGCAGCCGATCGCCGAACGGCGCTTGAGGGAGCGTAATCTCGGCGGCCGGGTCATCGCCGAGACGATCGACTTCTTCGCGGACGAATTCCCCAAGGCGGACATCATCACGATGGGAATGATCCTTCACGACTGGAATCTCGAGAACAAGAAAATGCTGATCGCCAAGGCCTATCGTGCATTGCCGACCGGCGGCGCGCTGGTCGCCATCGAGAACATCATCGACGATGAACGCAGGCAAAACGGCTTCGGTCTCATGATGTCGCTGAACATGCTGATCGAATTTGGCGAGGCGTTTGACTTCACCGGCGCCCAGTTCACCGAGTGGTGCAAAGAGGCAGGGTTTAGTCGCTGCGAGATTATTCCGTTGGCGGGACCTGCAAGCGCAGCAGTGGCTTACAAATAGAGGCTTGGCACCCAGTTCGCTGGCTCGGTCGAGGCCGCGCTGATTGAAATGCTGGACCGCATGCAAGGTCGACCGCCGCCTTCTAGCGCCGCAGTGGACGGTAAGGTTCGCCGAGCATGACAATCCGCATCATTCCCGCCACTTTGCGCGATCTCTCCTATATCGCCGCCAATCTGCGGCCCGAGGACCGGGCCGAGATCGACTGTCAGTTCAACGAATGGTCGCCGGCGCTGCTGGCGATAACGGCGCTGCAGGGGTTTGCCTATGTCGCGGAGCTCGACGGCAATCCGGAGGCCGGCTTTGGCGCTGCCGAGCAGCGCAGCGGGCTGTGGATCGCCTGGAGCTGGGGCACGCGCCGCATGAGGCGCTGCGTGCCTGGCATTACCGAGTTCTTTCATGCCGTGCTCGGGCCTGAAGTCGCGGCGCGCGGCGCTTGGCGTGTCGAGGCCCGCGCCTTGGCCGCCAATCAATTGGCGCTGCGCTGGCTTGCCCGGCTGGGTGCAACGCAACGCTGCCGCCTGCCGGGCTATGGCCGGAACGGCGAGGATTTTCTGCTCTACGACTGGACAAGAGCCTCTCACTTTGGAGAAAACCATGTGCCTCTTCCAAAAACCGCCGGCGCTGAAGCCGTTGCCGCCGACGCCGACCATTGCCGACAAGGACGTGCAGGCGCGCGAAGCAGCGTTGCGGGCCCAGCTTGCGGCCAATGACGGCACCGCCGGAACCGTGAAGACCGATTTGTCGCCCGGCGATCTGACCGGCCAGCGCCGCGTGCTGCTGGGGGTTTGACATGGGCGCGATGAGACGAGTGTTCCGCAACCGGGTGCTGGCGTGGTGGTACTGGCGCCGGCATGCGCGGTTGGTGAAGAGATAGACGGGAGCTTGCCTGCCGGGATCGCGTAAGCCGCGATCCTTCGGGCCCCCCTCTGTCCTGCCGGACATCTCCCCCTCAAGTGGGGAGATTGGCAGCTTGGAGGACAGCGCCTTTTCTGCATCCCTAGAAAATTGGCGAAGACCGTGATGACAGCCAATCTCCCCACTTGAGGGGGAGATGTCCGGCAGGACAGAGGGGGGTGTTCAAGTGCATGCCTCTACAATTCCCCTCCGGTGTTCCGCCTTTTCCGTAACAGCACAGCGCAAATCGTGTTCCTTCGGCACGGTTGACATTCCTCCCTCAGCCGCCATGCTGCATTGCAACATGGCAATCGAGGAGTTCGGCATGACAGAAGCCCGGTCATCGCGCATCGAGTGCCTGGACGGGCTTCGGGCGCTTGCCGCCATCTGGGTGCTCATCGGGCACTGCTTGTTGTTGACCGGCTGGCAGATTCCTATTCTTGGCGAACCGGACCTCGGCGTCGATCTGTTCATCATGCTGTCCGGCTTCCTGATGGTGTTCCACTACCAGCTGCGCCAGGACAAGGAGCCCTGGCAAAGGCCGGAAACCTGGCTGAAATTCTGGACCCGCCGCTATTTCAGGATAGCGCCGCTGTTCTACGTCATGCTGTTCGCTGCCCTGGCGCTTGGCCCTTATCTCTACGGGTCGAGAATGATCATCGACGAGTTCCTGCTGCGGTCGCCGCAGGCGCCCGAGCGTTATCTCGACAGCGGGCTGAAGAATATCTGCGCCCATCTGCTGTTCCTGTTCGGCCTGGTGCCGAATTTCGCCTATCGCACGCCGCTGCCCGACTGGAGCCTGGGGCTGGAGATGCAGTTCTACGCACTGTTCCCGGCCATCATGCTGCTGGTTCGCAGGCTTGACTGGATATGGGCGGCCATCCTGGTCGCGGCGACCGGCAGCGCGATGGTGTTCTTGATGGGACAGTTGTCGGTGCATTTTCCGATGCCGTCGTTCCTGCCGCTGAAGATGCAGATTTTCCTGTGCGGGATGCTGCTGGCGGGCGTCGTCCATCAAAGGCAAAAGCGGCCCTTCGTGCATCTGGCATTGGCCATGCTGCTGGCGGCGCTGCCGTTCGGCGGCGGCTATGGGCTGAGCAAGCTGTTGATGCGCGAAGCGCTCGTCCTGGGGTTCTTTGCCTTGGTTCTCTACCGCATGCTGCCGGGAATGGCGGGTATCGTGGCCAGAAACATCGCCATGACGCTCGCCAACAGGTTCTTTCATTTGATGGGTGAGCTTTCCTTCAGCATCTATCTGATCCATCTGCTGGTTCTCCAGCCGGTTGCGGCTCTGGTCATCACCCAGTTCGGCCACGAGCTGTCGGCGCCGCTGCGCTTCGCGATCGTCACTGTCGTCGTCTTGCCAGTGGTGTGCCTGCTGTCCTGGATCACCTACATGCTGATCGAAGTACCCGGCCAGAAGATGGGCCGTTTCGTGGTGCAGCGCTTTGGGCGGAGCCCGGCGCTGGAGACGACGCCGGCGGAATAAGGCGCTTCCAATCTCCCCCTTGAGGGGGAGATGTCGCCGAAGGCGACAGAGGGGGTCGCCGATCCACGCGAGACGACCCCCTCTGTCCTACCGGACATCTCCCCCTCGAGGGGGGAGATCGGCAGCCTCGGCGTCCCGCCATTTCTTTCTTTTCCCCATTGAGTTCATCAAGCGAGGCTGACCATGAGCGATTCCCGTGCCCGCGATATCCTGGCGCGACAGGCTGAACTGGAGAGCGAGCGCAGCCAGTATGAGCATGTCTGGGAGGCGGTGTCCGAATTCTGCGATCCCGACGCGCCCGATATGTGGAGTGGCCGCCGCCAGGCCGGCGTCGATTCGCAGGCTGAGCGGCAGGAGCGGCGCGGTGCGCGCGTCTACGCCAACACCATCAACTCGGCCGCCAACCGGCTGGCCGCGGGGCTGGAAAGCCTGATCATTCCGCAGTCGGAGAAATGGCATGGGTTGTCGACTGCAGCCATCAACGACGAGGAGACCGACGAGGAAAAGGAATGGGCGGAAGCGCTGCGCGACTTCCTGTTCTCGCTGCGCTATTCCGCCAATTCCAATTTCGTGCCGGCAACGCAGGCTTGCCTGCGCAATGTCGTGCGCTACGGCCCGGCCTATCTCTATGCCGAGGAAGGTTTTGGCGGCACGCTGATCCGCTATGCCTCGATCCCTGTGGTCGAAGGCTATCTCTCACGCAACCGCTGGGGCCAGGTCGACATCTTCCACCGCCGCTACGAGCGCACGGCGCGGCAGGCGGCGCAATTGCTCGGCTACGACAGACTGCCGGCGCGGATCAAGATTCTGGTCGACGACCCCGTCAAATGCGAGACGAAAATCTCGCTGATCCAGTGCGTCCAGCCGCGCGACGAGCGCAAGATGTACAGTCTGAGCGGCTCCTACCAGTATCTCGATACGGCGTTCGCTTCCTATCACGTGATCGAGGACGAGGAGGCGATCGTCAGGGAAAGCGGGTTTCGCTCGTTCCCGGTGTCGTGCTTCAACTGGCGCCGCTACGAAGGCGATCCGTACGGCATCTCGCCGACCATCGAGGCACTGACGACGGTGCGCGAAGAGAACGCCGTGCGGCGCTCCGGCCTTCGCGCGCTGCAGCAGATCACCGATCCGGCGACCGCCTCCAAGGCTCGCCTCGACTATGTGCCGGTGCTCAATCCCGGCGAGAACTATCCCGGCCTGATCGACGATGCCGGCCGGCCGCTGATCGCGCCGATCGCCACCGGCCAGAACCCGACCTATGCCTTCAATTATGCCGACAGCCGGGCCGAGGAGATCCGCGACATGATGTTCGTCAACCTGTTCCAGACGCTGGTGCAGAACCCGCAGATGACGGCGACCGAAGCCTTGATCCGGCAGGAGGAGAAGGGCGCGCTGCTCGGGCCGTCCGGCTCGATCATCCAGGCCGGCTTTGCCAGCAATCTCGACCGCGAGCTGGGTATTCTGGAAGACAAGGGACTTTACGAGGAAGACAGCCGCTTCCTGCCGCCGGCGAGCCTTGCCGGCAAGGCGCTGCGGCCGACCTTCACCGGCCCGCTCGACGTGCTGCGCCGTTCGGCCGAGGCGCGCGACACCATCCAGGTTGTCACCACCGCCATGCAGATGGCGCAGTTCGATCCCGGCGTGATGGACAATATCGACGGCGACGAGGCGCTGAAGATCGTGCAGGGCGCCGGCCGCAGCCCGCAGCGCATTTTTCGCCGCCAGGACGAGGTGGCCGGCATCCGCGATGCCCGCGCCAAGGCGCAGCAGGAACAGGCCGGCATGGCGGCGATGACCGCCGCCGGCAAGGTCGCCAGGGATGCCGTGCCGGCGGCAGTGCAGGCGCGCGACAGCGGCCTGCTCGACGGGCTCGGCGGACTGATGCCGCAGGCTGCGCAAGATGCTTCGGGCGGGCAGGGCGCATGAGCGGCAAACGCTTCGCCCATTCCAGCCAGGCCGGCGGCCCGGCCAAGGCGCGGGATGCCCTGGCCAAGGCCTATCTCAGGGTGTTCTCGGGCCAGGACGGCGAAATGGTGCTGGCCGACCTGACGGCCGTGACCGGCTATTACCGCCGCCCGTCCTATGGCGAGTGGCTGGCCAAGACCAAGACGCCGAACGGCTTCGAGCTGCACAGCGCGCTGAGCAATGCGCGGGCCGAAGTGGTGCAGCATATTATGGGGTTCCTGACACTGGACGAGGCGCAGTTGGCTGCGCTGGAGAAGGCGGCGAGGCTGGAGGCGTAGGGGGCTTTAGGAAAGCGTATGCTCAGGCGAACCCCGACGTGAACATCGAGGATGTAGTAATTCATCATCCGGCTGAGCAGCAATTACTTAAGAGGCTTCTAAATTCCTATCGAAGAAAAAGATCAATTCGATAGAAAATCTCCGGGGGATCCCTAAG
Organism: Mesorhizobium sp. M0522; assembly: GCF_040321085.1. Classification (NCBI taxonomy): domain Bacteria; kingdom Pseudomonadati; phylum Pseudomonadota; class Alphaproteobacteria; order Hyphomicrobiales; family Phyllobacteriaceae; genus Mesorhizobium; species Mesorhizobium sp. M0522. Next base: position 325,557 of record NZ_JAMYQW010000003.1, read on the forward strand.
GATTTAAATGATATTCTGCATCTTGTTATCATTAGGGGCGAAAATGACAAATTCTATGAAAAGTACCCGTACCCAACAGAGCGGCAGATTCTGGATCATTCTACAATGATGGATAAGAAATATGGCCATCATTTCGTGCCGCCTGTCGGAAAATATAGGTGAAAAATGGATTATTACTATGTAGAGCCATTTGTTGCTGGTGATTTTGGCAAAAATACGGCTCTCGATAACCGCGTTCACCGGCCGATTGTGCACAAACTTCACTACGAGATTGACGTTTGGATAGGTGATGTCCTGATAAGGAGTTTTCCCTGTTATCTTGTCACCAAAGAAGCCGAGCTGGAGCTGCTGAAGATGCGAGTTTCTGGGGCGACGTTTGCCGACGTCGAGGTTACTGCTTCGGAGTTGTTTCGTCGGCTGCAGCCAGAAACAGAACTTCCAACCTTCGTCTGGATGAAGATCCATGGGCAGCCAGGACATGATGACTTCGGCATGGCTTCGAACCACACGCTTGTTGTTTCAGAGCGGGCGCTAGACGTGTTTGAGCGCCTCGGCAATGAGTCGGCCGGGATTCATTCATTCGACGAGCCGGAAAAGGATTGAATGATCCTGGTGACTTCGCACGTCAGAGATTTAGCTGATGGACTGCAAAACCCGACCTAGGCACGTCATGCGCTTGCCCCCTGCCGAAATCAGCACCGGAGACGACGAGCTCGATTCTGCCCGGCTCGCACTGCCTCGCGATGTTCATCGACAACAGGGTACGCCGTGGTGGAATCAGTTGCTGAAGGAGGATAGCAGTGGGATATAGTTTAACCGAGGGACAGTTCGACGCACCGGCTGAGTCCGCAGTCGTCGATGGACTGGCCGCACGCTTGGGAGTTGCGCTGCCCAAGGATTACACCGACTTCCTCAAAGAGCATAATGGAGGCGAAGGTTTCATCCGCAATAACTGTGTTATTTTTTTTAAAGCCGAAGAATTGGCTGACTTCAATCGAGAGTATGAGGTTGAAAAATATGCGCCAGGCATCCTCTTGTTCGCATCGGACGGAGGAGGTGAAGGCTATGGCTTCGACACTGAAGATGCGGCCATGCCAATCGTGCGCATCCCATTCATAGGTATGGATCGGCGTCCGCTGAGACGATAGCGCGTGACCTCGCCGACCTATTTGCTCGGTTGGCGGACTGAAAATGAGCGCCAAAAATAGGTATTTCCGCCCCAAGGGCATGGAGTTGTTTGAGATTACGCCGGTTATCGTTGGTGGCGATCCAGTCGGTTTGGAGAACAAGACCTGGTTGACCAGACAAGAGCATTTTGAAGCGGTGCGCTACTGGAATCGAGTTATCGGGATTCTGTGTAAGGCGGCGCTGGAGAAGGCGGCACGGGCGGAGGAGTAGGGTGCGGGGAGCACTGACCTTGCGGAGGCCATAACCCACTTCGGCTGATCATTGTGCAAGTCTACGAACCCGGTGTAATGCAACTCGTCCCTAGATCCCAACATGATCCTGGGACTATCTTCCAGGAGACACTAAACCCGGATCGCCGAGGAGGATTTTCTTTGTGGGGAAAACAATAAAGTTGCTGGATATCGTTGGACGGTTGCCGGAATTTGACGAGGAGGACACGATTTATGTGTCGGAGCCTTGGACCGAAGATTCAGACGCAATGGTTGCAACTGGGCCGGAAGGGGCATTGGTGCCAGCGGAGGCAGCCAAAGAGGGCCTGACATACTTTCTCGAAATCCACATTGCGATCGAGGTTATCGAGGCCTGGGTTGCGTCGCTGAAAGAAAGGCCCAGCCTTTCCGCGATCTGTGAAAGACTCATTTATTACGCCACCTATGATGCATGAGGTAATATGTCGACTGACCCACGTTATGATGGACAGCCGCTGCTTAGGTTACTGGAGCTTTATGTGCTCTGGGCCATCGGAGAACTTTCTCAGGAGTCGGAGGATGGCTTGAAAAAGATGGGCCCCAAACTGCAATCTATCTATGGCGGCGATGGACAATGGCATGACGCAATAGCCCAGTCTATGCACATGCCTGAGGGAATGCCGGCAGCAATCCGGGATATGTGGGCAAGGAACCTCAAAATCGCCCGCGACAATGATGTAACTCTCACACCGCAGAAATTTGCGGAGATGTTCGTGGACGAAAATTTCGTGGGTTGAACGTTCTTCTGATTGGAATTGCGAATTGAGGTGATGATGCCCCTAATTCTGCCCTGCCGTACACCCGGCTTGGCCTGACAGATCGTCCCTTAAAGGGCGTCGCGTATCGACGCGCCTTTAGGTCTTTGTTCATCCATGTCGTTGTCCCAGAACCGCTGCAAACTTTTGGGCGACATGCACTAGCCGCTGAAGCTGGCTCCACCGCGCCAACCGCATTCTACACTCAATAATCGCCGTTGTAGTACCGGTCGTCGCAGGGGGCGGTGTAGATGCGGCCGCTGGTGCGGTCCTGATAGCGGCAAAGCTGTTCGCCGGGCGGCGGCTGCGGCGTGGTGGCATTGCCGACAACGGCGCCCAGCAGGGCGCCGGCTCCGGCACCGATGACCGTGCTCTTGGTGTTGCCGCCGATCGCCTGGCCGGCAAGCGCGCCGGCACCCGCGCCGAGCAGCGCGCCCGTGCTGGTTCTCTGCTGTGCTTCGGTCTGCGCACAGCCTGCCAGCGCGGCGGTTACGAACATGGCGGCAATGGCTCTGGACATGGTCATCGTCTGATACTCCCTTGAAGTCTATGAACTAATTCGCAGGCTGATTTTGCCAAGTACGGTCGCATTTGCGGCGGAACATAGGCACCGTGCCTCACGAAATAAGACATGGTTGTTTTTGTCTGACGGCCTGATCCGCAAAGAAAGTAACCGAACAAGACCCAAAGAGCTTCATCTCCAGTCGACCTTCGAGAGCGCTACGCTGCCTCGATCTGCATTACCTTTTTCGCCGCAGCGGCCAGAAATCCGGATCGGCTGTAGCCGTGGCGCTCCGCATATCGGTCAATCTGATCGAGGACATCTTCCGGAATGGTGACATTGACACGCACGACCTTCGCAGCTTCAGCTTTCAAGGGAACCAGGATGGCGACACCGCTTAGATTGTCCTTGTCCGACATCACTTCCTCCAGGGACGACGGTTCGGGAATGGCCTCGCTATCCTCGACCAGCCCCTCGACATGAAAGGCCAGTGCTTCCCCGGCCATGGCACGGGCATCATCCAGGTTGACGCCGCCTGTCACCAGGCCCGGAAAATCGGGAAAGGAGACGCCGAAGTCGCTGTCCGCTTGCTTGTGGATCAATCCGATATAGTTCCGCATTTCTCTACCTCAGCTTCACGCCGGATCGTTTTCAATACTCTTGAGAGTGCCGATCGGGATGTCGCGCCTGGGATGCGGAACTGTCACCCGGCCCGGCTTGGATTTGTGCTTGAACTGGGCGTGACTTCCTTTTCGAGCCACTTCGTACCAGCCATCCGCCAACAGCCTGTGAATGACATCGGCGCTCTTCATGTTGTGTATAGATACACATAACTGATCCAAATGTCCATGAGCTTTTGCCGCTGTTGCGTGCGGCGGCCCAGCCGACCCCGTTTTCAATCCCGCAAGAATGGAGATACCAAATGACCCGAGGTCTTGCCCGGACGCTTTCGCGTGCCGCCGCCAGAGAAGCCGGGCTTGCCCCGCCCAGGGCGGGGCTTACCGCCAGGACGACCGGGCAGGGCGGCGCCTACCGCACCGTCTTCTCCTTCAATGCCATGCCGGTGCCGGTCACCGATGCGCAGGGCTTTGCCAGCCAGAAGCTCTTCGACTTTCTCGATGGCAAGGCGCGGATCAAGGGCGGCACGGCAAGATTGCAGTTCGCCGTGCTGACGCCACGCGCCTCGACCATCAACGACAATGTCGCGCTGACCTGGTCGCTCGGCTCGGCGGCAGCATCGAGCGCTGTACTGGCAGGCACTATGGCCAATGTGGTGGGCGCCACCGGCCGTACGCTGGATGGCGCGGGTGCCGCGCCGTCGAGCGCATCGATTGCCGATGTTGCCGCAGCCTTGACGCTCGACGGCACCGTGACGCCGGTCGACCTCTATCTCAACCTGGCGTTTGCCACCGGCACCGATATCGACGCCGACGGCACGCTGGCGGTGTCGGGCACCATCACGCTGCTCTGGGAGAACTGGGGCGATAATGCGTAGGCGCTAATCTCCCCCCTTGAGGGGGAGATGTTGCCGAAGGCGACAGAGGGGGTCGGTTCGACCGGCGCGACGCCCGGCGACAGATGAGGTCGGCGCTCCACGCGCGGATACCCCCTCTGGCCTGCCGGCCATCTCCCCCTCGAGGGGGAGATACCAAGCTTCGCCGCCAGCGCTCTCATCACCGGCCTTTAATTCTCAACAAAAGGAATCTTCTCATGACAGATCTGGCAGACGCCGGGTCCGTGGTGGCGGCGCCACCGGCGGGCAACCTTGCACGGCCACCGGCCAACCGGGACAGCGGGTCCGCCCCGCCTGCGGCCACAAGCTGGTTTGACGGTCTCTCCGAAGGCAACCGCAAGCTTGCTGAAACCAAGGGCTGGACCAAGCCTGACAGCCTCGATCGGGTTTTCAACTCCTATGCGGAGCTGGAGCGGCAGCAGGGCGAGAGCCTGCGCGTTCCGGCAGCCGATGCAGCCGCGGAAGACTGGGACAGGTTCCATGCCCGGCTGCCCGAGGCGATGCGTCCGCTGACCTCGCCCGACAAGGTCGAGTACCGGCGCCCCGACGGGCTCCCCGAAAACTTCGCCTATTCGGACGAGCTCGCCAATGCGTCCAAGGCCTGGGCGGTCGAGGCAGGTGCTACCCCGAAGGTCGCACAGGCCTATCACGACCGCTTCGTCGGCTACATGGCCGAGCAGGCCAAGGCACAGCAAATCGCCCTTGCCCGCTCGGTCGAGACGACGCATGACGACCTCGTCAGGGATTGGGGACCGACCGGCAGCGATGGCTTTCGCCAGAAGCTCGAGGTCGCCAACCGGGCGATGAAGAAGCTCGGACTGGTCAATGCCTACAAGGCGAAGGGCATCCTTCTGCCGGACGGTGCCTTGACCGACCCGCAGATCGCCAAGGCGTTCCACGCCATCGGCGAGGCGATGTTCCGCGAAGACACGATCGACGGCAATGCTGCCTTGAGCGGAGGCAATCCCTTCAAGCGCAATGCCGCCGGCGAGCGCAACCTGACTGGCATCTCAGCCCTGGTCAAAAGCGACCCCGCCCGCGCCCGGCGGCTGGCACGCGAGGCCGGCGAAAATCCCGACCTGTGGATGCCCAACAATCCTCTTTAACCCAAACCTGAAGGAAGACAAAAATGGCAGACGCCTATACCCGTATCGCGGATGCGATCGTTCCGTCCGTCTATGCGCAATACTCGTTCGAGGAGCACGTCCAGTCGCTGGAGATTTACCAGGCCGGGATCCTGTTTTCCGACCCGTCGATCGCCTCGAAGCTCAGCCTGGGCGGACGTTCCGTCGACATGCCCGGCTGGAAGGACCTCGGCAACGATCCGTCCGAGCCGGTCAATGACGACCCGGCCGACTCGATCGAGATGAAGAAGATCGGCGCGCGCCGCGAAGTCGCGGCCCGCAATGTGCGTGCGCAGGCCTGGGGCATCCCGGATCTGACCTCGATCCTTGCCGGCGACGATCCGCAGAAGCTTATCGTTCGCCGCCAGACCGACTACTGGCAGCGCGCCAACAAGCTGACGCTGCTGGGCATACTGAAAGGCGTGCTGGCCGACAACATCGCCAATGACGGCAGTGACCTGGTGCGCGTCACCGGCGCCTCCATTGTCGACACCGACATCATCGAGGCCGCCTACCTGATGGGCGACCGCGCCGACAAGTTCAAGACGATCTGGATGCATTCGAAGCATGAAGGCGCTGAAGCTCGCCGACCTCATCGACTATGTGCCGTCGTCCGAGCAGGGCGGGCCGCTGATCCCCTATTACATGGGGCTCAGGGCCGTCGTCGACGACGACATTCCGGTTGCCGGCGGCGTCTACACGGCGTTCATGTTCAAGGACAAGGCGATCCTGTGGAACGAGCTGCCGGTCAACACCGAAGGCGGGCCACTCGAGTTCGACCGCAAGCCGCGGCAGGGCCATGGCGGTGGTGTCACCGAAATGGTCGGCCGCCGGCATTTCGTGCCGCATGTGCCGGGCACCCGCTTTCTCGACGCGTCCTCGGCCGGCGAATTCGCCACCGATGCCGAACTGGCACTGGCGGCAAACTGGGACCGCACGGCGTCGAGCGTCAAGCACATGACGTTCATCGCGCTGAAGACGACCGAGGCCTGATCGGGCGAAGGGGCGGGCGTCAGACGTCCCGCCCCTTCGGGACACCAGGTCGGCGAATCCCAAGTTCACCCGCTGCGCTGCGTCGGAGTGATGTGAATTTTGGCGTTCGCTACAACATTCATGTTGCCCTTTGGCCAATCGACGGCACCAAACAGTTACAAGAAAGGGCGATGCTGCCTTGTCTTGGTAAGGGAGGTCACCATGAACATGAAGTACAAAACAGTTCAGGAAGTGCTCCGAAAAGCGGGCATTGTCATGAGCAAGAAGGGGGAAGTTCATCGCATAAACTTCTTCAGCGGCCTGGAAGACACCGCCTACTACACGCCAAGTCTTCAGGACGCCCTGGACAGGGGCTTGGCTTTGGCAGGAGGTGCCGGAAGGGTGAAAGCAAGCGTCTTTGCCAAGTCAGCTGAAACAGGAATCTCGACCGGCGCACACGTCGGCTGACACAATTCAGGCAAGACATCGCCGCGTTGCGCGGCGGTGTCGTGAAACTGCAATAGCCGAAGCATTGCCGTCTTCCTTGCTCGAATGGGAAAAAGACGGCTGACGCAGCGCCTGCCACCCGTTTCCTGACGGGCGGTTGGAGTCGTGACGTTCGATGCACGAGACGTGCAACGTTCCGCCCAAGCCAAAATCACAAGAAATCCCAGCCGCCTTGAAGCGGCTTTTTGCCGTGGAGGCACCATGCCCCGTTTTCCCCGACCAACCACACAGCCGGAGGCCTGAGCCATGGCCATCACCCCGCTCGACATCGCCAACATGGCGCTCGCCGTGCTCGACGAGGCGCCGATCGAAAGCCTCGACCAGGACGCCAAGGCGGCACGCCTGCTCAATCTGCATTTCGACCTGACCCGCGAGGCCGAATTGACCAAGCACGCCTTTGTCTTCGCCATCCTGGCGGCCTCGGTCGCCGGCTTCGACACCGGCAGCGGCGCTGGCACGCTGAACTTCGCCTATGAGCTTCCCGCCGACTGCCTGCGGCCCTTGCCGCTGACCCATAGCGGCGAGCCGGATGGCGTGCCGCTCTCATGGCGGCAGGAGGCCGGGTTGGTCTATTCGGATCAGGCCGGGCCGCGCATCCTCCGCTATGTCGCCAATCTCACCGACCCCAACGACTGGGACGCGCTGTTCAGCGAAGTGCTGGTGGCGGCGCTCGCCATCAAGATCGCCCATCCGTTGACCCACAAGGCCAGCATGATCGACGTCGCACGCAGCGCCTATGACAGAGCGCTGGATGCAGCCTACTCGGCCAATGCCATCCAGCGCGGCGGCAGATTTTCCACAATTTCCTGGGCTTTCCAGCGCGGCGACAGCCGGGGCGTCGGCCGATGACCACGCTCTATCCGGTCCAAGATGCTTTCATCCGCGGCGAGATTTCTCCCCGCTTGCATGCTCGCGCCTCGCTCGACCTTTACCGGGCGGCGCTGTCGAAATGCACGAACTTCGTCACGCTGCCGCATGGCGGCATCAGGAAACGCGGCGGCACGTATTTTTGCGCGCAGGTGAAGGCTCCGTCAAAGGCGACACGGCTGATCCCGTTCATCTTCTCGGCCGACCAGGCCTATGCGCTCGAATTCGGCGATCTCTACATCCGCGTCTATGCATATGGCGCGCGCGTCGGCACGGTCGAAGTCGTTTCGCCTTATCCCGAGGCCGATCTGTTCGACCTGCAATTCGTCCAGTCGGCAGACCAGATGTGGATCACCCACAAGGGTCATCCGGTCAAAGTGCTGACGCGCACCGCGCACACGACCTGGACGCTGGCCGATTTCGTCTTTCTCGACGGCCCTTACGACAAGATCAACACCACGGCCACGACGCTAACGCCGGCCGCAACCGGCAACGCCATGCCGGTCATGGTCGCGAATACGCTGCCAAGCGGCACGGTCAGCAACAGCAACGGCTCATCCGACGTGTGGCAGGTGTTCGATGGCGACAAGCAGAAGGGGGAGAACATAGCGGGCTTTCCGAGCGGGTATCTGCGCTACCAGTTCGGCGGCGGCGGGGCCAAGACGGTCGACGCCTACTGGATTACCGCCACGAATGATCACTCAGACACTGCATCGCCGACCCAGTGGCAATTCCAGGCCTCGCACAACGGCACCGACTGGACGACGCTCGACAGCCGGGACGGAGAGACCGGCTGGTCCAAGTCGGAAACCCGCTTCTTCGACGGCTTCAACAATACGGTTGCCTACGAATATTATCAGCTGCTGTTTTCAGGTGGCGGCAGCGATGGAACCGCTATCGCCGAACTGGCCCTGCACGAATACGCGCCGTCGCAAACGCCGTTCGATCTCTCGGCCTCCTCGATCGTCGGCATCAACGACGGCATCGGCTTCCAGACCAGCGATATCGGCCGCGCCATTCGTCTGCTTGGCGCGGATGGCTTCTGGCGCTGGGCCAAGGTCGTTGCCCGGACCAGCACCACGGTGGTCACGGTCCAGTTGTACGGGCATGCTCTGCCCGATCTCAGCCCGATCATTCGCTGGCGTCTCGGCACGTTCGTGCCCGGCAAGTATGTCCAGAGCGGTTCGCTTTACGAGGAGCGCCTGGCGTTCAGCCGAAAATTCTCGGTCTATGCCTCGCAAACCGGCGATTTCGACAACTTCGCCACCGGTGAGAAAGACACCGACGCGCTGGAATTCGTGCAGGCAGGTGGCGGTCAGGCCAACGACATTACGTGGGTGGCGGAATCGGACGGCGCGCTGATCATCGGAACGCTTGGCGGGGTGAGGGCGCTGTCGGGCTCCGGGATCGACGAGGCGCTGACGCCGTCCTCGTTCAAGAACCGCCGGTCGCGGACTTTCGGTTGTGCCCCGCTGCGTCCCGTCGATGCGGGGCAGTCGTTCCTCTATGTCACCCGCTCCCGCAAATCGATCGCCGAGCTGACGCAAAACGCCACCGGCCGCTTCACCTCCGACGATGTCGGTCAAATATCGGAGCACATTCCCAAGAAAGGCGTCGTCGAACTCGCCTTCCAGACCGACCCCGACCCGCTGCTGTGGTTCCCGCTCGGGGATGGCGAACTCGGCGGCTACACGCACCAGCCGTCGCAGGACGTTCGCGGCATGCACATCCACCAGATCGCCGGAAGCTTCGCAGGATCGAACTGGGCCGTTGTCGAAAGCGCCGTGGTGACGCCCGGCCAGGACGGCAACGACGATCTCTGGCTGATCGTCAAACGCACGATCGGCGGCGTGACCAGGCGCTATATCGAAATAAAGACCGCGCCGTTTGAGTATGGCGGGATCGGCAATGCATTCGAAGTCGACTGCGGCCTGACCTATGATGGCGTCGCTGTGGGCACGGTCTCAGGGCTTGATCATCTCAACGGCGAAACAGCCGACGTCCTGGCCGATGGCAAGGTCTACAAGGGCCTTGCTGTGGCCGCTGGCGCGGTCTCGCTGCCCGGTGGGGCTACGGCAGCCAAATGGCAGGTCGGGCTCGGCTACCAGTCCGAAGCCAACACGCTGGAGCTCGATGTCGGCGGTCGCGACGGATCGATCGTCGGGCGGCGCAAGAAGGTGGCCAAGCTCATTCTTTCGCTGCTGGAAACCGACACAACCGGGCTTCAGGTCCAGTCGTTCATCCGCGGCCGCTGGGAGCAGGTTCGCATTCCGTCCGTGGTTGCACCCGACGGCATGGCGAAATTGTTCACCGGCAATGTCGAGGTGCCGATCGACGATAGCTGGGAAGGGCAGGGGCGGGTGAAGATCCGCCACGTCAATCCCACGCCCTGCACGATCAGGGCGATGACACCGGTGTTCGACGCCGAGCCTTAGAACTGCTGATCTCCCCCCTCGAGGGGGAGATGTCGCCGAAGGCGACAGAGGGGGTCGGTTCGTCCTGACGCGGCCTCCTATCGCCTCCATCGCGGGGGAAGAACGCCGGCGCTCCACGCGAGACGACCCCCTCTGGCCTACCGGCCATCTCCCCCTCGAGGGGGGAGATCACCCGCTCCGTCTTCCATCGCTTCCCCAACCAAGGAACCCACCCGTGACCCAAATCCCCCATGCCGAAGACCTCGGAAGGGCGCGGACGGCTGCCGATTTCGCTGCCATCCGCGCCTTGCTCGACACCGACCTCAACGATGCGATCGCCCGCAAGGGCGAGCTGCAAACGGAAAAGTTTCACGCGATCTTCGGCGCCGGCAATTTGACGGCGGCGCGTGCCGCATTGGACGACTGCAACGCTGAAATCGCACTGATCGAGAAAACCATCGAGGACGCGGACGAGCGCCGCGTTGGCGCCCCCCTGGACGAACCCCCCGCCGAAGCCGTCGCCGCCACGCCGGCGCCGGGCGACGAGGTCAGGACAAAGGCCGAGGCGCTCGGCGAGCGCTGGCGCACGATCCACTGGCTGATCGAGCAACTGCGGCAGGAGCTGTTCGCGGCCGATGCCTTGAGCCGCGCCGTCATCGTCGCCAACGGCCATTTCGATGCCGACGGCGCCGTCGGCCTGAAGGTCAACCTGACCACCATCCGGCGCACCGCCATGGCCGGCCCGCGGGCCGTCGCGCCATCGCGTCTCAGCCGCCCGGCAATCCAGGCCGACCGGCTGCTTTTGTCCTTCCTCAGCCCCGGCGGCGTGCTCGACCGGCGCCCTGCGATCGGCGCGCCGGTCGACGGCATCAAAAGCAAATTCATTCCCGCCGGCGAACGAGGCTGACCATGTGCACACTAGCTCTTATCGGTACGGCGCTTTCCGTCGGCGGCGCGCTGGCGGAAGGCCAGCAGTCGAAGCAGATGGCCGAGTACCAGGCCAAGGCCTATGAACAGCAGGCGCGGGCCGACGCCCAAAGCTCGGCCTTCGAGCAGGGCCAGGAGCGCCACAAGCAGGATCTGCTGCAGGCGCAGGCGCGCGCCCAGGCCGGCGCTTCGGGCGTCGCCATTTCTGGTTCGCCGACCGAGGTGCTGGCCGCCAATGCGAGGCAGGGCCAGCTCGACCTCAAGGCGATCCAGTACGGCTCGCAGCTGCGCCAGAACGGTCTCGCCACGCAGGCGGCGATTGCGCGCTTTTCCGGCAGGCAGGCGGTCGGCGCCTCGATCTTCAAGGCCGGCGGCAACCTCGTGTCGGGCATCTCCGGCGTCTACGACCCGGCCAAGGCGGTGACGTTCGGCAGAAGCGCCTTCCCGCCGGCGCCGGGTGGAGGCCTCTACTGATGGCCACCATCCCGCTCCAGCTTGCCCAGCGCCGCCTCGACACCGGCACTGTGGCCTTCTATCCCAGCGGCTCGCCGGTGGGCGCCGCCATGCAAGGCTTTGGCGACGAGCTCTCGGCGATTGCCGAGCGCTTCAAGCAACAGAAGCAGCAGCAGGACGCTTTCGACGCCGACATCATCGGCCGCGAGCTGAACGCACGCATCGCGCATGCCGAGGCCATGGCGGTGCAGACCGCGCCGGCCGACGGCAGCGGCCTGCACGACTTCATGTATGGCCAGCTCGATCCGCGCAGCGACGGCGTCGTCAGGCCCGGCCTGTTCGACCAGATCTTCGACGACACCGTAGCGAAAGTGCCGGAGGGCGAACGCGCCAATTTCCTCGCCCAAAAGCAGGCGTTGCGGCTCGCCGGCTCGGCCCGCATGGCCGCGCAGCAGCACGCGCGGCGCCAGAACTATGAGCGGGCCGAGTGGAGCAAGGTCGAGGACGGCTACACAAGCGCCATCGCGCAGGGCGACCCGGACGACACAAAAACATTCGAGGCGATCAGGCAGAGCGGGCTCGACCTGATCGGCAAGATGGGCAACCCGCTTGCCAGGCAAGCGGCCGAGGCTGCCTGGCGCAGCAACACGGCAAAGGCGCTTGTCCAGGCGATGATCGCCCAGGACCCGAAGCGCGCTGCGGAGATGCTAGGTGGGGGGTCGGGAGCGACTGACGGCAGGACCAAGGACGATACCGTCGAGGCTGTGAGTGGGCCTCCGGCGGATGGAACTGCCGCACCGGCTTCGCTCCGTGACCGCGTAGGCAAGCTTACGCCGGACCAAACGTTGGCGCAGGCTTTTGGGGACGACATTGCCCCCGAAGAGCGGCCAGGGTTGGTCCAGCAGGCCCGAGCCGCCGACGCGATGCGGCAAGTCGAAAAACGCACAAACATTATCCTGGCCGAGCAGAATGCGCCGGCCGACATCAGGGACAATGGAACCTATTCCGGCCCGATCCCAACGCCGGAACAGTTCGTCGCTCTCTATTGCGCTACCGAAGGCGCCAGGCGCTTCGAGGCGTTCAACAGGACCGTTGAGGTTAATCGTCAATTCCACGGCATGCGCGACCTGTCGAATAACGCCGTGCGGGCCATGGTCAAGGACGCCGACCCCACCGCAGATAGTTCAACGCCGGAAGTGGACAAGGCACGCCATGACGCTATCGCCACCGCCGCGGACCTGACGTTCAAGGCCAGGCAGGCCGATCCGGGCGGCTATGTCCGCGAGGCATTCGCGAAGCTTGATGCGGCCTGGAGCAACCTGTCGAAGCCGGGAGACTATCGGGCGGCGATCATTGGCTCCATCGCCGCCCAGCAACAGTTGGGTTTTGAGACCGCCCAGCCGCTACCCAACTCTGTCGCTCAGGACATTGTCGGCAGACTCAAGGCCCAGCCGCAAGACCAGACCGCAGAGCTGCGCAATGTGTTCGCCGCGCTACCGAATCAAGCCGCGCGCGAAGCGGTGCTCAGCCACCTGTTTCAGACCAGCGCGTCCCAAACAGATAACAGCATCGCGGATAGGTCGGTCCGGGCAGCTGTAGTCGACCCGATGATGCTGCTCGATTTAGCCAACACTGTCGAGCCAGGACGATCGGTATCAAACGCGGAACTCACCAACTACTTACCGACGAATCAAGAGTGGCTCGGGAGATTGATAGCCGGCGACAGTGAGCGGGGGAGCCTGTGGCGTCGTCTCGCACAAAAACTCGTGGGCTCCGATGGGCTTGGCGAAGACAGCATCTCGGTGGCCGACTTCACGCCGTTGGGGACGTCATTTGCACTGGAGAAGGCTGGAAATGCAGCGCTGGAAGGCAACTACGAAGAAACACTGCTCAATGCCGCGGGCGCAATTCCTGGCGATAGGTTGGCGGCCGTGGCCCTGGAACGCGCCGCGGCGAAGATTGCCAAGCCCTGGGTAGAGAAACTCTCAATATTTTCGAGGCGGCCGACTGACCTAGTCGAAGGCGGCGAGGCACTTGTTCGTGGGGTCGATGCCGAAACCCTTAGGCACCAGCAAGCGCTTGCGCGCTCGGTCTCGCCACCAATGCCACGCCGGAAGACACCACCCGGCGAAATATCCGACAGTGCAGTTGAAACCGCGCTATTAGCTGCGATGCTTGCTAGGAATACGTCCAAAGTTAAACATGCCGGGGCGAAGGTTGGGTGGGCTCCATCCAACGACTATCGAAAAGTCTTTTTCGATGCGAATCCTAGTCTCAACAAAAGCGACTATAGAGTGCATCATGGCGTCGAGCAGGGAGTTTTTAAAAGGTATCCCGGGCTTTTTACAGAGAAAGAGCTGCATTCAATCGAGAATCTTCGTGGAATCCGGAACGAGTTCGACATAATTTTGCACCTGAAGGTAATTCGGAGCGAGTGGGAATATTTCTATAAGAAAAACCCTCATGCCACCCGTCAGAAGGTCCTTGACTATGTTACCGAAATCGACAAGAAGTACGGACATTTGTTCGATCCAACCAATAGGTGAATGATGAGATACTTTGACATTCTGCCCGATGTGGCCGGAGGATTGGGTGACGGCACTGTCATGGATACCAGTGTCCACCCTCCTATCGTAAGCAAGCTCGTGTACCAGATGGAGGGATGGATCGGTGATGTTCTTATAACAAGCTTTCCATGTTTTCTCGTGACGGAAGAGGCCGCGCACGCATTGTCAGAAATCGGCTTCACCGGAGCGACATTCGCCCCTGTTGAAGTCATAAAGTCCGAAGATTTCCGCGAACTTCAGCCCGAGGTAGAGCTTCCATCTTTCGTGTGGCTGAAGGTGAGCGGGAAAGCGGGTCACGATGACTTCGGCATAGCCAAGAACCTTAACCTCGTCTTATCGGAGCGAGTCTTCGATGTGTTTGATGAACGAGGTCTCCCTTCCGCTACCATCAAGCCGTTCGACGTTCGGCAAGAGTAGGTTAGGCACCGTCAGATTGATCGGCTGGTAGATTGGAGATCGCAATATTCGAGAAATTTCGCCAAAACTTCCCGGTGGATAGTAGGATGCCGGCGGACACCGGCAATTTCTCCCTGGATACGAAAGTGCCTGGATTGAGCGAGTTGCTGGCCAGTTCGGCGGCGCTTCGTTCAAGCACGGTTTGTACAGGATAATCCGGGCGCAGGACGTGGCACGTTGGAACGCACGTGTCTGCCTGGGTTTTCCGGAATTCACCGGCCGGATCACCTGCTTTGGTTATGATTGGCTGGGGACGGCGCTTGCAGTCGATAGCCAAAGCCTGGAACAAGGGGAACCTGGTGTCGTGATGTTCGAGCCGGGCACGGGGGAGGCGCTCCAGGTGCCGGCCAACATCCGCACCTTCCACGAGGTCGATGTCATAGAGGATGAAGACGCGGCGTTGGCCGCCAACCTTTACGCGGATTGGCGCGAGGCCGGTGGCGCCGAACCGGCTTACAACCAATGCATCGGCTACAAGATACCATTGTTTCTCGATGGCAAGGACGAAATCAAAAACCAGGAGCTGTCGGACCTGGAAGTCTATTGGCACATAATGGGCCAACTTATCGCGAAGGTGAAAGACCTGCCGCCGGGAACACCTGTCAATATCCGAGACCTTCTCTAAAACAGGGTTTCCGCTGATCTGCCATTGGGGACTCCCGTTCGAAGCTTGGCTAGAGGCGGTATTCGCCTCTGGTCTGAAGGGATGCAACCCCCGCAGTCTGTGATGCGGTATCCGTTTTGTGGCCGGACGGTCCGGGTAGAGCGTGCCGTCATCGGGACAGCGGTCTGATTGTGGTCACGATGCTGGCTTATGGCCTGCTAACCGCAGAGCGGTCCCAGTCGGTGGTGCCTTCTGGATCGCCTCCCATCTCAGATGAAGGATTGACCTTTTGCGCACAGACTCTTTTCCGACCATGGCAAGGATTGTTTTTCTGCTCACCTTGGCCGGCGTTCTCCTGCTCGCGCTTTCGCCGGCGCGCTTCCTGCAGGAGTTGGACATGGGCTTCACCTTCCACCATGACAAGCTCAACCATGCCGCGGCGTTCGCGGTGTTGGCGGCACTCGGAAGCCTCGGCTGGCCGGAACACAAGACGAGGCTGGTCGTGCTCCTCGCTCTTACCGGCGCGGCGATCGAGCTGCTTCAGGGGGCCCAGCTGATCGCGCGCGATATGGATATCCTCGACTGGGTCGCCGACTGCGCCGGCATGGCCTGCGGGCTGGCGGCCATGGGCGGCACAAGAAGGCTGATTGGCGGGCTGCTATAGCCCTGGACCGCGCTGCTCACTATCCGCAAAATCGTCCGTGAATACACCGGCTGCGCCAGATAGCGCGGTGTCCGGCCGCGTAGCTTAGCTTTCCCACCGCCAGCACTGAACCCCTTCCAGCCTCGCTTATGCGGGGCTTTTTTTATGGAGCAAGCCCTCATGTCCCGACCTGCAACTGCCGCCGTTCGTCTCATGACCGGCGAACGCGAACCCGTGCGCCTCGCAACCACGGCCGACATCCTCCTGCACGGCCTGCAGGCCATCGATAGCGTGTCGGCCGAAATCGGCGACCGCGTGCTGGTCAAGGACCAGGCCGACCCGACGCAGAACGGCATCTACACCGCAAGCGAAGGCGACTGGTTCCGTGCCGCCGACGCCCGCACCACGCGCACCCTGCAGAAGGGCACGACCGTTCACACCCAGATCGGGTCGGTCAACGCCGACCGCGTGTTCGAGTTCACGGCCGACGAGCCGGCAGTCGGCGCCGATGCCATCACCGTCGCCGCATCCGTTCCGCCCGACATCGCCGATGTGGTCGAAGAGGTCGAAGCGCTGCGCGACGAAACCCAGGCGCTGAAGGATGCCGCCGCCGCCAGCGCCGGCCAGGGATCCGCCAGTGCCGCTGCTTCCGCCGCGAATGCCGGACAAACCACAGCCGACCGGGCTGCCACCAATTCCGATGCCGTCGCCGCCGCGGCGGCCGTCATCAGCGCTCAGGCCGCACGCGACGCTTCGCTCTACGGCAAGGGCATTTTCCCGACGACGGCGGCGGCAATCGGCTTCGGCGTCGTCGGCAACGGTGCGATCACGGCGGGCTCGGGCGGCGCCAATGGCACGTTCGACCTGGCGTTTACCGGCGGGACCGGTTCGGGCGCCGCCGGCCGCTTCGTGGTGGCGGGCGGGGCGCTGACGCAGATACTGATCACGGCGCCGGGCTCCTACACAGTGGCGCCGACGTTCAGTTTTGCAGCCTCGGCAGGGCTGGCCGGCGCCGCCGCCGCGGCGGTGCTGGGCAGGAATGTCGATGTCGGCGAGTATTTCTGGACCGAAGTTTCGACTGGTGTGCTTGGGCTGTACAATGTCACGGCCGGGCCTGTGGCGGCCGATACGGGCGTTCGCGCGGCAACGGCGGAAATTGCCCTGATCAGCTCAAGGATCGTCGGACCCGTTCCGATCACGGGTTCCGTCGGCGGCACGGTGATTACGAACGACAGCGTCTATTTTTGGCCTGGATCGCTGTCGACGGTCGATGAATATCTGTCGACCTTGGAGCTTGGATTTGGCATCGTGCCGGGGATAGCCCACATCGTTATTGCCCACGTCGAGGGCGACGGGACGCTTAGCCTGGTTTCCGACCAGACAATGTCCGTTCCAGCCGGCCCGTCGTCTGTTGTTTCAGGGCTTTCGATCCTGAAGCCTGCCGGCAGCGTCATGGGCCTCCAGCGCACTGGCGCTGGTAGCTGGTACTACACTGCCGGGGCAATTCCGAACGGCGAAGTCGAGTGGTTCACAGCGGCGGTTCCGGCCTCGCACACTGCCAAGACTATAGGCGCTGTAAATGGTCCGCAGTGGAAGGCGACCTTCACCGGCGAAGTCGCCGTCAAGGCGCGTGCTGCCTATACCACAGCAAACGGTCTCGTTTCCGCTGTCGGCGTTAGCCAGGAAATCGGCTGGCCGACGCTGGTCAACACGGGGTCGGACGTTCCGGGCAGCTACAGCGTCATCATGCAGACGCCAGCGCCGGCCGACGGCCATATTACAGCGGTCGACGTTGGCGCTGGCGCTGGCGCCGGCGCTGCGCTCATTCATGTAGTGGACTATCTCGGCGGGTTGGTGGTCAATGTCCTAAGCACATATGCGGTGACGCTGGTCAACGGGGTCGCTCATATCCCGCTGGGTATCCCAATCCCAACCGGCAAATATCCGGCGATCAGCGGTGGCGCCTACAAATTTCAAAACAACGTCAACCCGCAAGGCATCCCGGCATGGATCAAATCAGGCGCGCTGTCGAATGGCGCGACCGTAGCATCGTCCGCCCAGCATCGGTACGAGGTCCGCTTTACGATCAAGACCGGTCTGCTCGCCGATGCCGACCGGGCCTTGACCGGCGGCGCCAGCAATACCGGCATGAACCTGCTGGCTGACGCCGATCCGAACGGCGTCGTCGATGCGACCGCGCTGTTTGCGTCCGCGGCGAGCGCTCATCCCAACCCCTATGTGCCGCCTGGAAATTTCGCCTTGACGGCCATTCCCGCATCTGGCGACGGTTTTTGGGGACCTGGCGAGCCGGCCGTCAACAGTAAGCGCTTCTTCATTCCGCGCCGGCCGTCGCTGCAAAATCTCTATGACGGCTTTCGCGCGACGATGGCCGAACACATCGCCAACAACGATGTGCTCTGCCTGATCGCCGATAGCATCGGCCATTGGGCGCTTGCCAGCGACGGGCCGAAACACTGGTTCAACCTGGTTACGCGTTTTGCCAATATCGGCATTGCCGACGATGAACCGGGCATGACTGCTTTGCGGCCAAGCTCTACCTATCTTCCGACTTTCTATGGCGTCACCGTCGCCGGGAGCGTGTTGACAGGGTCGCGCGGGCCGATCGGCGAGAGCATCATCCTCGCCGCCGGCGCGTCCTTGGCGTTTACCGGCACCTATGAACAGGTCGACGTCCACTACACTCAGGACGCCGCTCAGGGATCGCTTGCCTTTGTCTTCAACGGCGGCGCGGCGTACAAAACCGTCAACTGCGCCGGCGCCCTGGCGCTTGATCAGTATTCGGGGCCTTCGCTCACCGGGCAGGCGGCAAGCGGCAATTACACTCTTACGGCTGTCGGCGGTCCTATCGAGATTACCGGGCTCATCAGGCTTGGCGTCAAGGCGGCCGGCTCGCGTCCGCGCCTGCGCACCTTGCGCGCGGCACACGGCAGCTATGCCTTCTCGTCATTCAACACCGCGCGTCTTACATCGGCCGCCGCTCAATGCGGCTACGCCGGCGGCAAGATCGTGCCCATCCTAGCGCTCGGCATCAATGACAGCTTTGGCACGCCGCCGGCCACGATATCGGCAAACATCGCAACAATCATCAACACGTTGGAAGCGGCCGCTGCACCGCGTATCCTTGTGATGCCGCCGACGCGGCCGTCAGCCGCATGGGATGCAAGCTACACGGGCGGTCGGACCTATGATGCCGCCCTTGGCGCAATCCGTCAGACCTATCGATCGCGCAATGTGCTGACCATCCCGATCGACGGCTTCGACTACATCAATTCGGGAAACTATCAAGAGGGCTTGCATTTCAACGATGCCGGCCATGACGGCAATGCGCTGCGCTTCATCGAACAAGTCGCGGAAAGGGGATAAGCAATGGCATTCGCTATTCAGCATAAGGGCGAAATCATCACCGAGCTCGAGGAGGGCGAGGAATGGCTGGTGGTGGGCGCAATGATCATGGTCGCAAAGCCGAAGGATCCGGCACACAGCCGCGAAATCCCGGTTCCTGACGGCGACATTGAGGGTCTCGTTGAGGTCTGGGTAGGCGGCGCCGTAGTCGACGCTGGACGCCATTCGCAGGCAATGGCAGGATGAGGGCGGCGGGGGCTATCCTTGGAGGATTGTCCCATGGCGCATGCCGGCAGCATCATCGACATCTATGACGACTATTACGCCGATGGAAAAGTAGCCGCAAAACGGGACATAGCTTCAAACCAGTCGGTCGGGCACATCGAAGCGGTCATTCAAGGCCAATTCTTCGACAGGATTCTTGACATCGGGGCGGGCGAAGGTGCGGTGCTGGATAAGCTGAACAGGAAGGGGCTCGGTAAGAAGCTTGGCGCCGTCGAGATTTCGAAGAGCGGCGTCGAGGCCATCAAGGCAAGAAAAATCGCCAAACTGGACCGCATCGACGTATTCGACGGCTATCACATCCCTCATCCCGACAAGTCGTTCGATCTTGGGCTTGCCATTCACGTCGTCGAACACGTCGAGCACGAACGGATGTTTCTGAGGGAGGCGGCTCGGGTCTGCGAGAAGCTCTATATTGAAGTGCCTTTGGAGCATACGCGAGATCTCAGCAAGGCCATTCGGATGTCAGGGCCGTATGGGCATATCAACTTCTACACGACCCAAACGTTTGAAAACCTTCTCAAAACGTCTGGGCTAAAGGTCGAACGGCTAAAGGTTTTTGCGCACGACCTCGCTTATGAACAGCACCTGGCTGGCGAAAAAAAAGGATGGGTAAAACACAGACTGCGGACCGAATTTCTAAGGTTTGCACCCAAGACGGCGATGCGCAGCATGGCCTACATGGCCGGAGCTCTGTGCTCAAGTCGCTGATCTAGCAGCAGCGCCGCCGATTTGCTTTGCAGGATTACCGCCGACCATACTAAAGGGCGGCACGTCTTTCGTGACGACAGAGCCCGCACCAACGACCGATCCCTTGCCGATCGTTACGCCCTTGAGAATAATGACGTTGAAGCCGATAAAAACACTGTCTTCAATCTTCACTGGCGCAATGGTGATCTTTGACCAGTCCTTTTTTCCCTGATGCCAGTCGGCGACATCTTCCTTGCGGTCTTGCCAACCCGTCGCGTGTGAGTTGTGATCGACGACTGTGGTACCCCAACTAATGATCACGTCATCCCCGATTTCGATCTTCTCAGCCGCCACGAGGTGGCTCTTGCCGATATAGGATCTTTTTCCAACGGTGATCTTTGCATCGGCGCGATCGAAGGAAAAGACGCTGTTGATGATGCATTCTTCGCCGATCGCATGCTTGCCTCGCCGCAAACTGCGGACGCTCCGCAAACTTAGCTTCGTTGCGGGGCCGGAGTTGATGCCGGCTAGGCGGTAGAGGAATGGTGGAACGAATGGCATATCAGTTGCGGCCGAAGCGCGACTTTCGCACCCTCTCAGCGAAAAGCTGCGATCGCTCGAAGAAATGCTTCCAATGTTGGTGTTCAGATACCCCTTCGAAGAATGCCCGCGCCGCGTCTTCGAGGTCCGAATCAATAATTGCACGTGGGATCGGTGGCTCGTCGGCTAACTGAGCCGACAACCGAAATCGGCTGTTCGCAATAGACAGGTCAGCCTCCATCATCCATGCGTCTCTTTACGGCCTAGCTATTGCGACAAGCGGCGGCGGTTTGCAAGCTTGCGAGACGACCGCGTCCGCCAATATAGACGCCGTGAAAATCGCCGAAAGACGTCAGAAGAATCGGGAGCCGCGCGAGGTCACACCAACATGGCACTGCAACTCGACCAGAAATCCTGGGGGGAGAGGTTTCGGCTAGGGTTCATCGCCGACGCAGACCCACCGCGGCGGAGCCGCTACCGTCTGCTGTCCTGCGGCTTCTGGTGAGGTTCCTGGCTTTTCGACCACCAGACAAAATACAGCGAGCCCATCTTCATCACAGGCACGCGGCGGTCGCGTTCCCTGGCCCGCAACTCACGATAGGTCTTCATCTTCAGAGTGCCGCCAGGCAACCTGATACGCACTGCCATCGGTCCAACTCCCGTTGTGCAACGCAGCAATTTTCGTGCAATGCGGTAAGTAGAGACCTTCCGTTACGGAAGAGTCAACAGCGGCCTCATCAACTTATTTTGCAAGCTGGCCGGCGGAGGTCGGGGCGGGCTTTCCCAGGCGCATGGCAGCCGAAAAAATTCATGCGTCACCCTGGCGACTGATCATCAATCAGGCGCTGGCGGTTCGACCACCAGGTGAAATAGATCCGGCCGATCTTGACGACGGGTATGCGGCGGGCGCGTTCGCGGTCGCGCAATTCGCGGTACACCTTCACCTTCAGTGTGCCGCCAGGCATCCTGATACGCACCGCCATCGATTCCGCCACCCCATTGTGCAATGCAGCATCAGAGACCTTCCGCTGCGGAAGAGTCAATGCCTGCCCGCTGACTATTTCTGGGACTAGTCGAGCGGTCTTGAGGTTTGGCGCGCACGGCGGTTCCCGATCCCGCACGGAGGCGTCATTGCTCAGTCGGCATCGTCTGGTGCGCGGGCTATTTCCTGGGCGAGGATTTTCTGGGCGAGGATGGGCGATCGGACACGCCGCTCGGCCACCAGATGACGAAGTAATTGCCGACCTGCCAAACCGGCACCTCGCGATTCTGCTCGCGGCGCCGCAGCTCGTCCCTTTTCTTGATCTTCAAAGTCCCGCCTGGAAGCCTGATTCTTATCGTCACGTGTCCTCCCGTACCCGCTACAGGTACGAACGATAGACGGGAACAGTTTCATCCCGGCTAAGCAATTTCATCCAGGTCGAGCAATTTCGGGCGCGGTAGACGCAGGAACCGGGACCTGAGCGAGATCGCCGGAACTGGCTTCATTTGAAGAAATCCGCAATGCCGTTGATGGCCAGTACCGCATAGACGATCGGTCCGGCGATAAACGCACAATAGAGGCAGAGGATCGCCGCCAGCACCGCGAGCAGCGGCTTGTCGCGACCGACGGCGCGGAGTTCGGACTTCACCGACCAGCGCGCCGCAGCGGTTTGTTCATCATCAGACATGTGCACCATCCCGCGGCCATTTCACACGGCGGATCGAAAACATCAACCTTCCTTGCCACGGCAACATCGGCACGGGCTGCCGCCCAATTCTGCTTTGCCGCCACGCATCTGCTTTTTCAACCTCAAAACCTTGCCCGCGAGGGCGGAAAGGACTGCCCATGGACATGACGTTCAGGGGCGCCGCCAGGCGCCTCGATGATATAGACTTGCCGAAACTCGGTGCCCGGATCGGCGTCGGCGAGGACGAGATGCACGCGTTCCTCGATGTTGAAACCAGCGGGCACGGCTTCGACGCCGTTGGCCGGCCGGTCATCCTGTTCGAACCGCACGTCTTCTACCGCAGCCTGTCGGGTGCCAAGCGGGCACAAGCGGTAGCCGCCGGCCTCGCTTATCCGAAGTGGGGCGAGAAGCCCTATCCCAGGGATAGCTACCCACGGCTCAGGGCAGCTTGTGCGATCGACGAAACCGCGGCGCTCAAATCCGCTTCATGGGGGCTGGGTCAGGTCCTCGGCGAGAATTTCAAGGCCGCGGGCTTCCTTACCGTGCAGGCGATGGCCGAGGCAATGATGGCGGACGAGGCGCTGCAGCTCGGTGCGGCGATCGATTTCATCGTCGCGAACCGGCTCGACGGCAATCTGCGCAATCATGACTGGGCTGCTTTTGCCAAGGGCTACAACGGCGCCGGCTACCGCAAGAACGCCTACGATACCAGGCTTGTCGAGGCCTATCGCAAATGGTCGCGCATCAAGGATACGCCGTGGCCGTCTGCCGGCCCGGCGTCATCGGCGATCGTCCCTGCAGCCCCGCCAGATCCCGCGAAGCCAATTGCCGATCCACAACCGACCGCCGTGCCCTCCGCGCCTTCTGTGGCTGTCGCCAGGCCCGGCTTCTGGGCAGCGCTGATCGCCGCCATCCTCAAACTATCAACCATCCTCAAACTGTTTGGAAGGAAATGACATGTGGACCCGGATCAAGAGCTTCTTCTGCGACAGCGAAACAATATTCTGGGCGCGGCTTCAGGCGGCCCTCGGCGTCATCGCGACCATCGTTACCTATGTCGACCCGCAGGTGCTTTCGCCGATTATCCCGGGGGAATGGTTCCCCTGGTTTCTTGTCATCAACGGCGTTTTGACCGAGTTCCTGCGCCGCCGTCGCGCGGAGGATTTGTGATGGCCGCGCTCCTCGCCATTCTCAGCGCCATCCTCGGCAACAAGGTCGTCATGACGGTATTGGCCGCTGCGGCCGGCGGCATCGGCCTTTATGTTGCCGGCGGCATCAACCGGGCGAAGAAGGAGGCGGTCAAACAGGCCGAGGCAAAAGTCGCGGCCGCCGAAGACCGCCTGGAAATGAGGCGCGAGGCCGCCGCCGAAGAGCGCAAGGCCGCCGGCATGGCCGATGCGGCAGCAAGAGCGGAGGCTGAGAAATGGGCAAAGCGCTGATCCTCTGCGTGGTGCTCGCCGGCTGCACGACAACCGCGCCGGCCGGCAATCCGCGCCAGGTCTGGTGCGACCACAACCAGCCGCGCCGGCCATCCGCCCCAGTCGTTGCCGCCATGAGCCGGCCCGAGCTCGACGAGATGAACGCCTTCAACGGGCAGGGCGCCAGATGGTGCGGGTGGACGCCATGATGCACGAATTACTCGACGTCCTGGGCATCAAGGCGCCGGTGTTGGTCGCCGGCCTGTCCGGCGGCATTTTGCGGGCCTTGTCGCGCCATCGCTACAAGGTCCGCGAAATGGTGGCCTCGCCGATCTGCGGCGCGCTGGCGGCGGCCTATCTGACGCTGCCGGTCGTGCATTATTTCCGCGCCGCCGGCCTTCCCATTCCTTCTCCGGACGACGACACCACGACGCTGGCCGCGGCGTTCCTAA
Organism: Mesorhizobium sp. M0522; assembly: GCF_040321085.1. NCBI lineage: Bacteria > Pseudomonadati > Pseudomonadota > Alphaproteobacteria > Hyphomicrobiales > Phyllobacteriaceae > Mesorhizobium > Mesorhizobium sp. M0522. The sequence continues at coordinate 349,712 of NZ_JAMYQW010000003.1, forward strand.
TCGGCGTCTCGGCCATGTGGATTTCGGACATCGTCTTCGAAATGATCGTGCGCCGGTTCGGGCCGGTGAAGGAGGAGTAAGCCGCCCAAGCCCGACGAAATAGTGACGTTCAGTTGGAGCCCGGGGCCCCGGGAGGGGGGGGGGGGGGGGTTGGGTTTTGTAGCGGGATTGGGGGGGCGGTTTTTTGGGGGCACGGGGGGCGCGGGCGCGGCGGGCCCCGCCACGAGGCGGTGGGGGTGGGGGGGTGT